>NZ_JAQNDK010000003.1:1436000-1795000 GCF_028368935.1 Sorangium aterium | reverse complement strand
GGTACTCTGGGGATAACAGGCTGATCGCGCCTGAGAGTTCATATCGGCGGCGCGGTTTGGCACCTCGATGTCGGCCCATCGCATCCTGGGGCTGGAGCAGGTCCCAAGGGTTCGGCTGTTCGCCGATTAAAGCGGTACGCGAGCTGGGTTTAAAACGTCGTGAGACAGTTTGGTCCCTATCTGCCGTGGGCGTAGGACACTTGAGAGGAGCTGCCCATAGTACGAGAGGACCTGGGTGGACGTACCTCTGGTGTTCCGGTTGTCCTGCCAAGGGCATAGCCGGGTAGCCATGTACGGAACGGATAACCGCTGAAAGCATCTAAGCGGGAAGCCGGCCTCAAGACTAGGTGTCCCGGGCCGCAAGGCCCCTAAAGACCCCTTGTAGACCACGAGGTTGATAGGCCGGGTGTGGAAGCCGAGCAATCGGCGGAGCTAACCGGTACTAATAGGTCGTGCGGCTTGACCATACTTCTAAGGCAAACATCGAAGCGTCGCGCCCGGAGTTCGGGTGACGAGCAGCGTGACACAGCTGGCCTGGCGTAAACATGGAACAGAGCATCGCAAGAAGCGAGCTCCGCCGGGTTCCGATTGGACGCACCCACAAGTTTCCGGTGGTGATATCGAGAAGGTCACACCCGATCCCATACCGAACTCGGAAGTTAAGCTTCTTGGAGCCGATGGTACTGCCAGGGCAACCTGGTGGGAGAGTAGGACGCCGCCGGGATTTTTTTTCTGAGCCTGCGCGCTGACACCGGCGCGCAGGCTTTTGGGCCGCGAGACTGCGGCTGATCGCTGCTCCCAGGGCAAGCAGCGATCCCGTCGCGCCTGAAGTCAGGGCGACGAGCACGCCAGCGCGGCTGGCAAGGCGTTGGGCGCCGCTAGAAGCGGGCTCCGCCGAGCGTCCGACCGGAATGGACGCGCCCGCAAGTTTCCGGTGGTGATATCGAGAAGGTCACACCCGATCCCATACCGAACTCGGAAGTTAAGCTTCTTGGAGCCGATGGTACTGCCAGGGCAACCTGGTGGGAGAGTAGGACGCCGCCGGGGTTTCTTCGAACCTGCGCACAGAGATTCTCTGTGCGCAGGTTTTTTTTTGCCTTCCATCTGGCGCTTGGTCCCTCCCGCCGCCGCGTTCGAGGGTCGGATCGTCGGGCCGCCGAGAGCACCCCTCCGGGGGCCTCATCGGATCGACCGTGGCCGCCTGGGCCCCTTCAACCTTCGGTGAGCGCCGGCGGGTGGGTCCACGCGGCGGGGCGGGCGGGCGCGCTGGAGCACCGACCGAGGTGCCATGAGGCCTCCAGGGGGCTCGAGGTCTCAGGCGCGCCTTGTGTGGCGCGCAACATGACGTCCCAGGTGGCATGGCCCGAAGGGAGACATGCCGGGCGGTGTTCCATGCGTAAGCTCCAGGTCCCCGCCTTGGCGGATGGCCAGCGCCCGCCCGCCCCGCCGCGTGGACCCACCCGCCGGCGCGGCTAGAACGATCTGTTGCGCCGCCTCCCGCCTTGGCGGATGGCCAGCGCCCGCCCGCCCCGCCGCGTGGACCCACCCGCCGGCGCGGCTGGAACGATCTGTTGCGCCGCCTCCCGCCGCGAGGGATGGCTCTTGCATACCAGCGCTCCCCGCTCAGGCAGGGACCGCGCAAGCGCCGCCGATGGCCAAGAGACGCCCCCCCGCACCCGATCCGCTCGACCGCTTCCACCCCGCCACCCAGGCGTGGTTCCGCGCGGCTTTCGACGCGCCCACGCCCGCCCAGGTGCAGGGCTTCCCCCCCATCCTCGACGGCGCCTCCACCCTGCTGCTCGCCCCGACCGGCTCGGGCAAGACGCTCGCCGCGTTCCTTGCGGCCATCGACCGGCTCATGGCATCGCCCGAGCCCGAGGCCGCCGAGCGCTGCCGCGTCGTCTACGTATCGCCCCTCAAGGCGCTCGCGATCGACGTCGAGCGCAACCTGCGCGCGCCGCTCGCCGGCATCGCCGCCGCCGCCGAGCGCCTCGGCCTGCCCTACCGGGTCCCCCAGGTCGGCGTGCGCTCCGGCGATACAAAGCCCGAGGACCGCGCGCGGCTCGCCAAGAAGCCGCCGGACATCCTCATCACCACCCCGGAGTCGCTCTACCTCCTGCTCACCGCCGCCGCGCGCGACCGGCTGCGCGCCGTCGAGACCGTCATCATCGACGAGATCCACGCGCTCGTCGCGACGAAGCGCGGGGCGCACCTGGCCCTGTCCCTCGAGCGGCTCGAGGCGCTCCGCTCCGCGCCGCGGCCCATGCAGCGCATCGGGCTGTCCGCCACGCAGCGGCCGCTCGACGAGGTCGCGCGGCTGCTCGGCGGCGGCGAGACCGACGGCGCCGGCGGGCGCTTCGCGCCGCGGCCGGTGACCCTCGTCGACGCCAGCGCCCCCAAGGCCCTGGAGCTCCGCATCGAGGTGCCCGTCGAGGACATGACCAAGCTCGGCGAGGCCGCCCGCGCGGGCGAGGGCCCGAGGGGGGCGCCCGCCGAGCCGGCGCAGCGCTCGATCTGGCCGAGCATCCACCCGCGCCTCGTCGAGCTCGTCCGCGCCCACCGCACCACGATGATCTTCGTGAACAGCCGGCGCCTCGCCGAGCGCCTCGCCGCGGCGCTCAACGACACCGCCGGCGCCGAGATCGCGCTCGCGCACCACGGATCGATCGCCCGCGAACAGCGGCAGCAGATCGAGGAGCGGCTCAAGGCGGGCCTCCTGCCGTGCATCGTCGCGACCTCGTCGCTGGAGCTCGGCCTCGATCTCGGCTCCGTCGACCTCGTGATCCAGCTCGAGGCGCCGCCGTCGGTCGCCGCCGGGCTCCAGCGCGTCGGGCGCGCAGGGCACGAGGTCTCCGGCACGTCGCGCGGCGTCGTCTTCCCGAAGCACCGCGGCGACCTGCTCGCGTGCGCCGCGGCCGCGTCCCGCATGCGCGAAGGCAAGGTCGAGGCGACCCTGTACCCGAGGAACCCGCTCGACGTCCTCGCCCAGCAGATCGTCGCCATCGCCTCGATGGACACGCTCCACGTCGACGCGCTCTTCTCGCTCGTGCGCCGGGCGGCGCCCTTCGCCGAGCTGCCCCGCGCGAGCTTCGAGGGCGTGCTCGACATGCTCTCCGGCCGCTACCCCTCCGACGAGTTCGCCGAGCTCCGGCCCCGCATCGTCTGGGACCGGGTGGGCGGCGCCGTGCGCGCCAGGAAGGGCGCGAAGCGCCTCGCCGTCGTCAACGCCGGCACCATCCCCGACCGCGGCCTCTACGGCGTCTTCCTGGACACCGGCGGCGACGCAGCGCGCCCCGGCCGGCGCGTCGGGGAGCTCGACGAGGAGATGGTCTTCGAGGCCCGCGAGGGCGAGGTCTTCCTCCTCGGCGCCTCCTCGTGGCGCATCACCGACATCACCCACGACCGCGTCCTCGTCGTCCCCGCCCCGGGCGAGCCGGGCAAGATGCCGTTCTGGCGCGGCGACCAGGCCGGGCGCAACGCCGAGCTGGGCGCCTCCATCGGCGCGCTCGCGCGGCGCCTCGCCGCGCTGCCCGACGGCGAGGCCGAGCGCGCGCTCGCGGACGAGCACGGCCTCGACGAGCGCGCGGCCTCGAACCTCGTCCGGTACGTGCGCGACCAGGCCGCGGCGACGGGCGATGTCCCGAGCGACCGCACCCTCGTGATCGAGCGCTTCGTCGACGAGGTCGGCGACCACCGCATCTGCCTCCTCTCGCCGTTCGGCGGCCGCGTCCACGCGCCGCTCGCGACCTGCATCGCCGAGCGGTGCCGCCTCGAGCTCGGCCTCGGCGTCGACACCGTGTGGACCGACGACGGCATCGTCCTGCGGCTGCCCGAGTCGGAGTCGCCCCCCGACGCGAAGCAGCTCCTGCCGCAGGCCGACCAGGTGGAGGATCTGCTCGTCCGCGCCCTCGGCGACACCGCCCTCTTCGCCTCGCGCTTCCGCGAGTGCGCGGGCCGGGCGCTGCTCCTGCCGCGCAAGTTCCCCGGCAAGCGCTCGCCGCTCTGGGCCCAGCGCAAGCGCGCCGCCGACCTGCTCGCCGTCGCGTCGCGCTACGGCTCGTTCCCAATCCTGCTCGAGACCTACCGCGAGTGCCTGCGCGACGTCTTCGACCTCACGGCGCTCGAGGATCTCCTCCGGCAGATCGCCGCCCGGAAGGTCCGCGTCGTCACGGTCGACGTCCGCGCGCCCTCGCCGTTCGCGGCCACGCTGCTCTTCACCTACGCCGGCAACTTCATCTACGAGGGCGATCTGCCGCTCGCCGAGCGAAGGGCGCAGGTGCTCACCATCGATCACAGCCGCCTGCGCGAGCTGCTCGGCGAGGCCGAGCTGCGCGAGCTGTTCGACGCGGACGCCGTGCTGGCCCTCGAGGCGGCGCTCCAGCGCCTCGACGGCCGAGCGCCGCTCAAGCACGAGGACCAGGCGCACGATCTCCTGCTCTCGCTCGGCGACCTCACGCGCGACGAGATCGCCCGGCGCGCGGTCGGCCCGGACGCCCCACCCGACGCGGCCCGCGAGCGCGCCGACGCGTGGGTCGACGAGCTCGTCCGGGATCGGCGCGCCATCGAGGTCCAGATCGGCGGCGAGCGCCGCGTCGCCGCCGCCGAGGACGCGGGCCGGCTGCGCGACGCCCTCGGCGTGGTGCCGCCGCTCGGCCTCCCGATCGCGTTCCTCGAGCCCGTCGCCGACCCGCTCGGCGAGCTCGTCGCCCGCTACGCGCGCACGCACGGGCCCTTCCGCGCCGACGACGTGGCCCGGCGCTTCGGCCTCGGCCCTGCGCCGGTGCTGGCCGCGCTCGCGCGCCTCGCCGAGCGAGGCCGTGTGGTCGAGGGCGAGTTCCTCCCCGGCGGCCGCGGCCAGGAGTTCTGCGACGCCGAGGTGCTGCGCTCGCTGAAGCGCCGCTCGCTGGCCCGGCTGCGCGCCGAGGTCGAGCCGGTCCCGCCGGAGGCCTATGCCCGCTTCCTCGCCGACTGGCACGGCCTGCACCGCCGCCGGCGCGGCCTCGATGGCCTGCTCGCGGCGCTCGAGCAGCTCCAGGGCGCGCCCCTCTCGGCCTCCGCCCTGGAGGCCGAGATCCTGCCCGCCCGCGTCGAGGGCTACCGGCCCGGCGATCTCGACGCGCTCTGCGCGGCCGGCGAGGTGCTCTGGCGCGGCGTCGAGCCGGTCGGCGACGGCGATGGCCGCGTCGCGCTCTACCTCGCCGAGGCCTTTCCGTACCTCGCCCCGCCGCCTGGCCGCGCCGAGGGGGCGCTCGCCGAGGGCATCCGCGCCGCGCTCGCCCGCCGCGGCGCGCTCTTCTTCTCCGACCTGTCGCGCGAGACGGGCGCCTTCGGCGCGGACCTGCTCGCAGCGCTCTGGGATCTCGTGTGGACCGGCGAGGTCACGAACGACACGCTCGCCCCGCTGCGCGCCCTCGGCCGCGCGTCCGGATCGAGCGGCCGCCGGCGCGACCGCGACCGCGCTGCGGCCGGCCGCGGCCTCCCGGCGCTGCGGGCGCGCCGGATCGGCCCGCCGGGGAGCGAAGGGCGCTGGTCGCTGCTGTCGTTTCCTGGCGCGTCCGGCGCTGCCGGCGGCGCGTCGTCCGGCGCGCCTGGCGAGACCGAGCGACGCGCGGCGCTCGCCCGCGCGCTGCTCGAGCGCCACGGGGTGCTCACGCGTGAGGCGGCGGCGGTCGAGGGGCTCGCTGG
This sequence comes from Sorangium aterium, assembly GCF_028368935.1. Classification (NCBI taxonomy): domain Bacteria; kingdom Pseudomonadati; phylum Myxococcota; order Polyangiales; family Polyangiaceae; genus Sorangium; species Sorangium atrum. Next base: position 1,789,315 of record NZ_JAQNDK010000003.1, on the reverse strand, counting down.
CGGCTTCTCCGCGGTCTACGACGTGCTCCGCGCCATGGAGGAGGCCGGTCAGGCGCGGCGCGGCTATTTCGTCGCCGGGCTGGGCGCCGCGCAGTTCGCGGTGCCCGGCGCCGACGATCGCCTCCGGGCCTGCCGCGAGCCGTCCGACGATCCGCGGACGCTCGTCCTCTCTGCCACGGATCCGGCGAGCCCCTGGGGCGCCGCCGTCCGCTGGCCCGAGCTCCCCGCGCCCGTCGACGGCGGGTCCGAGGGCGCCGTCCGTGGCCCGGTCCGGCCGCAGCGGGCCGCGGGCGCCCTGGTGATCCTGCACGACGGCCGGCTGCTCGCCTGGATGGGCCGCACCGAGCGGAGCCTCACCACGTTCCTGCCGGAGGCCGAGCCGGAGCGCGGCGACGCGATCCGGGCCATCGCGTCGGCGCTCGGGGCGCTCGTCGACGAGGGGCGGCGGCGCGCCGTGCTCGTGGCCACGATCGACGGCGAGCCTGCGCACAGCTCCCCCCTCGCGCGCGCGCTTTCGGACGTGGGCTTCACTTCCGGAGCGCACGGCTACCTCAAGCGGGCCATCACACCCGAGGGCGGCGGGTGGCGGCCGCGGCACGTACCGCCCGCGAACGCGCCCGACTGGGCTCGCCGCGCGGCGGCGGCGGGCCTCGATGCACCCGAGGACGAGGTCGACGGCTTCAGGCCGCCGCCCGGGCTCCGCTCGTGGCCCTCCGGGCCTCCGACCGGCGGATGGCGGATGTCGCCCCCCGGCGCACCCGAGGGCGGCGCACACGCCGCGGAGGGCGGCGCGCCGGACGAGAGCGACCTCGACGACGACGATCCGGCGATGTTCGAGGACGGAGCGGGGATCGACGACGGCCCGGAGTAGCCATCGGTCAGGGGCTGGAATGGCTCTCTTCGAGCCCGTGATTCCGAGTACTGGCGTCTGCGTTCCGGCGATCACCACCGTCGACAGCGCACGGGCGTGGCGGAGGGAGCGCTGCGGCGTCGCGCGCGTCGACAGCGCCAAGAAGGACCGCCGAGCAACCGTGAAAGGAAGATCCCTTTCGTGGTTCCTCGGCGGCTCTTCGTGGTCCTCGCGCCCTCGGGGGATCCCGAGAGGCGCGCCAGGACGGCTCAGTTCTGTTGGGGGTGCTCGTCCACCTTCACATGTTGCTCATGGCCTCCGCCGCGCCCCTTCCGGCTCCGGCCCTCGCCGTTCGTCGCCTGACTTCGCGCCTCGGCCCCCTTGCGCCCGATCTCGGCCATGTGCTCGCGGTTCTGACTGACAGCCTCGCCGCCCTTGCGGCCCGCTGCGCGCGCCTCCTCCGACGTGAACTCATGCGCCGTGCCCTTCTCATGAGCGGCCTTTCCGCCCTGACTCGCGATCTGGCGCTGCTGCTCCGCGTTCATCGCTGCGAAGCCACGCTTGCTCTCGCTGGTTTGTCCCATGAATCACTCCTCGGATGGATTGCCTTGTGAACGCCACTCGACGACCGTGGCTACCTGCTGCTTGGCCACATCAGGCCGGCGGTGCCGGCGACGCCGGGGCCATGCTGCAACGCGGGTGCCAGGCGGGGAGCTCGGACGAATCCGCCGATGCGTCGAGGCCGGACAATTGATGACCGTCGGGTCGCCTGGCGTGTCCTCTCGAGGGCTCGCTGTGGCAAATTGCCTCACTGTGCGCGCCGCCGTGTCTGGTCGCCCCACTCTGCGAGCTCCGCCGTGACAGGCTCATTGGACGCGGCCGGTCGTTCGGATCGTCTTCTATCTCTCTCGCTGATCGAACGAGCCGGCGAGATGACTGTCATCATGGCGCAACACAAGAGCTCACCGTGGCCCTGTCAGGACTCGCCTGTGCGGCCGCCGCTGATGAGGATCGAGCGTCTGGCGTCTCGGATGGCTCCCTTGCGTTCTGTCCGCTCCCACGGACCTGTTGATTCTCGTGGGGTTGTTATTTTGCGGTGACATGGTTGCGCCTCGATGGCCGAAGGGCCACCTTGACGCTCTTGTGACGGCAGCTTTCAGGTGGGGCGTCGAAGGGCTGCGCCGCTGGCGCGTCGCGCCTTGACAACACGATGCCGCTGCCGCTCTCGTTGCACTGCATCATCACCTTCAGCGCCCGGCCCGACGACGAGGCTTCCGGGCGGCCGGGGTGACGGCATTGCAGGAGATTCACATGGCGCTTGCGATCCAGGGGGCCCGTCTCGATGGGGGCCAGCTCTGCTCAACGAACATGACATCACGGCCTCGCCGCGCGTGCGGCCGCTCTCCGGGCTGCGCGCGCGGCGCGGGCCTGGTCGCGCTATCCATGGCGCTCCTCGCCGGCTGCGGCGGTGCCAGCGGCGCGGCACCCGCGGAGACCCCTGCGCCGGGCCCCGCGCCCGCGCCCGCGGCGAAGGAGCCTTTCGACATCGAGGAGGCGCTCGCCCGCGAGGCGGGCGAGCTGCCCGCCAGGGAGCTCCGCGCCGCGGACTGGTCGGCGCGCGTGTTCGGGGCAGGGGAGGCGAAGATCGAGCCGAAGGAGAAGCTCGTCGCGATCTCCATCCCGCTCGGCACGGACACCCATGTCGAGTGCTTCGTCTACAATACGATGCTCGACTCGGGCGAGGTGATAAGGAACTTCATCGAGCTGCTCGACCCTGCGAAGGTGGAGGTCGCTCGCGTCGTTCCCTGGGAGGTGAGCGTGCACCGGGAGAGCCCCGCGGTGTTCGTGCAGGCCCTCTACCTCGTCCCGACCGCCGGCGGGAAGGCCGCCGGCCTGCTCAAGATCGCGCTGCACGCGGACAGGGCGCGCCCCATCGCCTGCCTGCATGACGAGGTCGGGTATGTCCGCACGTTCGAGCGGCTCGCCAAGGGGCTGTTCGACTCGTTCGAGTCGAAGAGCGCCGCCCCGAAGCCCGAGTACACGGACACCGTGATCCTGCGCCTCGACAAGGTGCCTGTCGGCTTCGAGACGAGCGATCTGCTCAAGGACGACGCCGGCCAGCGGCGATGGCTCTCCCGCTCGGCCTCCTTCCTTCCGCGTGACCCCAAATCTCTGCACATCGAGGACGAGGCGTCGAACGTGCTCATCGATCCTCAGGGGCAGATCAAGGAAGGCGTCTGGATCGAGACGTCGGGAGGCAAGGCGAACCACCGTATCGAGCTGTCCCAGAGGAAGAACTTCGAGTACGAGTACTCGGGAGAGGTCGAAGGCAAGAAGGTCCAAGGGACGTTCACGCCGGCGGCCAAGGCGTGGCTCGCGTCGCCCGTCGCCACCGCCTCGGCGCTCGCCCGGCTCCTCAAGAAGAAAGGCTCCTTCGACCTGAAGCAGCAGGAATACATGCCCAGCGTCGATCCGACGAAGCCCGTCGACGTCCAGTACCTCCGCGACGCCTCGGGCGCCGTCACGGTCTCTCTGAAGACCATGCGCCTCGTGGGCAGCCTCGCGCCGGACGGCCGTCCGGAAGCGTTCGAGATCTCCGCCGGTCCGCCCAAGCTGACCATCCAGCGAGCCTACGTCAGGGGCAAGCTGTAAACCCACCCGCGGCTGCGCTTCCGGGCCTGTCCGGGAGCGCCAAGGCGCTCGCCGACGGCCATGCGCGGTGGGCCTCGCTGGTCGGACACAATCGAGCGCAATCGCCAGCCGGCGCCGTCGAGGGAGACGGTTCCTGTAAAATTGAAAAGTTATCGCCCAGATGAAATGTCATCGGGTGCGCTGGCTGGCTTCAACGCTTGAGTATCGTCGTCATTTTTATCGATTCATGACGATTTGGTGATCCTGCCCCGCTCAGATCAGGTTATATAACCCCTCCCGGTCGGCCGAACGACTCTTCGCTGGAACAAAGAATCATTTCTTCGAGCGGAAGGAGCTCTCAATGCGCTCTGTGAGATCGCGTAGATCGCGTGTCTGCGGCTCGGCCAGCTTCAAGCTTGGCGTAATGGCCGTGGGTGTATTCGCCCTTACGGCCTGCGTGTCGGATCTCGAGGACGAGCCGGTCGAGGACGTCGGCAGCAGCCGCGAAAGCTTCGAGGCGTTCGAGAGGGCTGCGTTCCGCGAGCCTGACTCTGGTGTCTACATTGTCAATGGGGACACGCCCGTCGCCGACATCAAGCATCTCCGGGAGTTCTGGGAGACGTACGTACGCGATGGCGCGCTCATCGTGCAACGCAGCGGCGGCAGCGATGTGGTCTGGTCGGCGGCCCAGAAGAAGAGCATCACCTACTGCGTGAGCACGACCTTCGGCGCGCGCTATGCCGCCGTCGTGGCGGCCATGGCTGCCGCCACGGCTTCCTGGGAGGGCTCTGCGGATGTCGATTACATCTACCAGAGCGCTCAGGACGCGAGCTGCACTGCTGCCAACAGCAACGTCGTCTTCGACGTGAGGCCGACGAACTCCGGCGGCCAGTACATCGCGCGGGCGTTCTTTCCCAACGATGCGCGAGCGGTGCGGAACGTGCTGATCGATTTCAACGAGCTCGAGGGATCCGGCGTCGCGCTCGAGGCAGCCCTCCGGCACGAGCTTGGCCACACGCTCGGCTTCCGGCACGAGCACACGCGCCCCGAGGCGGGCGTCTGCTTCGAGGACAACGCGTGGCGCGCGCTGACCACGTATGACTCGGATTCCGTTATGCACTATCCCCAGTGCAACGGCACCGGCGACTGGGGCTTCGCGCTGACAGCAAGAGACATCCAGGGCGCCCAGGCGCTCTACGGCCCGCCTGGTGGAGGCGGCGGAGCCGGTGGAGCCGGCGGTGGCGGTGGAGCCGGCGGTAGCGGCGGCGCTGGTGGAGGCGGCGGCAACGGCGGCGCTGGTGGAGGCGGCGGTGGCGGTGGAGCCGGCGGTAGCGGCGGCGCTGGTGGAGGCGGCGGCAACGGCGGCGCTGGTGGAGGCGGCGGCAGCACGACGGTGACCGAGAACTTCAGCAGCAGCGTCAACGCTGGTGCGTTCGTGGACATCGGATCGAGCGCCGGTTTCGCTGTCACGCCGGGGACGGGCCTCACCGTGGTGATGACGGGCGCCGGCGATCCCGACCTTTACGTGAAGTTCGGATCGGCGCCCACGACCGCCTCGTACAGCTGCCGCCCGTACCTCTCCGGGGCGTCCGAGACCTGCACGTTGACCGTGCCGGCAGGGCAAACCAAGGCGTACGTCAAGGTCAGAGGGTACACAGCGGCCACCTGCAACGTGGCGGTGACCTATACCCGACCGAGCGACGCCAGCGGCGGCGGTACGGCCACGTCGGCCACCTTCAGCGGTCGCCTCGCGGCGGGCGCATCGGCGTCGCACGGGCCCCTCTCGGTGGTTCCTGGCACGAGCTTCCGGCTCGTGATGACCGGCACCGGCGACCCTGATCTCTACGTGAGGTTCGGCGCCGCGCCGACCCTGACCTCGTACGACTGCCGTCCGTATCTGGACGGCGCCGCGGAGACCTGCAATCTGACGGTCCCGGCGGGGCAGACGCAGGCCTTCCTCTCGGTGAACGGCTTCGCGGCCAGCACATATCAGCTCAGCGCGACCTACACGGCTCCTTGAAAAAGCGGAGCGCATCTTCATGCGCTCCGCGGGGCCCCGCTGACGCACCGGGCCATCCGAGGCAATGGATTGGCCGAATGGTCGCCCAACCGGGTGTGCTCCCACCCATCGACGGCATCTTTTCGACGTGACGCGACGCGCCTCTGCTGGCGGCGGCCTGGACACCACCGCTGACGAACCCTCGATACGGGGAGGTGGGTATCAGGCGCAGGATGAGCAGAGTACGGAGAGTCCATCGTCCAATCTGCGAGCGACATTCTGCACAAAAATCGTCACCGAAAATTGGGCACCTCAAGTGAACCCTTCCTAGGGTGCTCTCATGGACAAGAAAATTTTAGCCGCAACTCTCCTGCAGGCGCTGGCCATGGCTCAACGCGAAGGACGCTCCGAGACACTCGATTCGCTGGTCGAGAAGCTGCGCGTTCGCCGCCGGGATGTCCGCGGCACGCTGACCCTGCTCCACCGCCAGGGCATGCTGGACGTGCTCCACATGCGACTCACGCTCTCCGGGTTCGCCATCGGCTCGGCGCTCATCGGAAAGACGCTGCCGGCGCTCCGGGCCGCGCCGCGGGCTTCCACCGCGGCGGCGTGAGCCAGCGCCGCGCTGCACGCCACGCGCGGTGAGGGCGGCGCGCGAGCTTCCAGAGCTCGCCACGCGCCCCCCGCGCGACGCCGCATCCTAGGCCTCGACGAGGCCCGCTCGCACCGCGAGGCGGGTCAGGTCGGCCACGCTGTGCGTCGCCACCTTCGCGCAGAGCCGCGCCCGGTGCGTCTCGACCGTCTTCACGCTGATCGAGAGCTGGACGGCGACCTCCTTCGCCGAGAGACCCATCGCGAGCAGCCGGAGCACCTGCCGCTCCCGGTCGCTCAGCGCGGCCACAATGTCGCCGCGGGCGGCGCCGTCGCGCCGCTGGAGCGCGCGCACCATCGCGGCGCTCACGTCCGGCGATACGGCCGTGCGCCCCCGGACGACGGTGCGCAGCGCCTCCACGAGATCGGCGAGCCGGCTCTGCTTCGACAGATATCCATCGGCTCCAGCCCGCATCGCCTCGGCGACCCGGAACTCATCGCGGTGCATCGAGAGCACGATGACGCGGAGCTCCGCGATGCCCTTGAGCTCCCGGATGAGGTCGACGCCGCTGCGGTCGGCGAGGCCGAGCTCGATCACCGCCACCTGACAGCGGTGGACCTCCTGCGCTCGGAGCGCCTCCTGCCCGCTTGCAGCCTGAACGACCTCGCTCACCCCCGGCTGCGACGTCAGCGCGTACGCCAGCGCTTCCCGGACGACGTTCTGGTCATCGACGAGCAGGATATTCATGTCGAAGTCCCCCCTTACCAAAGGGCCTTGTAACAGACTACTTTGAGCTCCATGAACCTGTTTTCTCGGTAAGGGTTCGCCTGGCGACGGCGATTCGATTCCTGTGGTGCTGGACTGGGCTCCTCGCCGAATCGCCTTGGACGAGCGCAGGAGAGAAATCGACGTCGGGACGATGGTCCTGGAGCGTCGTTTCATCCGAGCGGGGCGTTGTGCCTCGGTGGGGACGCACGCGCTCCTGGAGCCTGCAGCCCGCAGCCCGCGCGTCTCGTGACGAGCCCTCGGCAGCCTTCGCCACGGCGGCGCGGGGCCCGCGCTCGATGCCTCTCCCTTGGCCGTTATGTTTGCGGTAGATAGGCATGCCCCATGGCTCGCCCGCGCGGAGCGCTCTTCTCCGGTCTACGACATGACTCGGCCTTCTGGCGCCGCGCCCTCACCGCGGGTGTCACGCGCGGGCCGGACCCCTTGGTGCGCCATAGCCCTCCGCTCTTCGGCGTGATCTTCGCGGCCGCGCTCCCCGAGCTGCGCCGGCGCGTCGAGGAGAACCTCCGCCGCGTTCGCGGGCCGCGGTCGCGCCTCATCGACCTGCTCGACAGCAGCGCGGTGTTCGCCGCCTACGGAAGCTGCATCACCGAGGCGCTGCTGCTCGCGAGCGATCGCGGGTACACGGTGGTGCGGCGCTCCCGGGGCGTCGAGCACTACCACGCGTGCGCCGCGGCAGGCCGGGGGGTCATCATCGTCACCGCGCACACAGGGGGCTGGGACATCGCCGGCCAGATCCTCGGCGTTGTGCACCCGGCGGGCGTCATGCTGGCGATGCAGCGGGAACGGGACGCCGAGGCGCGCGCTATCCAGGATGCGGCGCGGCAGCGCGCTGGTGTCCAGGTGGTCCACATCGGCGAAGGGCCGCTGGACGCCCTGCCGCTCCTCAAGCACCTGCAGCGAGGCGGCGCGGTCGCGATACAGATCGATCGCGCGCCGCCCGGGATGCGCAGCCGGGAGGTCACGTTCCTCGGCGGCCGCTGGCGAGCGCCCGAGGGGCCGATCGCGCTCGCCGCGATGAGCGGCGCGCCGATCTTGCCCGTCTTCACGCACCGCCTGGGCTTCCTCGACTACGAGGCGGTCGTGGCGCCGCCGATCCGGCTCGCCCGCCGGGCGACCGAGGAGGAACGGGACGCGGCGGCGGCCGAGATGATGGGCGCCCTGGAGCGCTTCGTCCGGGCTCACCCGACGCAGTGGTTCCACTTCTCTGGCGACGGCCCGGTCGCGCCGGCCGAGGGCGGGGCGGGTTGAGCTGAACAGCGGAGAAGGCAGCAAGTGGACCGATGAGCGCAAAGCACGCAAAGGAGGAGAGAAGGATACGAGCCGAAAGAACGCCGGAGACATCGAGAGCAGAGATTCCTCTCCGTCTCCCCTTGGCGCCTTTCTCTCTTGTTCCAGGGGCGCCTTGCGCGGCGCGGGCGCTGCTCTACAGCGGCCCTTCGGTCAGCCCGTGGACGAATTGCCTCACGCGCGGGTCATCGCTCGCCTTCGCTTCTGCGGTGGTGCCGTCGAAGATGAGCCGTCCGCGGTAGAGCATCCCCACCCGGTCGGTGACCGTGAGCAGCCGGTCGAGATCGCTCGAGACCATCACCACGGTCGCGTTCATCGCCCTCTGCTCGGCGCGGAGCAGGTCGAAGATGCGCTGCGACGTGACCGGGTCGAGGCCGGCCGCGGGCTCGTCGTAAAGGACGATCTCGCCGCGCGCGATCGTGGCGCGGGCGACGCCCACGCGCTTCTTCTGGCCGCCGGACAGCCCCGCCGGTGTCCGCCCCTCGAAGCCCGCGAGAGAGACCGCGCGGAGCCGCTCCGCGACCCGCTCCTCGATCTCGTCCTCGCTGAGATCGTAGAGGCGGCGCAGAGGGAACGCGATGTTCTCTCCGACGGTCATGTAGTCGAACAGCGCGTTGTTCTGGAACAGCATCCCGAACTTGAGGCGGAACGTCTGGAGCTCGAGCTCGCTGAGCGCGTGGACGTCCTTCCCATCGACGAGCACGCGCCCGTGATCCGGCCGCAGGAGCCCGGTGATCATCTTGAGCAGCACGCTCTTGCCCGAGGCGCCCGGCCCGATGAGCCCGTAGAGGCAGCCGGCCGGCACGTCGAGGTCGACGCCACGGAGGACCGGCATGCCCCCGAAGCTCTTCGTCAGCTGCTCGATCTGGATCATCGGTCGCGTGGACACGGTCGCCGGGGAGGGGCGCCCCGGCCTCGTCGTTCGGCGGGGGAGGGGCGCGCCGGTCTCCTTTACTTGAAACTCGTCCGGGCGACGTCGAGCCGCGGGTGGGAAGGGAACGACATCCCGCGGATCTGCCCGGAGATGCACGAAGCGATGCTCGGGTTCGACGGGCTCGTCGTGACGGTGACCCCCACGGCGCGGCCGTTCTGCACCGCGGCGCAGACGTTCACCTCCATGCTCGACGGCACGTTGCACGCATTCAGGTACGTGCCGCGGTTCAGGACGTTGCCGTAGGCGCCCGCCGTGAGATCGGGCGCGCCGTTGTTGCCTATCTTGTATTCCTCGACGTAGCGCGCCTGCGCCGCCTCACAGCTCAGGCCGCCGCCGAGCGTCGGGTAGCTGCCGCCGCCGGCCGGCCGCGCCCCGCCCCCGGCGCGCCCCGTCTTACCGCTGCCGAGGCCGGCGTCGACCTCGATCGCGACGCGGTCGGTGGCGCCCTGCACCGCGAGCTCCTGCTCCTTGTGGCTGCGCTCGCGGTACCACCAGCCCGCGCCCGCGGCGAGGATGACGCCCATCAGGGCCAGACCGAGCAGCGCCTTGTACTGCGTGCCCTGCTTCTCGGCCGACACGACGGCGTCGAGCGCGCGCTTCTCCTGAACGATGTCCCGGTTCAGCTTCGCCTGCTCGGCGAACGGGGCGAACTCCTCCCAGTCCTGGATCGCGCGCTCCTCCGCGGAGAACGTGTCGCGCAGCACCTGATCCCCCGTGAAGGAGCCGGACGCGATCTGCTGGAGCAGCTCCACGGACGAGAACGGCCCATGGTCCATGCCGTCCTTGATGACGACGTACCGCGGCCGCGGATCGGACTCGAGGGCGGCCTTGAGATCCGCGAGCTTGCGGGTCGGATCGTTGCCGTGCAGGCGCTGCGGCTGGTTGACCGGGATGGCGACCGCGAACGGTCCGTCCCCGGAGACCGCCTGGATCCTCGGCACGGACGGCGCCGACGGGACGCGCGCTTCCTCCTGGTGCCCGGTCGGCGGCATCATCGAGAGGTTGACGTCGACCTCGAACTCGCCGTCGGCATCGAGGTGCGACGTGTCGGCGCTCGGGGGCTGCTCCGACGCGGTCGGGACGATCTGATAGAGCGCCTGCGCGAGGGCGGCGAGATCCGCCGGGCGGTGCTTCGGATCGGCCACGAGCGACTTGCCGAGCACCGTTTCCAGCGCGGGCGGCAGGTCCGGGATCACGTCCGCCGGACGCCGCATCCCGGGGCCGACGCTGCTGTTCGTGAGCATCTCGTAGAGGATGGCCCCGATCGCGAAGACGCTCGCGCGCGCGTCGCCCTCGTTGCCCTTGCGCTCCTCGGGCGCCAGGCAGGCGCGGTCGCGCGGCAGGAGCGGAGGGGTGTGGGCGAGCTCCTCGATCAGCTGGATCGTGCCGTTCGCGCCGTGACCGAGGCTCGAGGGGTGCACGAACATGGTCCGCCCCTGCGCGTGCAGCTCGTGCAGCTGGGTGCAGAGCGGCACGGCGAGGCCGATGGCCTCGCGGATGTCGAAGCGGCGACCGGTCGCGCGGCGCGACTCCATCTCGGCGCGGAGCGTGCCGGCGGGGATGGACATTCCGGCCGGCAAGGGTGTGAGCAGGGGCTGAACCTGAGAAGACATCGGGGACGAACACTACGACAACACGCCGGGTCCGCTCAACGCCGCACCGCAACGTTGCAGTGTCGACGTGCGGCGAAGCCTGGCGCGAACGTGGGACGAGCAGTGACGGCGTGCGCTTGCGGCGTCAGCGTCCGTCAGCGCGCGTTCAGCGCGCGTTCAGCGCGCGATTGCGCTGGTCTGCGCCTGCTGGTGTCGGTCAGCGTCCGTGCGCGTCCGTCGGCGCGCGTTTGCGTGCGTCTGCGTCCGGGTGCGGCGGCCGGCGTCCGTCAGCGCGCGCTGGTGTCGATCTGCGTCCGGGGGCGCTCAGCGGTCTCGGGCGGCGGCGTCCGCGCCGAGCGCCAGGACGTGCCCTGCGAAGAAGCGGAGCAGGTCGGTCTCGCGCGACTTCGGCCAGCGCGCGTGGTTGATGGCGCCCTTCTTCGCGGAGCAGCGGTTCCGGAGTGCGCAGTGGGGCTCGTCCCTGCTGGCCTCGTCGAGGCGCAGGAACGAGGTGTTCGCGGAGAGCGCGTCGCGCGCGCGCAGCCATCGCTCGACCGACTCACACGGGAACATGTCGTCGCACGCGCGGTAGACGGCCATTGCGGGCGGGGGAGGGCCGGGGCACGCCCACTCGGCGGGCGGCGCGTCGCTGCCGAAGGTGGCGAACGCCGCGACGCGGTCCGCGCGCATCATGGCGTACGTCGCCGCCATGTGGCCGCCGTAGGAGCCGCCGAGCGCGTAGATGCGCCGCCTGTCGACGAGCTTCTTCTCGAGCAGCTGGTCGACGAAGGCGTCGACGGTCACGACGTCGACGTTGCCCTCGCCGGTGAACTCGACGTCGAACGGCGCGGTCGCCGTGTACATCTTCGTGCCGCGCTCGCGCTCGGCCTGGCTCGGCGTCTTGAACGCGCGGCCCTGGGGCGCGAGCACGATGAAGCCCGCGTGGGCGGGGTCGCCGGTCAGGTTCCACGTGGCGCCGAGCTTGCGCAGGCCCGTCTCCTTGTCGACGCTCGTCGGGTTGTCGCCGTCGGCGTGGAAGAAGACGATGAGCGGCAGCGGCGCGCGCGTCTCCACGCCGCTCGGCGCGATCACGCAGGCGTAGCGGGGCGATCCTTCGGCGTCGCGCGTCTCCAGCACCTGGGCGCCGCGGCAGGGCGGCCTGCCGAGCGTCTTGCGGAGCTCTCGTCCGGGGCGCCCCTGCTCGGCGACGCAGCTCCCTTCGCTGGGCGGCCTCGCCTCGGGCGGCTTCGTCGGCGGCGCGGCCGCGCTGGCCGGACCGGCCGCGCGGGCGCCCGCGTCCTGCCGGGCCGCCGAAGGCCGCGGCTGCCCGCCATCGGCCGCGGCTGCGCCGGCGTCCTGCTCGAAGACGCCGAGCAGGTCGCCGCCGTCGACCCCCGACGAGGGCGTGGAGCACGCCGCCGCGAGCCACGCCGCGGCGCCGGCGAGCAGAGCACGGCAGTGCCGGACGCCGGGAAGGTCCAGCGTCGAGGTTCGGTACGGGCGGCGCCGGGGCTGGGGTTGAGGCACGCGCGCACTGTAGTACGTACAGCTGTCGCGCTGAACCGGCCGGCATGGCTCGACGGGTCGATCCGGGACGCGAGCCGAGGTACGCTGGACACCCCATGGCGCATCCCACCCAGGACATCCTCGCTGCCGCCCTGTCCCTTCCTGAAGGAGAACGCCTCAGGATCGCGTCGGAGCTGCTCGCCAGCGTCGAGGAGCCGTACGACGACTCTTGGAACGCTGCGTGGCTCGAGGAGCTCGAGCGCAGGGAACAGGCCGTGCGCGATGGGGGAAGCGGGGGGGACGCGTGGTCCGAGGTTCGGGCGCGGGTCCTCGCGCGACTGGGCGCTCGTTGACCCGGCCGATCATCGTTCGCGTCGACGCGCGGGCGGAGCTGGAAGAAGCTGCGAGCTGGTATGAGAGTCGCCGTCCTGGGCTCGGGGTCGAGTTCGTGACAGCCATCGAGGTTGCCCTCGACGCGATTGCCGAGGCGCCCGAATCATGGCCTCGATGGCAGGCTGGCTACCCCTACCGAAAATATGTTCTGCGCCGTTTCCCTTTTGTCGTGTTCTTCACGGCCGAAGGCGCTGGGATCCAGATCGTCGCGTTCGCTCACGCGAAGCGGCGGCCCGGGTACTGGATACGACCTTCGAGCCAGTGAGCGGCCTCGCGATCTCCACCCGATCGCAGCCCTGTGCTCAAATGTCCCGCTGGCAACGAGCCGAGCGCGGTGCGCGTTGAAGAGGGAAGAGGCGCGCTCCACGCAGCCTGACTCTTCCTGCGATGGATATCGTTGTTCCCTGGCAACAAGAAGAACCGCTCTTTCGGCACGTGGAGCCACGCGAGCGTCGTTTCCACGAACTCCGTCGCTGGCCCGTACTCCTCCGGGGTTCCGTGGTCGGCGACATCGCCCGTGAAGCAGACGAGATCGATCGGTACCCCATCCTTCACGGGATCATCGAGGTTCCTCTCCCACGCCTCACCGATCACGCGCCGCCGGGGCCAGCCCTCCGTTGCGCGCGGTCCGCGCGTGTAGAGATCCGAGATGTAGAGGACGCGCAGCCTGTGCTCGCGCTGATGGCCCATGCTCGCTCCGACGGGGGCACATTGGCCCCTTGTCTGGACACAGTCAGAAGGAGCGGGTCGCAGGGGAGTCAGGAAGTGCTAGCGGAGGCGATCCGCTCGAGTTGGAATGCGGCGAGGCGCCCTCGGTGGGCGATCTGTGTAATCTGAATTGCTTTAGAGTGTTGTCGGCAGGCAAGCGGCAGCAGCCGGAATGCGGCGAGGCGCCCTGGGTGGCGATCGACGTCGATGGCGCTCTCCTTCAACAATTCCGTGGCGAGCGTCGATCCCGATCGGCTCACGAACCGCGAGACCGTGCCCGACGTGACGCAGCCGCGGACGGCCTCGCTCGGTCGCCCGCCCGCCGGTGCGTCGGCTCCGTGCCCGCCGGGGACGAAATCGCGACGGCAGGCGCCGCTGCCTTGCAGGGAGGCCCTTCATGGCTAGGCTGTCCGCGGCCCACCCATGACGCTCTTCGATATCCTCGTCGGTGCCGCGATCGCGGCGGTCCTTGCTTTCCAGGTCTACGTCACCGTGCGCGTCTTCCGGAGCCGCGTCTACGAGCCCAAGCAGAAGGTCTGGCAAGCGCAGCTCGTCTGGCTCCTGCCGATCATCGGCGCCGGCCTGGTGTTCACGATCCTCCAGGAGGAGGACCGGGCCCACCGCGACGCCTCCTCCCATCTCCGGAGCTGAGCCGGCGCCTCCCGGCCGCGCGGCTGCCTCGGGCCACGTGCGGTCGCGTTGAACGGCCGGCCTCGCTCCCTTCTCCGTCCTCTACGCCCATCTGGTCACCCCGGCCCCTCCCCAACGCGGGGGGACCGGTGGACCTGGGACGATCGAACAGGAAAATTAGGTTTCACCCTTCGGTCCAGCGGCCCCGTGCGCTATGGCTCAGGGAGCATGGCGGACGACGTCTTCGGCATCGTCGGGACCACGCAGGCGGGTAATTTCCACGTCGAGCAGGTGGTCGCGGAGGGAGGGTTCGGCGTGGTGTACCGCGCGCTCCACGCCGGCTTCCGCGCGCCTGTCGCCTTGAAATGCCTGAAGGTGTCCGAGGCGAAGACCCCGCGCGAGCGGCAGCTCTTCCTCGAGAAGTTCCGCGAGGAGGCCCAGCTGCTCTTCCGGCTCTCGGCCTCGATCCCGGAGGTCGTCCGCCCGCTCCACGTCGACGTGCTGCACCTGAAGCGAGGGGAGTTCGTCCCCTTCCTGGCCCTCGAGTGGCTGGAGGGCGAGTCGCTCGACAAGGTCATCGATCGACGGAGGCTCAAGGGAGAGCCGCCGATCCCCCTCCACAGGCTGATGAAGATGATGCGCCCCATCGCGCAGGCGATCGCGCGCGCGCACCGCTTCCCCAGCCCGAACGGCACGGTGTCGATCATCCACCGCGACCTCAAGCCCGAGAACATCTTCATCACGACGCAAGAGGGGACGGAGCGCCTCAAGATCCTCGACTACGGCATCGCGCAGGCGAAGACGCTCGCCGAGCAGGCGGTCGGACGGGTGACGAACGGCGACCCGCTGAACGCGTTCTCCCCGGCGTACGGCGCCCCGGAGCAGTGGGCGCCGAAGCGGTTCGGGCAGGCGGGAACTTGGACCGACGTCTGGGGTCTCGCGCTCACCATGGTCGAGGCGCTCGTAGGGCGGCAAGTGATCGACGGCGAGGCGCAGGCGATGATGGGGACGGCGCTCGACGTGAAGCGTCGGCCCACGCCCCGGGCCGAGGGCGCCAACGTCCCGCCGGAGGTCGACGCGGTGTTCGAGCGCGCGCTCGCGGTGAGCCCGCGCGACCGTACGCGCGACATCGAGGCCTTCTGGACGGAGCTGGAGGCGGCGATGGGGCTGCCGTCCACGTTCGGGCGGACGTCTGCGCAGGACGACGCGTACTCCGTCCCGCCGCCGCCGTCGTCGTCGATGCGCGCGGCCCCGCAGGTCAAGCGCGCCGCGCACGTGTGGCTCGACACGCCCAGCGACGCCGGGTCGCTCGAGCTCGATCTCGACGTGGCCCCGGCCTCGATGCGCGCGCCGAGGGGAGGGCGCCGCGAAGGCCCTGCGAGCAGCGTGCGCCCGCCGCCGCCCTCGGATTCGGCCGGGCTCGAGATGGACCTCCCCGAGGCGCCGCAGAGCCCGCACAGCAGAGGCATGGGCGCGCTCGTCCCGGAGAGCGTGCCGACGAGCGCGCGAGGTCGCGCCGGCTTCGCGGAGGCGACGCCCGTGGGCGCGCTCCCGCGCGGCGGCGGGATGGAGAGCGCCGCGCCGAGCATGCTCGCGCGCGGGGGCGGGATGGGCGGGATGATCGAGAGCACGCCGCCGCTGGAGATGGCGCTCAGCGTCGCGCCACGCACGACGACGTCGGTAGCGCCGGCCGCGGTGCGCTCGCTGTCGGACATGCCGTCGAGCAGGTACCGGCCGACGGCGCGTCCGCCGGCGGACGCGCGGCCGCGCCCGCCGGATCCGAAGCCGCTCACCGGGCCGACGCTCCTCCAGCAGCTCGCGCTGCCCGTGGTCTGCATCGTGTTCGCGTGCGTGGTCACGGTGGCCGACCTCATCATGAAGCAATCGGGCGAGGCGCTGAGCTTCGGCCCGGTACGCTCGTTCTGGGTGGCCGGCGTGCTGCTCCTCTTCGGCGTCGGGCTGTTCTTCTGGCGCATGCTCGGAGATGCTGGAGATGCCTGAGCTGACGCACGGGAGCGCCGCCGCGGGCGAGCGCGCCGATCAGAGCGTGTCAGCCCGCTTCACGCGGCTGATGAACGCGTCGACCTCGCGGTGGGGCGTGCTCACCGATCCGCCGCTCGTGGCGCTCGCCTCCGGCGTCTTCCTGCTCCTCTTCCTCGGGGCGCTCGGCCGCGACGCGGGCCCCGAGGTCGCGCGCGCGCTCGGCGTCCTCGTGTTCGCGCCCATCTCGGTCGCGCTCGTCGTCAGCGTGGCGCTGCGCGGCGCGCGTCGCGCGGTCGTCGCGTGGCTCGCGCGCCAGCCGTTCCCGGTGGAGAACCTGAACGCCGTGCTGAACGGCCTGGGCGAGGCGCTGGAGGTCACCTTCGTCGGCGCGGCGCCGGAGGCGGCGGAGCTCAACGTCGAGCTCGACAAGGTGCACCCGGACGCGTTCGTGACGGGGGGGGTCGAGGACGCGCGCACGCTGGACATCCGCATCGGCGTCGTCGACTCGAAGCGCAATCCGGCCGCGACGAACCACCAGCGCTACGCGCGCGTCCGCGAGCTCGTCGAGCGCGTGCTCGTGCCGCTCGCGGAGCGCTACCCGATCCAGGTCGTCCGGGTGAAGTGAGCGCGCGCCGGACGCGCGCTTCCAGACGGCGGGGCGCCGTGCGGTCGTCGCGCGCGCTCGCGCGGGCGCTTGCCATGCCGCCCCGTTCCCCTGCTATCGTCGCGGCCCATGACCGCCTCGACCTCCGAGAAGCTCTTCTCCGATCTGGAAGCGCGGGGCATCACCCGCGCGAAGATCGGCGGGTTTGACATCGACGGCATCCTCCGCGGGAAGTACGTCTCGCTCGAGAAGCTGAAGAGCGCGCTCAAGAGCGGCTTCGGCTTCTGCGACGTCATCTTCGGCTGGGACATCGCCGACGTCCTCTACGACAACGCCAAGGTCACCGGCTGGCACACCGGCTACCCGGACGCGCACGCCGTCCTCGATCCGAGCACGCAGCGCGACATCCCGTGGGAGCCGGGGACCGTCGCGATGCTCGCCGACTTCCGCGACGAGCGCGGCGGCCCGCACCCCGCGTGCCCGCGCTCGCTCCTCCGGAGCGTCATCGCGAAGGGCGAGCGGATGGGGTTCTCGGCGAAGTTCTCGTGCGAGTTCGAGTTCTTCCTCTTCGAGGAGACGCCGCGCTCGCTGCACGAGAAGCGGTTCGCCGGCCTGACGCCGCTCAGCCCCGGCATGTTCGGCTACTCGTGGGTCCGCGAGGGGCAGAACAAGAAGCTCATGGCCGCCATCCTCGATCAGATGCAGGCCTTCGACGTCGAGATCGAGGGCCTGCACACCGAGACCGGCCCGGGCGTGTACGAGGCGGCGATCCGCTACGACGACGTGCTCCGCGCCGCGGACAAGGCCGCGCTCTTCAAGGTCGCCATGAAGCAGATCGCCCACGAGCACGGCCTCGCGGTCACGTTCATGGCGAAGTGGAACGCCGAGCTCCCCGGATCGAGCGGGCACCTGCACCAGAGCCTCTGGAAGGACGGCCGCAACGTCTTCGAGGACGCGTCGTCGCCCGATCGGATCCCGGCGGCGCTGCGCCACTACGTCGGCGGCCAGATCGCCCTGATGCCCGAGCTCACGGCGATCTACTCGCCGACGATCAACGCCTACAAGCGGTACGTGCCCGGCGTCTGGGCCCCGCTCACCGCGAGCTGGGGCGTCGAGAACCGCACGGCCGCGATCCGCCTCATCGGCCTCGGCACGCCTGGCGCGCGCGTCGAGTACCGGCAGACGGCCGCGGACATCAACCCGTACACCGCGATGGCCGCGTGCCTCGGCGCGGGGCTCTACGGCATCGAGCACGGCGTCGAGCCGCCGGCGCAGGCCTCCGGAGACGCGTCGTCCGCCGAGTCCTCGCGCTTGTCGCTGCCCCGTACGCTCGCCGACGCGACCCGGATGCTCGCGGGCAGCAAGATGGCCCGCGAGATCCTCGGCGAGAAATTCGTCGAGCACTATGTCCTGACGCGCGACTGGGAGGTGCGGCAGTACGAGCGCGCGGTCACGGATTGGGAGCTGAAGCGTTACTTCGAGGCGGTGTGATCATGAGCCAGTTCACGGTTTGGAGCTTTCCCACACGCATCCTCTTCGGCGCCGGCGTCGTCGAGCAGACAGGCGCCGAGGCGCGCCGGCTCGGCGCGGCGCGGGCGCTCGTCGTCACGGACAAGGGCGTCGTCCGCTCGGGGCTGCTGGAGCCCGTCGCCGCGTCGCTGCGGAAGGAGGGCCTCGAGGTCGCCGTCTTCGACGACGTCCTCGGCAACCCCATCGAGAAGAACGTGCACGACGGCGTCGCCGCGTTCCGCGCGGCCCGCGCCGATCTCGTCGTCGCCCTCGGGGGCGGCTCGCCGCTCGACGTCGGCAAGCTCGTGCGCCTCGGCGTGAACCACGATCGGCCGCTCGTCGACTACGACGACGCCACGGGCGGCGATCGCTTCATCACGCCCGACGTGCCGCCGATGCTCGCGATCCCCACGACGGCCGGGACCGGCAGCGAGGTCGGCCGCTCGGGCGTCGTGACGCTCGACGTGAACCACCGGAAGACGGTGATCTTCTCGCCGCACCTGCTCGCGAACGCCGCGTTGCTCGATCCGGTGATGACGCGGTCGATGCCGGCCTTCCTCACGGCGGCGACGGGCTTCGACGCGCTCACCCACTGCATCGAGGCGTACGTCGCGAAGGGCGATCACCCGATGGCCGACGGGATCGCGCTCGAGGGGATCCGCCTCGCCGCCGCGCACCTCGCGCGGGCGGTCACGCACGGCGACGACCTCGAGGCGCGCGGCGGCATGATGAAGGCGGCGATGATGGGCGCCGTCGCGTTCCAGAAGGGGCTCGGCGCGTGCCACTCGCTCGCGCACCCGCTCTCGAGCGAGTGCGGCCTGCACCAC
Source organism: Sorangium aterium (assembly GCF_028368935.1). Lineage (NCBI taxonomy): Bacteria > Pseudomonadati > Myxococcota > Polyangiales > Polyangiaceae > Sorangium > Sorangium atrum. The sequence goes on along the minus strand of NZ_JAQNDK010000003.1, from coordinate 1,770,481 downwards.
GGCCTCGCCAACGCCCTCTGCCTCCCGCCGGTCGTCGAGTTCAACGTCGCCGCGGCCGGGCCGCGCCTCGCGCGCGTCGCGGCCCTGCTCGGCGCCCCCGAGGACGCCGCCGCGTGCGCCGACGCCATCCGCGCCCTGCGCGCCCGGATCGGGCTCGCGGCCGGCCTCGAGAAGGCGGGCGTCCCCCGCGACAAGCTCGACGCGCTGGCCGATCTCGCCGCTCAGGACGCGTGCCACACGAGCAACCCGCGCCCCTGCTCGCGCGACGATCTCCGCCATCTCTACGAGGCCTCCTTCGCGAGCTGATCGCGCGCGCATGCCCCGGGCGCGCCGCGCGCCTCGGGGCGGACGCAGGCGCGACCCGAACGCGTCGCCGCCGCGGAAGGATCGCGCCGGCGAGCGTTCACCGTGACGGGATCATGGTCATTTCCCGGCGTCCAGCGGGCCCTTGGGCGTCGGGCTACCGCTGGCCGACAATGGATAAATGCGGTACCAGGGGTGCACGATGACCGTCACCTCCACCGAGCGCACCGCGCGTCCAGCGACATGCCAAATGTTCGAGACGCCGCTCATCGAGCGGTTTTCGCGGATCCATCCGATCACGCCGTTCGTCTTCTGGCTGCCGGTCTACAGCTATCTGGGCGTCCGCGCCGCCCGGCATGGTGTCGGCCTCCTGACCGGGCTCGGGCTCGTGCTGGTCGGCCTGTTTCTATGGACGTTGGCCGAGTACGTCCTGCACCGATACGTGTTTCACTACGTCGGGCCGCGCCTGTGGCAGCGCCGGATGCACTTCGTTCTCCACGGGGTGCACCATGATTTTCCGCAAGATGCCGACCGGCTGGTGATGCCGCTCGGCGCGAGCATCCCCCTCGGCATCGCGTTCTACACGCTGTTCCGCGTCGTCTTTGGGCCTGTTCCGGCGGATCCACTGTTCGTCGGCTTCGGCCTCGGATACCTCGTGTACGACGGGACGCACTATGCCATTCATCACTTCCGGATGAGCTCGCGCTGGGGGAAGTGGATCAAGCGCCATCACATGGTCCATCACCACACGGGAGAAAATGCCCGGTGGGGCGTGTCGTCGCCGCTCTGGGACTGGATCTTCGGCACGATGGGCACGTCGCAGGCGGGAAAAGGCAGCTGAGCCGGAGAGCGGCGCGCTCCGGTGCCGATCATCGACAGGGCGGGAATGGGCCCCGAGCGCGGCAGGTTGAGGGGCCATGAATCGGTCGCGCCCGGATGCTCGCGCCTGCGCGGGAGATGCTGCGCAGCGGCGCCGCGCGGGGCCGCGCGGCCGCGACAGCGTGGCGCCCGCACAGGCTCAGGCGCGCGGCGGATGGATAGGCGCGACGCGCGGACCGAGGAGGTCGCGGCGCATCGGGGGGCTCACGGCGAGGAGGTCGTGCCGGGAGGAACGAGCCCTGCCGCGGGCGATGCGCTCGCCGCAGGCAGCCGCCTCATGGCGCCCGCATCGAAGGTGCGGAGCGTGTTGCGCCCGCAGTAGGGGCACAACCACGCCACGTCGAACCGGTCGAGGTGAGCGTTGATGCTGTGCGCCGGCGCGAGCTCCTTGTCGGCTTCACCGGCGGCCGACCGGCCGCGGGGACTCCGGGTGGCCCACCCGGCGGTGACGTGCCGGTGCTCGTCCAGGGTGGCTGACAGGCTTGCCTGGCACTCGCAAGGAGTGGAGATGAGAAACCGACTCATGCGTGACCGTCCTTCGTAGATGTTTCCGTAGACCTTGCTGGCATGCCGCGTCGCGGCGTGGCTGCGAACCGAGACGAACGAGAACCAAGACGAACGAGAACCAAGAACCGGCGACGAGGAAAGAAGCGCGCCCTCATATAAAGGTTGGTCAGTTTGAGCTCAAGGGGTGTTAGCCTGGGGCACGGTTGCCCTGGTGTAGCTGAGGAAGGGGAGTCCATGACCGTTCGACGTGCACCTCGTGAGCGCGAGACGCCGCCCTCGGGCAGGTTGCAGGTCGTCGAGGCCCGCCGGCCTGGGCCGCGCTCGGTGCGCGGCTTCAGGATCCTGCTCGCGCACGACGCCCGCGCCGCGACATGCGACGCGCTCGCCCGTGCGATCGAGGGTGCGCTGACGAACGTCGAGATCGTGGACGCCTCGTCGATCGACGACGCCCTGCTCGCGTCGGCGACCGAACGGTTCGACGCGTGCCTCGTCTGCCTCGATCTTCCGCCGGCCCCGCTCGGCGGCGCGCGCCTCGCGAGCGAGCTCGTGGACAGCAACCACCCGGTCGTGCTCGTCACGCGGAGCCTGCGCTGGCTGCCGCCGGACAGGCCCATCCTGCACGAGCTGCCCTGGATCCCGCCGGACGCGGGCACGATCGAGATCTCCAGCGCGATCGCGGCGGCGACCAGCGACTGCGACAGCGCCATCCGCGCGCGCTCGCCGCTGCCGGGTGAGACGCTCGACGCGTCTGCGCTCCGCGCGCGCGCGCGCCGGTAGCGCCGCGGCTGGGCGTGGGCCGCTGGCGGCGCGGCTGGGCGCCAACGGCGCGGCTTGGAACGAACGTGGAGCGCGCGCCGAGCCCCGGCGCCCGTCGAACCAGGCGAAGACGTGAAGGCGCGAAGGCGCGAAGACGTCGGGATCGAAAACGAAATGAAGGGGTTGCTAAGCGGCCCCGGATTCGGTAGAAGCTTCCTCCACCTCGCGCGGGACTAGCTCAGTTGGTAGAGCATCAGCTTCCCAAGCTGAGGGTCGCGGGTTCGAATCCCGTGTCCCGCTCCGAGGATCGCCGACCCCCTTTTGCGCTGGCGATCCTCCTGCACTTCGGGTGCTTCGAGGTCGAGGGACGGCTCGCGTTGGAGCGCCGTTTCAAACGGCGTTTCCTGATCGAGCGGCGTCTCGGACGGCGCTTCGTGCCGAGCCCGAGCGACGGCGCCCGCTGAGCGGAGGCTGCGCTCCCGCGGCCGGGCAGCGCTCGCTGCGCGAGACGGACGCTCTCTGGGGGCGCACGACGCTCGAATGGGGGCCGATCCCGCTGCGCGGACAGCGGTGCCCGACAGCATGGGGAACACCAGGAGGTGTTCATGAAGGATGGCCGGCGCATCGCGCTGAACGCGGCGCTGATGCTCCTGAAGCAGGCGATCATGGCCGTCCTTGGCGTCGTGTTCGTCGGCTATCTCGCGCGGAAGGTGGGGGTCGCCGCCTGGGGGGAGTTCCAGGCGTCGCTCGCGATCGCGGGGATCGTCACGATCGCCGCCGGCGTCGGGGTGAGGGGATATCTGGCCCGGGAGGTCGCCGTGAAGCCCGAGCTCGGGCCGCGTCACCTCGGCGCAGCGCTCGCCATCCGGGGCGTGACCGGGACGGTGGTGCTCGGCGCGACCGTGGCCGTCGTGCTGGCGACGCGCTCGGGGCTCGGCGCGCAGCTCATCGTGCTCGCCGCGGCTTCCCAGCTCGCGACGCTGCTCTACTCGACCATGTGGCTCTCGTTCGAGGCCCACGAGCGGTTCCAGTACATCCTGTACGCGGAGCTCGGCGCGCGGCTGTTCGTCATCGCGCTCTCCGCCGCCTTGCTCGCGCTCGGCTTCGGCGTCGTCGCCGCGGCCGCGGCGTTCCTGCTCGGCAACGTGCTGGAGCTCGCCATCACCTCGCACTATCTCCGCTCCCGCCTCTACCGGCCCGAGCTCACGACGCCCTCCGCCGAGCTCTGGCAAATCGCGAAGCTCAGCCTGCCGATCGGCGCGCTCGGGGCGCTCTCGAGCGCGCTGCTCCAGATCGACCGCGTCATGCTCCGCGCCCTCTGCGACGAGAAAGCCGTTGGGGTCTTCAGCGCCGCCTGGGTGCTGAGCGAGAACTTCAGGATGCTCCCCGACGTCCTGCTCGGCGCCGCCTTCGCGGCGGGCATGCGCCTCTACGTCCAGGATCGCGACGCGTTCGGGCGCCTCTACGGCGGTTGCATGCTCGTCGCCGCGCTCTTCGGGCTGCCCGTCGCCGCCGGCATCTTCCTGCTCGCGCCGGACGTCATCCAGCTCGTCTACGGAGGGGCGGGCGACTACGCCCCGGCGGCCGACGTCCTCCGGATCCTCGCGTGCGGCGTCCCCGTGACGTTCGCGTTCCAGGTCGTGACGCTGCCGCTGCTCGCGGCGAAGCGCGAGGTCGCGATGGTGAAGCTGCTCGCGGTGGCGCTCGTCGTCGACGTCGCGCTGAACCTGCTCCTGCTGCCTCGCTACCGCGCCATGGGCGCCGCGTGCGCGACGCTGGCCGTGAGCGCCGGCGCGCTGATCGCGTCGTGGGGCATCTCCGCGCGCTGGGCCCACGTCGTGCAGCTCGGCCGCATCCTCGCGGTCCTCGCCGCGACCGCGGCCATGGTCACCGCGGCCTACGTCGCGCGCGTCCTCGCGGGCATGTGGGCGTCGATCGCGGTGGGCGTCGCTGTCTACGCCGTCCTCCTCCTCGCGTTGCGCGTCGTCTCCTTCCGTGAGCTGCGCGCGCTGCTCGCGCGCCGCGTCCGCGCCTCACCGGCCACCGTGGCCTGACCTGCGTTCCATCGCGGGCGGGCCCGGCGCTGCGCGCGCTCCTCTACGCCGCTGTGTGGAACACGGGGCCATCGAGTTTTCCGCATTTTCCGCCGGGAGCAGCGCTCGCCGCGGGTCTCTGCGGCTGCCGACATGCGCTCTCATCCGGCGGGATCCACGCAGGACCGCGCGACGCCCATGGCTCGGAGGTGACGGTGCCGCGGCACTTTCCGTGGCATGCAGCGTGAATAGCGAAGGCGCGATGTGGCGGCGCGGGCAAGTCCGGGGGCTGGCCGGGGTGGGGCGACTCCGGCAGTGGATGGCGCGGCGGCCGTCCTCGCTTCGCGCGTTCGGGATGCCGGCGCGGAGCGAGGGGGGCGCGGCAGAGCTGCCGTGGAGGGGTCGAGAGATGGACCTGCCCATGGGCGACGGCGGCTATGCGTTGCTCGCGCGCCTGTCGGCGGGCGGCATGGCGGAGCTGTTCCTCGCGTGCCGGCGCGGGCCGGCAGGTATCGCCCACCCCGTCGTCGTGAAGCGCCTTCGGCCCGAGGCGAGGCGCGATCCGTCGATCGTGCGGATGTTCCTCTGGGAGGCCTGGATCAGCGCCCGGCTTCAGCACCCCAACGTGATCCGGTTCCACGACTTCGTCGTTCACGAAGGACGCCATCACCTCGTGATCGAGTACGTCCCGGGCTGCGATCTGGCCGCCGCGGCGCGCTCTCTCTTCGCGGAGGGGCGGCCGTTCCCGCTCGAGGCGGCCATCGAGATCGGCCTGGGCGTGCTGCGGGCGCTCGGGCACGCGCACGGGCTCCGCGACGACGGCGGGAAGCTCGTCGGTCTCGTGCACCGCGACGTGAGCCCGCAGAACGTGCTCCTCTCGCTCGAGGGGGAGATCAAGCTCATCGACTTCGGCGTCGCGCAGATGACGGCGATGAGCAGCGCGGAGGACGCCGACCCCTTCGGCTCCCCGTGCTCGTCCGACGACGCGGCCCCGTCGAGCGGCGGCGGCACGGTGAAGGGCAAGCTCGGCTATGTGGCGCCCGAGCAGCTGCGCGGGCAGAGGGTCGACGCGCGGGCCGATCTCTTCGCGGTCGGCGTGATCCTCTTCGAGCTGCTGACGGCGCGTCGCCTGTTCCACCGCAAGGACGACGGCGCGACGATGGGCGCGGTGCTCTCCGGCGAGGTGCCGGCGATCGCGCCGCTCCGCCCCGCGTGCCCGGCGCTGCTCGAGGAGGCGATCCGGCGCGCGCTCGCGCGCGATCCCGAGGGCCGCTTCGAGACCGCGGCGCAGATGGAAGAGGCGCTCGCCGAGGTGCTCGCCTCGCTGCGCCGAGCGCCGAGCGGCGGCGACGAGCCGAGCTCGAGCGAGCGCGGGCTGCTCGCGGGCCAGGAGATCGCCGCGCTCGTGCGCGAGGTCGCGAGCGGGCGCGATCGGCACCGGTCGCTGCTCGTGCGGGGCTGCCGGAGATCCGCCGGGTCTCGCGGGCGCACGGGCGCGCGGCGGACCGCCGCAGGCCGCTCAGGGGACGATCGCGGCGAGGTGACGCCGACGCTGCGCGGGACGGACGCGCGCCCATGTGCGCCGGAAGAAGGGAGCGAGCGCAGCGAGGCCAGGAGCGCCGTCACGCCGCACTGGAGGGACGCGCGTCCGCTGCGGCGCGTTCGACTCCTTCCCTGGCTCGTGATCGCGGCGGTGACCTTCGCCGCCGGGGCGCTCGCGGGCAGGGCGATCGGCGCGTTCGACGGCGGCGTTGCGCCGGCGAGCGGCGGCGCGCCCCGCGAGTGACGAGCGTTCCAAGGCCGGCGCCGCAGCGCGGAGAGCCGTGAGCCCGCGGAGATCCCCATTCGGCGCCGCAGTTGTGAGTCGTCGAACGAGAACGGCCGTTGGCGTTGGCGCGGGTAGCGACGGGCTCGCTAGCCTTGTCCGCCCTGATGCCCGTCCGGAATCTCCTGAGCCGTTCTCTCCCGATCGCTGCGCTGGCCGTCTCCCTCCTCGCGAGCTCCACGGGCGGGAGCGCGCTGCCGCGCACGGTCGCCCGTGATCCGGCGGAGCCGACGGAGCTCGGCGCGGCCATCGAGCGGCAGCCCGTCTGTGTCGGCTCGACGGTCGCGAGCGCGGGCGAGCTCGGCGACGTCCTGTACTACCGCAGCTCGATCGGAGAGCGCGGCGAGGTCTCCGTCGGCTATTACGCGTTCTTCTCGGAGGAACGGCCGTGGGGCAACAACTGGCTGACCTGGACCGTGCTGCCCGCGCTCGCCGTGGACCTCGTCTACACGCACGCTCTGCTCTTCGCTCCGGGAGTCCAGCGCGCCGTCTACGGCAAGGGCGATGTCGAGGGGTTCAGGATCGTCTACAGCGTTGGCGACGGGGGGCGGCTCACCGCGGAGCGCGGCGCAGCGGACGGCGGCGATCACGGCGATGTGCGGCTCGAGCGCTCGGATCTGCTCTCGGTCGATCCCGAACGCCCTACCGTCTACTCGCGGTGGTGGAGCCACCAGCTCGGCGGGCGGGGTGCTGGGCCGGGCGATCTCGTCTATCACCGCTGCTACGGCGCGGGCGCCATCCGGCCGCTGCCGCCGGACGTCGCGCTCGATTTCCGCCTGGATCGGCGCGCCGCGCCGGCCCGCGTGGTGCCCGCCGCCGCGCTGCTCGGGCAGCTCTCTGCCTCGCGGCGGGGCGAGCCCGTCGATGGTGGGAGCGATCAGGGCCTCATCGTTCGCCGGCCGATCGTCGCGTTGTAGATGGCGAGGATGACGATGGCGCCCAGGATCGACGTGAAGAAGCCGCCGCTCGACTGATACGACGGATAGAGCCCTATCGCCCGGCCGATGAAGCCGCCGAGCAAGGAGCCGGCCACGCCCAGCAGCGCTGTGACCACGAAGCCACCCGGGTCGCGGCCAGGGGTCAGCAGCTTGGCGATGACGCCGACGATGAGGCCAAACAGGATCCACAACAGCACGGACATGGTTCGCTCCTCTCGACACCGCGTGACGCCGAGGGCCGTCCTCCCGCGTCGACGCGGAGGCCAGCGTCCAGCGTTTCGCCCGGCGCCAGCATCTGCGCCAGCGTCTGCAGACGACGTGCCGCGCGCGGTGAGCTCCGTTCGCACCGCCATGAAGCGGAGACCCGGTGGCCAGCGTGAACTGCGTCGCCATCAGGCGCGCTGCGCTGGGCATCGGCTGTACATCGGCGCGCAGCGGCGCGGGCGGGATCGAGGATCGCGGCGCGCTCGGCGCGCTCCTGGCGCGGGGTGAGCGCTTCGTTCGCACCGCGCGCGCCTCGGCCCTCGCCGTCGGTCTGCTTCGTATCGTTCCTCGAGCGCTCCGAGCCCGATCCGGGCGTCGCGTGAGCGGGCGCGGGCGCGTCTCCCGCGCCCGTCGGCCCGCCGTGCCCCGGGGCGTACCCGGCGTGCGGCCCGGCTGGGGCGTTCACCGCGGCGGTCCCGCAGGGCAGGTGGGGTCCGGCTCTGGCGCGCGCGCCGGCCATGCGCGTCCCTCGGCGGTCGGGGGCGCCTCGCCCTCGCGCTCCGGCGATGGCGAGGTGAGCGTGGCGAGCGCCGCGCCTGCAGCGTTGAAGAGCAGGCACAGCGATCCGCCGAGCACCGTGGCAGCGACGGTGCCGATCACGACCGGCGCGAGACGCCCGCGCCGACGCCGGTGGAGCGCGACCAGGCTCCGCGATCCGCAGGAGCGGTGCGCTCGAAGCAAGGAGAGCGGCTCGATCGCCGCGTCGAGCGCCGGTGCGCGCTGGGCGCTGGCCGGAGCGTGCGCGGGAGGCGGCGCCTCGGTGGGCGGGGGTGCCGCGTCCACCGGCGGCGCGCCGGCCGGCGCGGGGGGCGAGGCCGTCTCGACGAGCGCAGCCGGGAGACAAGGCGTGGAGCGGTGGCCGACCCACGTTGGAGCGGACGACTCGTCTCGCTGCGTGGTCGGCGGAGAGCCGGGGCGATCGAGGTGCGCGCTCTCCGGCAGAGACGGCGAGCGATAGCCCACCCACGTCGAGGCTCCCGCCGAGCGCGCCGTGGCGGCGTCCTCCGCGGAGGACCTCCGACGCGACGAGGACGCCGTCGCTGGGCGCCCTCCCTCCGAGGGGCGCGGAGAGCCGCTGACCGCGGCGTGCTCGTCGGCGGCGGAGCGCGCCCGGCGAAGCGCGATGTGCCCGAGCGCCTCGCGCAGCGCGCGCGCGCTCTGCGGGCGGTCCTCTGGATTTTTGCGCAGGCACTGGAGGATCAGCGCCTCCAGATCCGGATCGAACGCCGGATGGAGCGCGCTCGGTCGGGGCGGCGGGGACTCGACGTGCGCGGCGGCGAGCGCGACGGGCGTCGGGCGCTCGAAGGGGAGCCGCCCCGTGGCCATCTCGAAGAGCAGCACGCCGCACGCGTAGACGTCGCTCCGCGCATCGACAGCCTGCCCTGCGGCCTGCTCCGGGCTCATGTAGGCCGGGGTTCCGATGACGAGCCTGCCGTTGTCCTCGTCGGGCACGGGGAGCAGGGGCGAGCCGCCGAACGCGCCGGATCGGTCGTCGTGGAGCAGCTTCGCCGTCCCGAAGTCGAGGAGCTTCACCTGCTCGAACGGCGCCCCGTCGTCGTCGAAGCGAGGCACCAGGCGGATGTTCTCGGGCTTGACGTCGCGGTGGATGACCCCCGCATCGTGCGCGTGCTGCAGCGCGGAGCACAGCTGGCGCATGATCGAGACGATGCGCTCCGGGGGCAGGATCGGCGTGGCGTTCAGGAGGTCGATGAGGTCCTCGCCGTCGAGGTGCTCGGTGACCAGGTACCAGAGGCTGGGCGGCTCCGCCTCGTGTCCGCCGGCGTTCGCCCCGAGCGCGCCGTGCAGGCTCACCGGCTCGCAGCCGAAGTCGAGGACGCGCACGATGTTCGGATGATCGAGCCGGCTCGCCGCGAGCGCTTCGACATGGAACCTCAGCACGGCGTCTCCGGCGCGGACGCCGCCGGAGCGCGACCTCTCTTCGGAGCGCGACCTCTCGCTCACGCCGCTCGAGCCTCGATGGCCGGCTCCCTCGCCGCGCGGCGACGCGGCGACGCGCGTCGTGCAGACGCGGTGGCTCGCTCTGCCGCCCACGCGCGGCGCGGCGACGCGCTCGTGGATGACCTTCACCGCGCACGCGCGCCCGAGCCCGAGGTGCCTCGCGCGGTAGACGCGCCCCATCGCGCCGGCGCCGATCATGTGCTCGACGAGGTACCGCCCCCCGAGAAGGCGTCCCCTGAGGAATCGCTCCGAGGACGGGAGTCCCGCGTCGAGGGGCGCGGAGGAGCGGAGGCAATCCATGGCGCGTTCCACGCAGCAGAATGGGTGCCATCGCGCTGTGCGGACGGTTCACAGGGGCCGCGAGGCGGAGCGTCGGGCGCGGCCGCGCCGCGGGCGCCCTGCGCCGGCGCTCGCGGCGCTGGGCCGAGCGGCCAGCTCGCCGCGCGCGTTTCGCGAGGGAAAGCGCCGCCTACGCCCGTGCAAGGGCGCCGCGAGGGCTGATTTGTTCCGTTGTCGACGGCGTGTGATAGCGTGGCGCGCGAGGAGGCCTGAGTGCTCTTGAGACGATGCGTTCCGTTCGCTGCGGCGCTGTTCCTGCTGCTCCCGACGGGCGAGGCACTTGCGCAGTCGGACCAGGACAGAGCAGCGGCGCGGTCGCTGGCCACGCAGGGCGCCGAAGCGTTCACGTCCGGCCGCTTCGAGGAGGCGATCGATCTGTTGGGTCGGGCCGAGGCGCTCGTGCACGCTCCGACGCACCTCCTGCTGATCGCGCGCGCACAGGTGCGCCTCGGCCGGCTCGTCGCTGCGAAGGAGACCTACCTGAGGATCGTCCGCGAGGAGCTCCTGCCCACCGCGCCGTCTCCGTTCAAGAGGGCGCAGCAGGACGCGAGGGAGGAGCTCGCCGCGATCGAGCCCAAGATCGCGTCGCTGCGCATCGCGCTGGAGGGCGCCGCCGGCCGGAAGATCGGCGTGAAGCTGGACGGCCAGCCGGTCGCGGACGCGCTGCTCGGCGTGCATCGCCCGATCGATCCGGGGAATCACGTGGTCACCGTGGTTCCGCCGGGCCTCGCGCCGATCGAGCAGGGGGTCACCATCGGCGACGGCGAGCGGAAGGAGCTGAAGATCCCGGTCCCGGAAGGCCCGGCCGTGGTCCCCCCGCCGGGAGGCTCGGTCGAGGGGCAGGGCACCTGGGGCGGTGGGCAGACCGAGGTGCCCCCTGTCGCCCCGCACGGCACCCCGGAGCGAAAGACGAACGCGGCGATGCTGGGCGGGGGCATCGCGGCCACGGCGCTCGGGCTCGGCGGCGTCGTGATGGGCTCGGTGTTCCTGGCCAAGAGCAGCGGTACGCAGAAGGAAGCGAACGATCTCAGCGCCTCGCGCGGGTGCGAATCGCAGAGCGGTGTCGGCGCGGAGTGCGGCCCGTTGATCCAGGCCAAGATCAAGTCGCTCGACTCCGATGCTGCGTCACAGCAGACGATCGGCGCGGCCGGCCTCATCGGGGGTGGCGTGCTGCTCGCCGGCGGCGTGACGCTGCTCGTGCTGGAGCTGACGTCCAAGCCAGAGCCCTCGAGCTCCGCCTGGATCGCCCCCTACGTAACGCCGACCGGGCTCGGGCTGCGCGGCGCGTTCTGATCCCAGCGCTCTGCGCGGCGCGGGCGTTAGTAGCCGAAGTCGCCCGGTACCCCCGGCTTTTGCGGCTTCTGGGGTGACGTGCTCGGCTTCGTCGACGGGGCCGTGTGCGGCGGCCTCGTGACCGGCAACGGCTTCGTTTGGGGAGGCTGCGGGCGCGGCGGGAGCGGCTTCACCTGAGCCGAGGAGGCCGTCGGCGCTGCGACGGGCTCGGCGGTGACGGACGGAGCAGGCTCTGCGACCGTGGCGCTCGCGGTGACGATCGGCTCGGTCGGCGGGGCGGTCGGTGGTGCGGGAGGAGGGGGCGAGGGCGCCGGGATGGCGGTCGCGCCGACAGCGCTCGGACCCGCGCTGGCCGCGCCCGTCGTCCCGCTGTGTCCGAAGGCGAGCCAGACGGCGACGCCCGCGCCGAACAAGCTGGCCGCCCCGGCGATCGCGGCGAGGAGCGGCATCCTGGAAGCCGGGCGCGTCGAGCGGCCCGTGACCCCTGACGAGGCGCCCCACGAGTTCGCGGTCAGCTGCGGCGTCTGGCCCATGCCGGGCACCGCCGCCCCATGTTGGCCACCCCATGGCGGCTCGGTGCGGGTGGGCGGAGGTGTGGTCGTATCGGGCTGGGACGGCAGCGACAGCCGGGGGAAGGACGTCCGTCCCGTGGTCAGCAAGGCCAGGCTGGGCCGCGCTGCGGCCCAGGCGAGGAGCGTGTTCTTGAACTCCGCGCAGCTCTGGAAGCGGCCCCCCGGCTCGCGCGCCATCGCCTTCTGGATGATCCCGGAGAACTCGGCGTCGAGGTCGGGCACGAGCTGCTGGGGCAGGGGAGCCGGCTCGAGCACGATCTTGAAGAGCAGCTCGTTGAAGGTCGCCGCATCGAACGGCACCTGACCGGTCGTCGCCTGAAAGAGCAGAACGCCCATGGCGTAGATGTCGGTCCGCTGATCCACGGGGCTGGAGCCGCGGGCCTGCTCGGGCGACATGTAGTACGGCGTCCCGACCACCGCGCCCGTGCGCGTCATGCTCATCTCCGAGCCGGCGAGCTGCGAGAACTTCGAGACGCCGAAATCGAGCACCTTCACGAAGTTGCTGAGGCCGGCCTTCGACGGGATGACGAAGATATTGTCGGGCTTGAGATCGCGGTGGATGATCCCCGCGGCGTGCGCGGCGCCGAGCGCCTCGAGCACCTGCACCATGATCGGCACGGTGATCTCGGGCCCGAGCCGCCCCATCCGCTCGATCTTGGCCCCGAGGGTCTCTCCCTCGAGGTACTCCATGACCATGTACCGCGTGCCGTCCGGCAGCACGCCGAGGTCGAGCACCTCGCAGATGTGATCGGAGCCGATGCGGGCGGCGGCCTGGGCCTCGCGCTCGAAGCGCGCGACGGACTCGGCCTGGCTCGAGATGTTCGCGTGCAGCAGCTTGATGGCGACGCGGCGCCGGATGCGCACGTTCTCGCCTTCGAAGACCGCGCCCATGCCCCCCTGGCCGAGCAGCCGGACGATCCGGTACTTGCCGTCGATGATCTCGCCGACCAACGGATTCATGACAGCGTTCCCGGTCCGGAGAAGCAAATCACGCCGCCAGGCTAGCACGGTCGCCCGAGCCCGGCCTACGGCCTCGCAGCGCGACGACGGGCGTCGCCTTCGCCCGCCGCCGTGCGGCGTGGACACCCACGGGAGGATCGATGGCGTGGGCGCGCGAGCGCCTGAGCGCCTGAGCGCCTGAGCGCCTGACAACCGACGCCCCGCTCCCGCGATCCCCGGGCCGGCGCAGGGGATCTTCGTGATAACGTCGCCCACGTATGCCGGTTTACGAGCTGTCCGTCGATGGTGCGCTGGTTCGCGAGGCGGAGAAGATCGTCTCCCTCGAGGGCCGCGCGTTCCCGACGCTCGTCATGCGCTGGGAATCGCGCCTCTTCGACCAACCTTGGCTCACGACGCTGGTGCTCGACTACGTGATCGCGTTACCGCCGCTCATCGTCGGGCAGGCGACGTTCAACGAGGTCAGGATTGCCGCCTTCACCGGGGGCGCCGGCACGAAGTTCATGTACTTCGGCACCGAGATGAGCGCGAGCGTGCCTCGCATCGCGCCCGAGATGGAGAACACGATCGCCCCGACCGCGCTCTACCAGGAGTTCCGCCTGGACGAGCAGACTTGCCCGATCCCCTACCTGAAGCTGATCCAGGTCAGTCCGCGCATCTACGGTGAAGGGCTCCAGAACTACTACTCGCCGCCGATCAAGGTCGAGCGCTACGACGGGGTGGCCTCGCCGGAGCACATCGCGGACTTCTTCCCCAAGGTCGTCGCGAACCTCGATCCGGTGAAGGGGACGACGCTGGTCGATCCCGCGCAGGGCTTCTGGACCGGCGCGCGCTTCCTCGGCGCGACGTCCATCGCCATCGTCCGACAGGGCCGCGTGGTCGGGCTGCACCGCCGCACCGGCAAGACCGACAAGGACCCGATCCCGCCCGAGGTGAAGCGGCGCGATCCCCGGCTCGACGTGCGGGCCGACTGGGTCGCCGTGGACGTCGGCGCGGCGTCGACGGCCGTCGCCGTCCGGGGCGAGCGCGGCGGCGCCGAGTTCGTCCGGATCGGCGCCGACGCGCCGGTCCGGGTGTCTGCCGACAACGAGAACCCGAGCGAGGTCGCGTTCGAGGCGCTGGCGCGGACGACGAAGGCCTGGCGCGATCGGGTGATCCTGCCCATGACGCGCTGGGGCGACGTGCTCGTCGGGCACGCAGCGCGCGACATGCGCCTCCGGCCGGGCGCCGACGTCCACGAGCGCGCCGCGGCCTCCCTGCCGGCCCTCCCGCTCCTGCGCGAGCGGACCGAGCGCGGCGAGCCGTTCCGCCTCCGGGGCAGGAGCGACCCCGACACGACGGAGGCGCTGAAGAAGCCGGCGCCGCCCATCATCGACGAGGAAGGGATCGGCGCGCACGACCCGTTCGATCCGCTCGAGCTCTACGCGTACTACGTCGGCCTGCACCTGAACCAGCGCTCGCGGGGGCTCTCCACGCGCTACGCGATCACGATGCCGACGGGCTGGTCGCCCGAGCGCCGCGAGAGCGTGCTCATCGCCTTCCGCCGCGGCCTGTTCCGGAGCCTGCCCGCGGGCCTCTGCGAGTACCACGATCTCGACGGCCTGCAGGTCGTCGACGGGGGGCCGTCCGCGATTGCCTATGCGGTCCAGGCGTTCCGGATGTTCGGGATCCAGCCGCGGGACGGCGGCGTCCCGTTCTGCGTCGTCGACGCAGGGGCCAGCGAGGCGGGGCTCGCCTTCGGCATCCTGCGGAGCGCGAAGGCGCACGAGGCCGCGCAGGGGCTGGAGCGGATGGTCGAATACCTCGAGCCCACGGCGATCCCGTGGCTCGGGGGCGAGCGGCTCCTCCACCGGATCGCCTACAGGGTGTACTCGTCCAGCCAGGCCGCGATGCTCGATCACCGGATCCCCTTCGAGCGACCGCCCGAGGAGGACCCGATCGACGGCGCGGAAGATCTGCTCGTTTCGTCCCCCGATGGGCGCGCCAACGCGTGGGCTCTCAAGGAGCTGCTGCGGCCTCTCCTCGAGGGGGGGCCGAGCGCGACGGTCGCGGAGCGGCTCTCGCTGGTCGGGCTGGACGGGGTTCCGGTCGTCGTGCCGCTCTCGATCGATCGCGGAGCGCTGAGCAGCGCGATCGACGCGTGGTTCCGGGACGGGGTCGAGGTGGTCCGCCGGCACCTCGAGGGCGCGGTGGCCAAGATCGGGAGGGAGCCGGATCCTTACCAGGGGCTCCGGATCCTGCTCGGCGGGCGCCTCGGGATGAACCAGCGCTTCGCGGAGCTGCTCGCCGGCGTGATGCCGGCGGGCGTGCAGGTGCACCGGTTCAAGGAGCCGGACAAGGCCAACCTGGGCGCGCCCACCGTGAAGATGGCCGCCGCGCTCGGCGCGCTGTCGCTCCGGTTCGATCGGATCGGGGCCACGCTCCGCGCGGAGAAGCGCGACGCGTTCCGCTACCGCGTCGGGCGCGCCCGCCACGGGCAGCTCGCCGACGTCCTGGATCCGTCCGTCGACTACGACGTCTGGCGAGAGGTCGGCGCTTGCTTGAAGCCCGAGGTCGAGCTCCTGTTCATGGCCGCCGACGAGGGAGAGGTCGCGGCGGACGATCCGCGCGTGCGCCGCGCGATCTGCGCGCTCGGGCGCGGCGCCGTCGGACAGCGGCTCTACGTCCGTGCCGTCGGGCCGGCCCGCGCGGAGGTCAGCGTGGGGCCGCCCGGCGGTGAGCCGGCCTCCGGCGCCGTATGCTGGACGGTGCACCTCGAGAGCGGCGCCGCAGAGAAGACCGGCGGCTGAGCGCATGGGGGCTCCGCGGCTTCACGTGCCACACGACGATCTCGATCCCGAGGGACAGGCCTACGCCGGCGCAGCGCCAGGCGGCCTCGGCGAGGTCCATCCGACCGAGGGCCGGCAGGCCGAGGCCCGGCTGGCCGCGCACCTCGCGACGACGAGCGCGCTGTGCGGGGCGGCCTCGCTCGCGGAGGCTGCTCCGCGCGTGCTCGCCGCGCTGATCGACCACCTCGGCTGGGACGTCGCCGCGCTCTGGCTCGCGGAGCCGGAGCCGAGCGCCGCGGGCGACGCGCCGCGATCCGCGGCGAGGGCGGGCGCGCTCCGCTGCGTCGAGGCCCGGTCGGCGGCGCACGTCGATCGCGAGGCGCTCGCGGAGGTGCTCCGCCAGGGGCCGACCCTCGCCGCCGAGTCCGATCTCGTCGGCGAGGCCTTCCGGCGCGGCTCGCCGGTGTTCCGCGCCAGCGTGGGCGTCGTCGACGTCGGCGAGCATGCCGCGCGCGCGCCGGACTGGGAGCGCGCGGCGTGCGCCGTCCCGATCCCGTGCGGCTCCCGCGTCGCCGGGGTGATCGAGCTAAGGAGCCGCGCCCCGCACCGCGGCGACGAGCAGCTGCTCCGCGTCCTTGCGTCCGTGGGCAGCCAGATCGGGCAGAGCGTCGAGCGGTGGCGCGCCGAGCGGGAGGGCGCGCGCGCCGCGGGCGAGCTCCGCGCGCTATTTCACGCGATCCCCGATCTCTGCTTCCGCCTCGACGCCGAGCTGCAGATCGTCGACTTCAACCAGCCGCGGCTCTCCGAGCTCCACGTCGCGGCGGAGGCGCTGTCGGGCAAGCGCATGACCGAGGTGCTCCCGCTGGATCTCGGGGAGCGGCTCGAGCGCGCGAGCCAGGAGGCCCACGAGGCGGGCGCCGTGGTCGCGCTCGAGCACGCCGTCGCGAGCGCCGGCGGAGAGCGGCACGTCGAGGCGCGGGTGATGCCGTTCCTCGAGGGGCACGTCCTCGTCCTCGTCCGCGACATCACCGAGCGGCGGCGCACCGAGGAGGCGCTCCGGCAGCGCGAGGAGCGCTCGCGCGAGTCGCAGAAGATGGAGGCGCTCGGGCGGCTCGCCGGCGGCATCGCGCACGACTTCAACAACATGCTCATGGTGATGCTCGGCTACGGCGAGCTCCTCATCCGCCGCCTCGGGCCCGACAGCGCGCTGCGGCGCGACGCCCTCCAGGTCACGAAGGCCGGGGAGCGCGCCGCGGCGCTCACGCGGCAGCTCCTCGCGATGAGCCGCCGCAAGGCGCTGCAGCGCGAGGCGCTCGACATCAACGCGGTGGTGCTCGACATGCAGACGATGCTGCAGCGCCTCATCGGCGAGGACATCGATCTGCAGACGAACGTCGACCGGGATCTCGGCTCGATCAAGGTCGACAAGAGCCAGCTGGAGCAGGTCATCCTGAACCTCGTCGTGAACGCGCGCGACGCGATGCCGAGGGGCGGCAAGCTCGTCGTCGAGACCTCCCTGGGCGAGCCAGGCGAGAGCCCGGCGGCGAGGTCCTTCGCGCCGGCGGAGCGGGACGACGACGACGCGCCCGCCGCCGGGGGCCCTCCCTACGTCGTGCTCTCGGTGACCGACAGCGGCAACGGGATGGATCACGACACGCTCTCGCACCTGTTCGAGCCGTTCTTCACGACGAAGGCGCGAGGCAAGGGCACGGGGCTGGGCCTCGCCACGGTGTACGGGATCGTGAGCCAGAGCGGCGGGCTCATCGAGGTCGAGAGCGAGCCCGGGCGCGGCACGACGTTCCGCGTCTACTTCCCGCGCGTCGAGGAGCGCGCCGAGGTGGCGCCCGCCCGCGCGCGGCCGTCGCCGGCGGGCGGCGACGAGACGGTGCTCGTCGTCGAGGACGACGACGCCGTCCGCAAGCTCATCGTCGATGTGCTCGAGCGGCGAGGCTACGGCGTGCTCTCGGCCGCGAGCGGTGAGGAAGCGCTGGCGGTGCTCGCGCGGGAGGGAGAAGACGCCGTGGACCTCCTGCTCACCGATCTCGTGATGCCGGGCATGAACGGCCGCGAGCTCGCCGAGCGCGCCGTCGCGATCCACCCGCGCGCCCGCGTGCTGTACATCTCCGGCTACGCCGAGGACGTCCTCGCGGGCGCCGAGCCCGATCGCGAGCTCGCGCTGCTGCAGAAGCCGTTCACCCCCGAGACGCTCGCGCAGCGCCTGCGCGACCTGCTCGATCGCCGCTAGTCGCGGCGAGGGCCGGTGGTCACCGCCCGCCGCGATCGAGGACGTCGCTCTCGGGCGCCGGATCGGCGATCCCGAGCGGCGCCGGCGGTCGACGGCGTCGCAGGTAGAAGAAGTCGCGCTGCGCCGGCTCCGCGACGTACTCCTCGGGCTTGAACTGCACGTCCGGGATCAGCGCCGAGCTGGCGCGCGGTCCCGCGCCGTCCGCGCCGCGGGCGTACAGGAGGAAGCGCGGGTAGGCGTGGTTGACGTCGAGCTCCGCCACGTCGTGCGCGCCCGCGGCCTTCATCCCCCGGGCGAGGCTGCGGGCCGTGACGGCCTCGCCGAGCCCGTAGAAGAGCAGCTTGCCCGTCGCGTCGACGCCGAGCGCCGAGCGCCGGATCACCGTCTCGCCGCTCACCGTCGCACCCCAGTCCCGGTTCGAGTCGTACAGCGCGTGGTGGAGCTCGCCCTGCTCGACCAGGCAAGGCGGCGTCTGCCGGTACGCGGCCATGCGGGCCTCGCCGTCGCGCAGCTCGGGCCAGGTCCGGATCCGCACCGCGCCGCTGCGGTAGAGCGCGATCGTGCACGCCCTGTCGCGCGGCGGCAGGAACGTGTCGCCGTCGAGCATCATCCCGTAGTGGCCGTGCATCGCCTTGAAGCCCCCGTTGAAGGCGGCGACGAGCTCCGCGGCGTCGCCTCCTGGCACGAGCCCAGGGCGCCGCTCTGCCGGGATGTCCGGCGAGAACGGCTCCTTGGTGCCCGCGACGAGCCGGAGGTCGACGCGCCCGAGATCGATCGCCACCACCGCGATGGCCGCGAACACGCGCTTCGGGTCGGGGTGCACGACGCTCTTCCAGAGCACCTGAGCTTCGCCGGGCCGTGCGGCGCTGTCGGCGATCGGCGTCCAGACGCCATCACCGGTGGCCGCGACCTCGGGGAAGGGCGGCTGGAACGAGGCGGGCGACGTGACCGGCTCCGCCTCCGGGCCCTCGGCGCTCTTCGCGGCCTCCGCGGCGACGGCGGCGGGCGGGGGCTCCCAGAAGGTCTTCGGCGCCGCGTGGCGGTAGATGGCACGGTTCAGCCGATCGGCGACGCCGTAGGCCACGTCCTCGGCCCACGCGACAGGCGCAGGACCGACCACGGCGCGCACGCCGTCGGCGAGGGCCGGGCCGAAGCCGCGGACCTCGTGGATGCCGTACCAGAGCGCCTCGACGGCGATCGCGCAGATCGCCGCGCAACGCAGCGCGCGCTCGGGCAAGCGAGCGCGGGATCGCCGCCTGCGCAGGGACCCGCTCGCAGGAGGGGGCGAAGGGTTGTCCAAGGCGATGCCGAGGCTACCCGATCGCGCGGGTAGCCCCAAGTTTCGGGCTTCGAGCGAGCGCCGCGGCGCTCGTTACGGCTGCCCGTGCGCCATCGTCCGGGGGCCATCCTTGAACAGGATCTCGATCTTGCCCCGATCGATGACCTTCGCGACCACGCCGTCGCCGAACTTGCTGTGGTGGATCAGCTCGCCCTCGCCGAAGGTCAGCGTCACGCGGTACGGCTTGAACGCGCCGGACGGCTGCCCCGCGATGGCGCGCTCCCACGCGAGCGTCTGATCGCGCTCGGCGCGCTGGGCGGCCGTGAGGCGCTCCACGCCGCCGCGCGGCGAGCTCGACGCCGCCCGCGGCTCGCTGCTGCTGCGAGCGGAGGCGCGGGCCGCCGCGCGGTTCTCCCGTTCGCTCTTCGGCTGGCGGTAGAGGTGGTGCGACATGCAGGTCTTGCACTCGACCTTCTTCACCACGTCGCCGACCATCGCGATGATCCGATGGGTAAGATCGAGGCGGCACTTGGTGCACCAGGCGTCGACTTCGCCGCCTGTCCTAAGCTTTTTCGTCGTCACTTCTCCTCACGGCGCCGGTCTCGCCCGGTCTCTTTGCTTCGGTCTTTGACGTTCACCTGAGCGGTGACCTCCGGCTTCGGCAACCCGGTCCTCGGCTCGTCCTGGCTGTCGTCTCGCTTCGCCGCTTCGTTGGGAATGAAGCGGATCTCGGTCTTGATCTCGAAGGAGAGCTTCGTCAGCACCTTCGTGATCTCGTCCGCGAACTGGGTGTGCTCGAGCACGTCCCGGATCTCCTTCGCGACGACCCGGTAGAGACCGTTCTTGGTCTCGTCGATCTGGGTATAGAGGTAGTGGAGGACCTCTTTGGGAAGCTTGAGGTCGCCCACGAAGTGCCGGAGGTTCTCGGGCCCCTCGCTGAGCTTGTCGATGCCGCTCTCGACGGCGCGCTCGACCACGCGCTTGAAGATCTCGGGGATAGCGCGCTCGAAGAGGCGTTTCTTCTCGCCTTCGCCTTCCACCTTGTCCCCTTCGTCCTCGCGGAGCGGCTCGGTGTCGTCGGCCATGGCTCGGGCTCCCCTAGCGGGACGGGGCGGCCACGTCAATGCAGGGGTGCGTGCAGGGTGCCGGCGTCGCGCCATGGTCCATGGATCTGCCGGATTTTGATGACGATGGGGAGCCTTTCGCGCGCGTCCGGCAGCCAGCAGAGCTCTGCCTTGCAGCTGTCGGCAGCGGACACTGCAGTGACCCGGACGGAAATCGTGACGCCGCGATGTCTGTGGCTCGGGCGATGGTCGAGAGGGCGCCAGCTCAGAGCTCCTCGTAGGTGTCCGTCTCGTTGTTCATTTCGTACGTCTCGTCCTCTCCCGCTTCGGTGCCGGCGTCGCCTTGGCGCGCTCGTTTGTAGGATTTCAGCATCCAGACCTCCGCTGCGAACCGGCCATTGCCGCGGCGGGCGCTGATCTCCACGGTGGCGTCGTCGTCCTCGAGCGGGCAGAAGGGCCGATCCGGCTGGACGATCGGCCATGCGTCCTCGGTGCCATCGCTCGCGATCATCGCCCCGCGGCTGCTCCGCACGGCGACGTCCAGGTTGAGGACCCCCGGTCCGCCGACGGCGAATACCCGGTAACACGCGCCCCGGACCGCCTGCAGCTTCTCCGTGACGATCGCGCCGCCTTCGGCCACCTGACCTTCGATCGGCTTCGGCGAGATCCGGCGCATGCCGTTCTCCGGGCCGCAGAGCAGCGACAGGCGCGTCACGTCCTTCAGCGGATCGCCGCTGATCCTGAAGTTCCCATAGCAGCGTACCCAGGGACCGCCGACGCGCACCGGAAGGACCGGCAGATCGAGATCCGTGCGCGCGCCGGCGTCGCCGTCGCCCTGTCCCGCGTCGGCGTCCGCGAGCTCGCCGGTCCCGATCGTGGCGGCAGGGTGAGGCGGCGCTGCCGAGAGCACGACCGCGGGGCCTGGCTTGCCCTCCCAGGGGCGCGGCTCGTCGTGGCACCCGGGCGCGACGAGCCCGAGGAACAGCGCGGCGCAGAGGCGCGCTGCCCGAGGGAGCAGCTGGGGTGGGCAGGGGCGCCGGGACGACACCGCGGTCGGCTCTTGCGCTAGAGTCCCGCGCGATGGAAGCGTTTTCTGAGCACCGCGAGCGGCAGCCGCGCAACCTCAGCGATCCGTGCGACCTCGGCGATCCGCGTCGACAGCGCAGAGGCGGGGCCTTTCGCGCGTGAGCACGACGTCGCGGCCGCCCGCGCGCAAGCGCGCGGGCGCAGACCAGCAAGAACCCGCGCGCAAGCGCGCGGGCGCAGACCAGCAAGAACCCGCGCGCAAGCGCGCGGGCGCAGACCAGCAAGAACCCGCGCGCAGCCGTGCGAGCGCACGCGAGGATGATCAGGAGCGGCAGCGCTCTCCGCGTCGCCGCGCCTCGTCCCGCGAGCAGGGCGCGGGCGCCCCTCCGCCGGAAGCGCTGGACCCGGGCGAGCGCGACCGGGAGATCGCTGCCGCCCTCGATGCCTGGTTCGGCCGCGTCGCGCGCGATCTGCCGTGGCGGAGGACGCGCGACCCCTACGCGATCTGGCTGAGCGAGGTGATGCTCCAGCAGACCCGCGTCGAGACGGTGATCCCGTACTACGAGCGCTTCCTCGCCCGCTACCCGACGGTCTTCGCCCTGGCTTCCGCCGAGATCGACGACGTGCTCTCGCTCTGGAGCGGCCTCGGTTACTACCGCCGCGCCCGCGTGCTCCACCTCGCCGCGCGCGAGGTCACCGCCCGCCACGACGGCGCGCTCCCTCGCGACGTCTCCGCGCTGCTCGCCCTGCCCGGCGTCGGCGCGTACACCGCGGGCGCGATCGCGAGCATCGCGTACGATCAACCGGTGCCGCTCGTCGACGGCAACGTCGCCCGGGTGCTCTCCCGCATCGAGGGCATCGACGACGACATCCGCAGCGCCTCGGGCACGCGCAAGCTCTGGTCGACGGCCGAACGCCTCGTGCGGGGCGCGCCGAGCAGCGTCCATCCCGGACGCTTCAACCAGGCCTTGATGGAGCTCGGCGCCACCGTGTGCACGCCCCGGAACCCCCGCTGCGATGCCTGCCCCGTCGACGGCGCGTGCGTCGCGCGCGCCACGGGGCGGCAGGCGGATCTGCCGGTGATCGCCCCGAAACGCGACGTCCCGGCGGTCGCGATGGTCGCCGCCGTGGTGCGGTCGGGCGATCGCGTGCTCTTCGTCCGGCGCGCCGAGGGAGGTCTCTTCGGCGGGCTCTGGGAGCCGCCCATGGTCGAGGCGCGCTCGCTCGCGGACGCCCGCGCGCTCCTGGAGCTGGTGGGCGTCGTGCGTGACGCGCCGCTCCGCGAGGTCGGCCGCGTGCGCCACATCCTCACGCACCGGCGCCTCGACGTGACGGTGGCGCGCGCCGAGGTGGCGGCCCCCTGGCGCATCCGGGCAAAGCTTGCCTCCCCCTACGAGAAGGCGGCGTGGCTCGATCCGGGCGCGCTGGATATCGGCGTTTCCAAGCTCGCGCGAAAGGTCCTGTCCGCGGCATCGGCGCCGGACGTCGGAACGGCGCGAAGACCGCGATGACCGCGCGCGGGCAGGCTGAACGCCTGCGCGCTTCGGCCGTCGGAGAGGCCAGAGACGGCTCGAAATCGCGCTCTTGCGGCGCTCCGGGCGCGCCGCGCTCCGCTGCGGGCGGGGAGCGGCGCCGCTCGCGGCTGAGCCGCAGCGACGCAGCGGCGCGGGCCAGGGCGAAAGCCATATGTCGCCGTGGAACGCCGCGGGCTCCGGCGCTGCTGCGCCAGCGTCGTGGCATGGAAGGCGCTTGGTGAGATGACGGGCAGGCCCTCTAGCCTCGCGGCGCCGGCGGTGGCCGGAGCTCGACTCAAGCCTGGGAGCTCAAGCGACATGGATGCGCGACGACGGACCACAGAGACGCTGCCCACGGCGAGCGCGCCTGTGCGATCCATGACGGTGATGGCGGACGACGGAGCGCTGTACGTGCTGCCGCTGTGCGAGCGGATCGTGCTCGATGTGCTGGCCTACGAGGACGAAGGTCTGCTGGCCTTCATCCGCATCGACGGAGAGGTGGTGGCGGAGCTGCCCGTGCTCGGTCAGGCGTGACCGGGCCAGACCTCGTCGCGCGCTGCGCGTGGCGGCGCGCCGCGACCTCGCGCCGTCGCGCGCTGCCCGTCAGCCCGCGTGCCGCCGCATCCGCTGGGTGACCGGTTGCTCGTCCTCTCCTTCGGCGTCTGGCTCGACGGACTCGACGTCCTCGTCTTCCAGGAGATAGGGCAGGTCGCCGTCGTCATCGTCGTGCGACATCACGACGTCGCTGATGTCCTGGCCCCTCGTCGCGCCTTCCAGGAACTCCGCCCCGAGATCGCTCGCCAGATCGGCGGCGGCGTCGGCGGCGTCGGGGTTCACCTCGAACTCGGTGCAGCCGGCGTCGTTCGGGTGGTGGTGGTAGCCACGGACCTCGTCGTCGAGCGTCGGGATCACGTCGCTGATCTCGCTGCGCGGGTTCACCTTGCCCCGCAGCGGGGGCGCCGCCGCGGCGTCGAGCATGTCGACGAACGGCTCGTCCAGCTCGCCCGCGCCGGTCCACGCGGCGTCCTGGGCCGGGTTGCGCGGCCTTCCCGGTTCGCTGCGATCTTCTCGTTCTCGACGCCGCGTCGCGCTGGCGCGCGGCGCGCGCAGCGCCGACGGCTGTGCGGCGGTGCCTTGCCTGCCTCGGGTGCTTGAATTGCTCACGGTGGTCTCACCATGCAGGGTCCGGTCCGCAGGTGAAGCGGGCGGATACGCAGCGGTGGCGAGCACCGTGCCGGGGGCACGCGGCGCGCCGTCGCCGGGCGGCGATGCCGCGGCGAGGCTCGCGCGGCGTGCGGGCGGGACGCAATTGAGCGTGCCAGCGGGCGCTGCGTCGGGGTAGAAGGCTCGTGGCAATGCTGGAACTCCGGACCGGGCTTGCGCTGGTGGCGGTTCTGCTCGGGGCATCCTGGGGGCGCGCCGCCGCGGCCCAGCCTGCCGCAGACAGCGGCGCCGAGGGGGCCGCGGTGTCGCTGTCCGGCGAGGCTCGCGGCGGCGCCGAGCTCGATGCGTACCGCGCGCTCGCGCGGCCACCGGGGACGGCGGCGCGGGTCGTGTCGACCGTCGCGATGGGGAAGGGGATCCGGTTCAACAACCCCTACCGGCTGCAGACGCAGCTCGGCGATACGGCGGAGTCGCTCTCGCTCACCGCGGGGTACCTCGATCTCGGGGTCGCGCTCGCGCTGGGGCCGGCCGACGGCGTCCAGCACGGCGGGGCGCTGCGCTTCTCGGTCGCCGTCGGCGGCGTCCCGCAGGAGTCGCTCACGCCGAGCTACTTCGTCGCTTACCGCGGCCTCACGCGCGTGCTCGGGTACGGGCGGCTCGGCACGGCGATCCTGATCGAGCCCGACGTGAACGTCGGAGGCGAGCTCGCCCTGGGGCTAGGGTACTCCCTGCTCGCGGGCGTCGCGCTCTCGGGCGAGATCGTCGGGGATCTCTTCTATGGCGCCGCGACGTACGACGCGGCGTACACCGTCTACCCCGTCGTCTCGGCGCAGCTCGGGCTCATGATCGATCACGAGCTCCTTCCATGAGCTTGCCGGAGCGCGAGCGTCGAGGCGGGCGCCCACGGGCGAAGGAGATCGCCGGCGCGGCGGCGCTGCTGCTCTTCGTTGGCATCGCGCCGGTGGTCGGGGACATCGGCAGCTGCGGCCAGGCGCCGGAGGAGCTCGACCCCTACAAGTTCTTCGCTCTGAAGGCGCAGATCGACTGCGCCCGGTGCGACGAGTGCGGCCTGCGCACGCGCGCCTGCGACGCCGCCTGCGGCTTCGAGGCCGCGCCGGAGCTCCCGACCGGCTGCTATCCGCTGGTCCACGACGGCGAGGTGTGCCTGCACAAGCTCAAGTTCGCGAGCTGCGACGAGTACCGCGGCCACATGGCCGACGAAGGCGCGTCGACCCCGACGGAGTGCAATTTTTGCCCACTGGAAGAGGCGCCATGAGCGGGCGTGGCGCAGTCGCCTCCCGCCGACGCCTTGCGACTTCCGCGCGGATTTTCTCGTGCGCGGCGCTCGTCGCCGTCCTGTCCGGGTGCGCCTCGACGCCGGCGCTCCTGGCTGGCTACGACGACTACGCGGCGTACCGGGCGACGCGCGTGTCGAGGACCCTCGAGGGGCGGCTCGCGGCGGCGTCGGCCTACCTGGAGCGCCATCCGCGCGGGGCCTTCGTCGACGAGGTGCGCGCCTACCTCACGCGCGCCGAGCCGATCTATTACGCAGCGAAGCGCAGGACGGCCGCGGGCCTCACCGCGTACCTCGCGACGCTGCCCAGGGGCGCGTTCCGCGATGAGGCGACCCACCGGCTGGGCGAGCTCGTCCGCGAGCGCAACACAGGCGACGTCCTCTCGCGCGCCGCTCAGCAGACGGAGGCGCAGCTCGCGACGCAGCGGGCGGAGCGCGCGCGGATCGGCGAGGAGGTCACCGCGTGGCTGCGCCGGTTCCTGGACAGGCGGGCCTGGGGGCGGCCCCTCGCAGAGGCGCCGGCGGAGGTGATCGTCCCGTTCAGCCTGGCGCTCCCGCCTCCCCGCTGCGCGCCCGCCGACGAGCGCGCGGGCCCGGGCGCGGCGGTCTGCGCGAAGCGGATCCCGCTCTGGTTCGTGGTGACGGCCGAGGGCGAGAGCGCGCCGCGGCAGGCGGAGATCGAGGTTGCCGTCCTCGAGGACGCGGCGGGCCGCCCGATCGAGGTCACGATCCGCGGGCCCGCCCTCTTCACGCGCCTCGAGGAGGCGCGCTCGGCGCGCGAGGTCGCCCCGGACGACGCGATGGGCCGCATCGGAGGCATCGCCCTGGCGGTCGAGCTCGCGCGCAGCGCCTTCGCGGCGCGCGTCTCGAGCGATCCGTCGTGCGGCCGCCAGGCGGTGGCGCCCGTCGTGCTCCACCTCGAGTGTGGAGGCGCCCGCCTCGTGGCGCGCGCCGGGATCGAGGCGGGCGAGGACGACGTCGTGACGCTCACCGTCGCCCCGCCGGCGCGCTAGCGCTGCTGCTCTGCGGCGCGCCGCTCCGCTCCGCGCGCTAGCACCGCTTGTTGCTCTTCTTCCCCTTGAGCTTCGCCGTGTTCTTCGGGCACACGTCCTTGATGGCCGCGGAGCGCTCCTTGTAGAGCGCCTTCATCTCCTCGAAGACCGGCGCCTGCGCTCGCTTGAGATCCTTGGTCTCCCCCGGATCCGCGACCACGTCGAAGAGGTCGAACGCGTCGTCGTCGCCGTACGCGATGAGCTTGTACTGCCCGTGGATGAGCGCCCTGCGCCTGTCGTTGTCGCTCGTGCGCGGAAGATCGACGATGACGTCGCGCGGCTCCGGCGTCGCGCCGTGGAGCTCGGGCACCAGGCTCTTGCCCGGGAAGGACGGCTCTGCCGGGGCGCCGGTCAGCTCCAAGATCGTCGGCGCCAGGTCGATCGAGCTGCGAGGCACGTCGATCCGGCGCGGGGTGATCCCGGGCGCCTGGATCATCAGCGGCACGTGGGCGAGCACGTCCCACACCTCGAAGCCGTGGCGGAACATCTTGTGCTCGCCGAACGCCTCGCCGTGGTCCGCGGTCACGATGATCGCCGTGTCCTTGGCCCACGGCTGCTGCGCGACGAAGTCCAGCAGCTTGCCGACGTGCATGTCGGTGAACCTGACCTCCCCGTCGTACTTGTCGCGGGCCCGCTTGCCGAACTGCGGGATCCCCTCGTGCGTCATGTACACGTCGTGCGGATCGAGGAAGTGGAAGTACGCGAAGAAGGTGCCCGACGTGTTCGCCTTGTCGGAGAGCATCTTCATCGCGAGCTCGAGGTGCCCCGGGCTCGTGACGTTCCGGTCGGTCGTGTTGTCGGCCGAGAGCCCCGGCACGATCTCGTACACGTCGAAGCCCTGACGGAAGCCCGCCTTCTGGTCGAAGTAGAAGTGCGCGTGCGCGCTCATCGTCCGCACCCCAGCCTTCTGCAGGAGCTCCGGGAACATGAGGACGCTGTCGGGGTAGTTGCCGAAGAAGTAGCCGCTGCGATCGACCTCGCTCGGGTACCGGCCGGCGAGGAATCCGCCGACGCTCATCGAGGTGTACGACGAGATCGCGTAGTGACGCGTGTAGCTGACCGCCTTCTTCTCGAACGCGGTGAGCGCGGGCGCGATGTCGCGCTCGTAGCCGTTCCACGGCATGTCCGCGCGCAGGCTGTCGATCGAGACAACGAGGACGTTCAACCTCTCGCGCTGAGCCGCCGGCGCCGCCGCTGCGCCGTCTTTCCTGTCCGTCGCGGCGGTCGTCCCGGCGCGCTCAGCCGTGGCGGCCGGCGCCGCCGGGGCGGGCTCCTGCCGTGCTGCGGGCTCCGGCGTGCGCGCGGGCGGCGGCTGGCCGTCGCCGTCGCGAGAGCAGCCCGCTCCAGCGCTGGCGAGCGCGAGCGCGAGCGCCGCCGCGACGCGCCGGCGAACCAGGCGCGGGTGCGCCATGGGCGAGGGGGCCGGCGAGGAGGGCGCCCGAGGGCCTTCCGGTCCCCCGGCGCACATTGATGAAGCGAGCGTGTGCATGGCCGCCGTCTTACTCCGAGTCGCGCCGCTCCGCCAAAACCGCACACCACGGGCCAGTTCCGCTATGCTGTCGGGTCATGGCCCCGGTCCCTCGGAACCCTCCGCCGCTGCCGCCCTCGGGCCGATCGCAACCGGGGGGGAGGCCGGCGCCCGAGCCGCCGAGGCCGCTGCCGCCCGACGCGCCGCGGCGCGTCGGCGAGCACGTCAGCCAGGCGCTGAAGGACCACATCACCGAGATGGCGCTCGGCCTGCTCGAGGAGCAGATGCAGGCCCGCATCGTCCACTACCGCGCCGATCTCGAGACCAACCCCGAGCTCGACGCGGTCACCGCGCAGGTCGTCGCCCAGCTGAAGGTGATCCAGGCGTCGGCGGGCGCCGCGGATCGCGGGGCGAAGAACCGCGACGCGATCCGCGACGCGCACGAGAGGACGCTCTGCGCGCTGCTCGAGCGGGTCATCCGCGAGGACGGCATCTCGCTGCTCGTCGAGCGGCGGCTCAAGAAGATCCACAGGAACCTCGCCCGCCTGTTCTTCCAGTCCGAGCTCCACGAGAAGACGCGCGGCCGCGACGGCGCGCCGAAGGTGATCCACCACGGCGAGCAGGCGCTCTTCTACGTGCTGACCCGCTACAAGAACCGGATCGAGGCCGAGCTCGACGGCTTCGAGTTCGCGTCCGAGGACGCGCGGGAGCAGTCGTTCGAGCTGCTCGCGAAGCTCACGAAGGACATGCAGGACGCCTTCCTCTCGCGCCGATCGAGCGAGCTCAGGCGCATCGTCTCGGTGGTGCACGCCGTGCTCGTCGACTTCTTCAGCGTGCAGCTCGCCCAGAGCCTCGGCGAGATCTCCGCGCGGGTCGTGCAGGACGCGCGGACGTTCGAGGGCAGGGCGTACGCGTACAAGCTGACGAGCGAGGCGTTCCCCCGCTTCCGCAGCGCGTTCGAGCGCCACCTCATGGTGATGCTCGTCGGCTTCGCCGAGGACGAGCTGGTCGCCCAGCTCGCGGACACGGCGGGCGCCGAGCGCGACGAGACGATCCTCTTCATCACCGATCCCCACCTCTTCAGCATGATCTGCGGCGAGGTCTGCGAGGGGCTCTACGAGTTCCTCTGCAACGAGGGCTTTCTCGACCTGCCGCCCGACTGGCGTCGCGCCTCGACGGCGCCCTCCGACAGCTGACTCAAGCGAAAACCCAGGGACATTCATGAGACGGTACGACGTCGCGAGAGCGGGCTCCGGCCTGCTCCTCGCTCTCACGCTGCTCGCCGGTTGCGCGCGCGGCCCCGATGTGGACGCCTCGGGGCTCGCGCTGCGGCGCGTGGTCATCTACAGGAACGGCGTCGCTTACTTCGAGCGCCGGGGGCTCATCGACGCCGATCAGGTCACCTTCCGGGTCCGCAAGGAGAAGGTCGGAGATTTCCTCGCGACGCTCGCGGTCATCGAGGCCGGCGGCAGCAGCGTCCGGAGCGCGTCGTTCCCGGTCGAGGTCGACGACGGATCCGGCGAGGACGAGGCGCCGGATGAGCTCGGGCCCGATGTGACGCCGACGCCGCCGCCGAAGGCCAAGGGCGCGGCCGCGGGGGAGAAGAAGCGCGACGACGAGCACGAGAAGGTGAAGCTCACCCTGGATGGGCGGGAGCACGATCTCGTGGTCGGCTACGTGGCGGAGACGCCCGTGTGGAGGCCGTCGTACCGGCTCGTGATGGGCGCGGGCGGGGCGCAGGGCGCAGCGCCGCGCGTGGACGCGAAGCAGGCGCACCTCCAGGCGTGGGGCATCGTGCAGAACCTCTCGGGCGAGGACTGGAAGGGGGTGAAGCTGTCGCTCGTGGCGGGCGCGCCGCTCGCGTTCCAGGCGACGCTCGATCAGGCGGCGATCCCGCCGCGCCCCGTCGTCAGCGACCAGGGCGAGGTGATCGCGTCCGTGCCGACGAGCGAGACGACGCTGGCCACCGAGGCCGCGCCGCCGCCACCGCCGCCCGTCGCGCCTGCGCCCGCGGCGCCGGGCGACGACGGGGAGGGGTACGCGTTCGCCGACGAGGCCGAGCTCGAAATGGAGAAGGGCGGCGGCAAGCTGCGGTCCGCGAGGCGGAGCACGGTTGCCACGGTACCCGCCGCGAAGCCGATGCCGAGGCTAGCCGACCGCGAAGACGCGCGCGTCGGCGGGCAACACGCGGGGCCGCAGCTGAAGCGGTCAGCGCCGGCGGCGGCGCAGGCGCCGCCGCCCATGGCGATGAACCCCTCTCCGCCGCGCAACATGAGCGCCCTCGCCGCGGTCGCGATGGAGGCGGGCACGACCCGCTACGACATCCCGTTCCCTGTCGACATCCCCGACAAGAGCGCGACGATGGTCCTGCTGCTGGCCAGGCAGGTCCCGGGCGAGTCGATCTTCCTGTTCGCGCCCGACGGCGGCGTGCCCGCGTCGAGCTCACACCCGTTCCGGGTGGCGCGCTTCACGAACGACACGAAGGGGCTCCTCGAGCGCGGCCCCATCGCCGTCTTCGAGAACGGCGCGTTCCTCGGCCAGGGCATGGTCGAGCCGCTGCCGCCGGGGGCCACGACGACGGTGCCGTTCGCGCTGGAGCGGGGCCTCGCCGTCGACACGACGCGCGAGGAGAGCGCGGAGGGCGCGCGCATCGCGAAGATCGAGGCCGGCGCGCTCGAGATCGAGCGCGACTGGGTCACGCACACGAAGTACGCCGTCCGCAACGGCGGCGACCTCGCCGCGAGGACGCTCGTGAAGCACCCCCGCCTGCACGGGACGCGCCTGCACGCGCCCCCGAAGGGCACGGAGGACAACGTCGGCACGGGCAGCGCGCTCGTGCCGGTCGACGTGCCGCGCCGTGGGACGGCGGTGCTCGACGTGGACGAGCGGCGGCTCTTCCGGCAGCAGATCGACTGGCTCGACCAGCTCGCGGACGACGCGGTGCAAGGCTACCTGAAGGACCCGCGCGCGGACGCGGCCGTGGCCAAGCAGCTCGGTCAGGCCTGGGACATCCGGGGCAAGCTCCGCCCGGCGATCGACGAGCGCGACAGGATCCTCGCCGAGCAGCAGCGCCTCGAGCAGCAGAGCCACGAGCTCCGCCAGAACCTCAGGGCCATCGAGAAGAACAAGACCGCCGACGAGCTCCGCCGCGACCTCACGGATCGGCTCGCGAAGGCGTCGGCGCGCCTCGACGAGATCACGAAGCGCGTCATCGTCCTCGAGATGCAGATCAACGAGCAGCAGATCCGCTTCCGCGATCTCACGAACGAGATCAAGCTCCTCGCCCCGCTGGCCCCCGTGCGCGCGGCTCCCTGAGCGCTGCTCTCCCGCTCCCCGGTCCCCGGTGGAAGGCGGCTCCCGCGCTGTGGGGGCGGCCTCGCCACCGGGATCTCGGCCCGGCTACCTCGCTGGTTTGCTCGAGCTGGCCGGCTGCCGCACGGTGCCCGCGTGGGTCCAGCTCCGCTCCATGCCGGTCGCGAGCCAGGCCACCTCGACGCGCTCGCTCCCGAAGATCGCCGCGACGCGATCGCCCCACTGCGCGGGGGCGGGGAGCTCCACGCTCTTCTGCTCCTTGATGCTGCCGAGCGCCTCCGTGCCGACGAGGAACGTGGCGATCCCCTCGCTCGCGAACGCCGACACCGCGGTGCTCGGGACGAAGGGCGCGACCACCGCGCGCACCGTCGAGAGATCGGTCGCGCGCTCCGCGACCGCCCGCACCTCGTCGAGCGTCGACAGGACGAGCGCCACGCCGCCGGCCGCCTTGCCCTCCGCCGGCGCGGCCTGCCCCTGCTGCTCCGCGGCGGCCGCCGCGGGCGCCTCGACCGGCGCAAGGGCGGCGCGCCCGGGTGCCCCGACCGCCGCGTGTCCGTTCACCTTCGGCACGCCGGCGAGCACGTCGAGCGTCAGCGGCCCCTTCCACGGCACCGCCGCGGGCGCCGGCGGCGGCTTCTTCGTGCTCACCTGCTCCCCCTTCTTGTCGCGGAGGATCAGCACGTCGTCGGTCGGAAGCGCCCGCGGCACGGTCACCCGCACCGGCCGCTTGAACGACCGCGGATCGCCGACCGCGCCCGTGGCCACCGCGTAGGCGAGGGTCTCCGCCGAGGCCACGACGAACGACGGCGCCCCGGCGATGCGCGGCTCCGGATCCGCCGTGCGCAGCGACAGGCTGCCGGGCGGCGGCGGGTAGATCTCCGACGTGACGACGCGCCTGTCCGGCTCGACGATGCGCGCGCCCGTCGCGACGAGATCGACGAGCGCGCCCGACTGCGCGAGCACCTCGAGCACCTGCCGCGACGGCGGCGCGACGAGCAGGTCGAGCCGCGACGGGACGCGCTTCGACTTGAGCAGCAGCGCGGCCGCGAGCATGTCGCGCAACGTCACGCCGGAGTCGCCGCCGAGGACGACCTGCGCCACGGGCTTGCCGGCGAGATCGCGGACGGGCCGGACCACGCCCTCCTCGTCCATGAGCAGCGGATCGACCGTGCCGAGATCGATCGAGACGACCTCCTCGCACGGCGCGCCCGGGTCAGGCACGAGCGCGCGGTGGGCCTTCGACCGGCGCTGATCGCGGAGGAAGACCTCCGTCTTCTCGTCGCTCACGAACAGCGCCGCCGCCGCGCCGACCTGCGGCGCGATGCCGCAGAGCACCGCGCGGTCGCCCACGGAGAGGAGCCGCGCGCTCGGCCCGGCGAACTCGAGGATCACCGGCGCGTGGTGCTCGCCTTCGATGCGGCGCACCACCTCGTCGAGGTTCCTGCGGAGCAGCTCGAGGGCGACGTCCCTGGCGCAGACGAAGGGCCGCACCCTGCCCGAGAGGTGGATCTGCACGCTGCGGGGCGGCCGGAGCCAGACCGAGCCCGTGGCGAGCGCCTGCCCGAGCTGGCTCGGCGAGACGACGAGCGACAGCATGCCGATGCCGCCGACGGTCGTGAGGCGCGGGTCGTCCGTGAGGGCGAGCCGCGCCGGCGCCGCGAAGCGCTCCAGGTGAACCGGCGCAGGGAAGCCGATGCCGGGCCGCGCGATCGGGATGTTGTAGGTCGGGAACTCGGGCGACACCGAGTGCGGGCTGCCCTCGTCGATATCCGCGAGCGAGCTCGCGTCGGCCACGCAGGTGCCGTCGTAGGCGACGGCGACTTCGACCGGCGTCTTCTTCATGCCCGTGGCGATGGCCTCGGCCAGCGCGCGCGACGGCGCCCTGGAGAGGATCACCTGGTCGACCTTGACCTGGACGAGATCACCGCGCAGCTGAGGATCCGCCGCCCGCCCGGCGAGGATCTTCTGGGGCATCGTGCGGGGGGGATCCCCGGCTCGAGCACGCATAGATGTTGGGCCGTCCTTGTTTTTCTTGATGAGATGGCGGGTACGGCGCACGCCGCTCCCGACCACGTTTGACGTCGGCCCCCCGGCGAGACGCGCCGGTGGGATCCGCCTCCGGGCCTTGCCGCGAGGCGAAAGAACGGCCGCACGTTAGCCGCTCGCCTGGACGAGGGTCAAGGCGTGCTTTGGAGCGGGCCCCCAGGGGCGGGAATCGCCCGGCTGGGACCAGGATGCAAGAGGCAAAGCGCCCGCCCGGTCCAACGTTTCGCGGCGCTTCGTCTGTCGCGTCTCGTGGCGTCGGTTGCGTCGGTTGCGTCGGTTGCGTCGGTTGCGTCGGTTGCGTCGGTTGCGCTCGTCCCGCTGGTCCGGTGGCAGGCGGCCGGATCGAGCTTTCGTGGCGCTGCGCCCGCGCTCCCTCGCGCCGATGCCGCGCAGCGCCGTCTGCCGCCGCCGCCGCGCGCGGCCGGTCGCCATCGGCTCCGCTCGCGCGCGGCCGAGCGGGTCGGGCGACGATGATGAGCGCCGGCTCTCCCGGGCTGCGGCGCGAGATGCCGGCCCAGGTTCGTTTGTTTTCCCGATCGTGCCGCGCTTGGGTAATCTCGGCGCATGTTCCAGGCCGTGCTGAAGGAAGTCGTAGAGAACACCGAGGGCGGCATCGCGACCCTTCTCATGGATTTCGAGGGGATCCCGGTCGACAGCTATTCCAAGCCGGGGGCCGCGTTCGACATCACCACCATCGGCGCGGAGTTCAGCGTCGTGTTGAAGTCGATCCAGCGCGCCGCCGAGATGCTCGACGCGGGCAATGCCGCCGAGATCGCGATCCAGGCGGAGAAGGTCACGACCCTGATCCGCGTCGTGAACAACTCGTACTTCGTGGCCTTCTCGATGACGCCCGACGCGAACATCGGCAAGGCCCGGTACCTCCTGCGCACCAAGGTGCCGGTGCTGCTGAAGGAGCTCGCCTGAGCGGCTTCAGCATCTCGGTCATCTCCGGGCCGAACCTCGATCGACTGGGCAAGCGCGAGCCAGCGATCTACGGCAAGGCCACGCTGGATGACATCCACCGCGCCGTCGAGGAGGCCGCGAAGGGCCACGGCGCCTCGGTGTCGTGCATGCAATCGAACTGCGAGGGGGAGCTCGTGACCGCGATCAGCCACGCTGGCGATCGCGGCTTCCACGGCATCCTCCTCAACGCCGGTGCCTACACGCACACCTCCATCGCGCTCTATGACGCGATCCGCGCGAGCGCGCTTCCTACCGTCGAAGTGCACATCTCCAACCCGGACGGCCGAGAGCCGTTCCGCCGTCGCTCCCGCATCGCGCCTGCGTGCATGGCGCGCGTCGCGGGCTTCGGTGCGAGCTCGTACGTCCTTGGGCTGATCGGCCTGCTCGGGCATCTGGAGAAGCTGCGATCCGACGAAAGAGGTTGAACATGCGCCGTCACTCTGGTTGAAAGGCGGCAAACATCGATGGCCGAACGTCCTTCCATGAACATCAACCTCAAGCAGTTGCGGGCGCTGGTACGCATCTTAGAGAAGCGCAACGTGAGCGACTTCGAGTTCGAGGACGAACACGTTCGCATTCGCCTCACGCGCGGAGGCGTCATCCCGCAGGGCGCGGCGCAGCACCTCGCGCCCGCCGCCTTCCAGATCCACAGCGCGCCGGTCGCCGCGCCGGCTGCGCCGCCCGCGGCGGCGCCTGCGCCGGCTGCAGCGCCGGCGGCCCCGGCCGCGCCCGCGGCGGCGAGCGACGAGGGGATCTCGTATGTGACGTCGCCGTTCGTCGGCACGTTCTACCGGTCGCCGTCGCCCGACGCGCCCCCGTTCGTCGATGTGGGCAGCGCGATCCGCGTGGGTCAGGCGCTCTGCATCATCGAGGCGATGAAGCTGATGAACGAGATCGAGGCGGACTCTCCGGGCACGATCGTCGAGATCCTCGTCGACAACGGCAAGCCGGTCGAGTTCGGGCAGCGTCTCTTCAAGGTGCGGAGCAGCTAGCGCTGCCCGGGCGAGGGTGCCGTGTTCCAGAAGATCCTGATCGCCAATCGCGGCGAGATCGCGATGCGTGTCATCCGCGCCTGCCGCCTGCTCGGCATCCGCACGGTCGCCATCCACTCCGAGGCGGACGCCGCGGCGCTGCACGTCCGGTTCGCGGACGAGGCCGTGTGCGTCGGCCCTGCCGAGGCGTCGAAGAGCTACCTCAACATCCCGCAGATCATCGCGGCCGCGGAGGTCACGGGCGCCGACGCGATCCATCCGGGCTACGGGTTCCTCTCGGAGAACGCGAAGTTCGCCGAGCTTTGCAAGAAGTGCCGCCTCACCTTCATCGGGCCGACCGCGGAGGCGATGCGGACCTGGGGCGACAAGGTGTCCGCGCGCGAGGTCGCCAAGCGCTTCGGCATCCCCATGCTCAGCGGCACGGGCGTGCTCAAGAGCGCGGCGGACGCGGCCGAGCAGGCCGAGCGCGTCGGCTATCCGGTGATCCTGAAGGCCTCCGGCGGCGGCGGCGGCAGGGGCATGCGCATCGTCCGCGAGGCCGGCGAGGTGCAGCGCTCGTTCGAGATCGCGACGCAGGAGGCCCTGAGCGGCTTCAAGAACCCGGACGTCTACCTCGAGCGCTACGTCGAGGCGCCGCGCCACATCGAGTTCCAGGTGCTCGCGGATCAGCACGGGGGCGTGTGGACGCTCGGCGAGCGCGAGTGCTCGCTCCAGCGCCGGCACCAGAAGGTGATGGAGGAGTCGCCCAGCCCGGCGATGGACAACGAGAAGCGCTCCCGGATGGGCGACATCATCAGGGGCGCGATCCTCGAGACCGGCTACACCGGCCTGGGCACGCTCGAGTTCCTGATGGATGAGCGGGGCGAGCTCTTCTTCATGGAGATGAACACCCGCGTCCAGGTCGAGCACCCGGTCACCGAGATGGTGACCGGCGTCGATCTGGTCGCGCAGCAGATCCTCGCCGCTGCTGGCGAGCGGCTCTCGCTGCCCGACACGCGGCCCTGGAGCTTCCGTGGCCACGCCATCGAGTGCCGGATCAACGCCGAGGACGCGCGCTCGTTCGTGCCGTGGCCGGGCCTCATCACCGAGTACCACTCGCCCGGCGGCGTCGGGATCCGCGTCGACTCCGGCGTGTACGGCGGTTTCCGCGTGCCGAGCTCCTACGACTCGCTGGTGGCCAAGGTGATCGCGCACGGCGCGAACCGGGCCGAGGCGATCGCCAGGCTCCGGTGCGCGCTCGACGAGTTCATCATCGGCGGCATCCGCACGAACATCCCGCTGCACCAGGCGCTGCTGCGCGATCCAGAGGTCGTCGCGGGCAACATCTCGACGCATACGATCGAGCGCGTCGTCTCACAGGGGTTCTGACGCTCCGCGCTGCCGGCAGCCGCGTCGATGAGCGCGCAGCCGTTGCGCGTTCGTCGAGCTGACAGACGCAATCCGATTGCGATGATTGTTGCCCGAGCGACAGGTCGAAGGTGCGGCCAGGTGCTACCTTACGTCGCTCTCGAGGCCGCGTGGGCAGGCCATCGTCGGGTGAGCGAACCCTCCTTGAAATAGAAAGCATTTGCCGCGGGTATGGAAGCGAACGCTGGAGTGCAGGCTGACTTCTCTTCGTGGGTGCAGGCGACCTCGGATGCCTCCGAGCTCGAGCTCGGGCTCCCTGGTTTCGGCTACGCCGACCTCTTCGACCCCGCGAAGCTCGCCGAGCTGACGGAGCGCTTCGAGGAGTATTTCCACGCGGCGGACGAGGGCGCCTACGCGCGCTTCGACGCGTACCGGGCCTCGCTGCGCGCGGCGCAGGCGGAGGCCTCCGGCGCGGAGGGCGGCGGCGCGGGACGGCCCGCGCTCACGCCGGAGCAGGTCTCGGAGGCGCTCCTCGCGGCGGCGCCCCACGTCGGCCGCTTCGTGGCGATGCTCTTCCGGGTCGAGCGGGAGACGCAGGCGCAGATCGACGCGACCCTCGAGCGGAGCGCGCTCTGGGACTTCAAGCGCGAGTTCTCGAAGAAGCGCCTGTTCAAGCCGAACCCGGGGAAGGCGTGGCGGGGCACGCACGTCGAGGCGGCGCACGCGGCGCGGCGGTCGCTCGCGGCCGTGGGCGCGCCTGCGAGCGCGCTCGACGGCGGCTCCGCCGCGGAGGAGCTCGCGATCGCGCGCGCGACGCTCGCCCTGATCGAGGTCGACGAGATCGCCCGCAAGGCCGCCAAGGCCGGCGGCGCGAAGTGGACGGACGAGCTGCGCGAGCGGGCGGCGAAGGTGCGCGCGGCGCTGCGGGAGGACCAGGCGCTCGCCGAGAGCGTGGCGCCGGCGGTGGCGGTCGCCGGCGCGGAGCCGACGGAGGCCGAGGACGGGGCGGTCGTGGCGCTCGCGCTCGACGCCGTCGAGGCGTGGCTCGCGGCGCGTCGCGCGGACGAGCACGATCCGGCGCGGCGGTGGCCGACGCTGAAGGCGCCGCGCACGCTGGACTACCAGGAGCTCGTCCAGCTGCAGAGAAAGGGCGCGAACGGCAGCCCGGGCTCGGCCGAGCTCCTCGTCGGCCCCGAGCACGAGCGGAGGGATCGCGACGGCTTCGCGCTGACCGACCGCCGCGCGCCGCCGCGCGAGGTCGAGAGCCAGGTCGACTATTGCCTCTTCTGCCACGATCGCGACAAGGACTCGTGCTCGAAGGGCCTGCGCGACAACAAGACCGGGGCGATCAAGGCGAACCCGCTCGGCGTCGAGCTGAACGGCTGCCCGCTCGACGAGAAGATCAGCGAGATGCACACCATGCGGGGGCGGGGCGAGTCGATCGCCGGGCTCGCGCTCGTCTGCGTCGACAACCCGATGTGCCCCGGCACCGGTCACCGCATCTGCAACGACTGCATGAAGGCGTGCGTCTTCCAGAAGCAGGAGCCGGTGGACATCCCGCAGATCGAGACCGCGGTGCTCACGGACGTGCTGTCGCTCCCGTGGGGCCTCGAGATCTACGGGCTCCTCACGCGCTGGAACCCGCTCGACGCGCTGCGGCCGCACGCGCTGCCGTACAACGGCAAGAACGTGCTCGTCGTCGGCCTCGGCCCGGCCGGCTACACGCTGTCGCACCACCTCACGCGGCAGGGCTTCGCATGCGTGGCGATCGACGGGCTGAAGATCGAGCCGCTGCCCGTCGAGCTCACGGGCGACGAGTCGCGCCCGCCGCGCCCGGTCAAGGATTTCAAGCGGCTCTACACGGAGCTCGACGAGCGCGTCCTCCTCGGCTTCGGCGGGGTGAGCGAGTACGGGATCACGGTGCGATGGGACAAGAACTTCCTCACCGTCCTGTACGTTACGCTCGCCCGACAGCGGCTGCTGCGGATCTACGGCGGCGTGCGGTTCGGCGGGACGATCGATCTCGACGACGCCTTCCGGCTCGGGTTCCACCACGTCGCGATCGCGGCGGGCGCGGGGCGTCCGACGATCATCCCGCTCAAGAACAACCTCGCGCGCGGCATCCGCAAGGCGTCGGACTTCCTGATGGCGCTCCAGCTGGCCGGGGCCTACAAGCGCTCGGCGCTCGCGAACCTCCAGGTGCGCCTGCCGGCGGTGGTGATCGGCGGCGGCCTCACGGCGATCGACACCGCGACGGAGCTCGCCGCGTACTACGTCGTGCAGGCCGAGAAGACGGCCGATCGGCTCGATGCGCTGGTCGCGGAGCGCGGAGAGGCGGCCGTCCTCGCGATGTTCGACGAGGAGGAGCGGGAGTTCCTGGCCGAGCAGCGGCGCCACGCGGAGGAGATCCGCGACGAGCGCGCGCGCGCCGCGCGCGAGGGGCGCCCGCCGCGCTTCCAGGGCCTGATCGACGCGTGGGGAGGCGTCTCGCTGGTCTACCGGAAGCGGCTCATCGATTCGCCGGCGTACCGGCTGAACCACGAGGAGGTCGCCAAGTCGCTCGAGGAGGGGATCCGCTACGTCGAGAACCTCGCCCCGGTCGAGGCGGTGCTCGACGAGCGCGGGTGCGTCTCCTCGCTCGTCTTCGATCGGCAGGAGATCGTGGACGGCAAGTGGCGGAGCGCGGGGCAGGCGGTCTCGATCCCCGCCCGCACCGTGTGCGTCGCGGCCGGGACGAGCCCCAACGTCACGTACGAGAAGGAGCGCCCGGGCTCGTTCGTGTTCGACAAGTGGCGGCAGTTCTTCCAGCCGCACCGCGCCTACGTCGACGAGGGCGGCGCGCTCAAGGTGGAGCCGGCCAAGCCGCGGGAGGGCTTCTTCACGAGCTACAACGACGGCGAGCACGCGGTGAGCTTCTACGGCGACAACCACCCCCACTACGCGGGGAGCGTCGTGAAGGCGATGGCGAGCGCCAAGGACGCGTACCCGTCCGTCGTCGCGCTGTTCCGCCACGACATCGCCCGGCTCGGCGAGGAGCCGCAGGCCGCGCGCGACGCGCGGCGGCGCGACCTCTTCGCCCGCCTCGATCACGACCTCGGCGCGGTGGTCGAGCGGGTCCAGCGGCTCACGCCGACGATCGTCGAGGTGGTCGTGCGCGCGCCCGCGGCGGCGCGGAAGTTCGAGCCCGGGCAGTTCTACCGGCTGCAGAACTACGAGGTGCGCTCGCCCGTGATCCGCGGCACGCGGCTCGCGATGGAGGGCCTCGCGCTCACGGGCGCGTGGGTCGACAAGGAGAAGGGGCTGCTGTCGCTCATCGCGCTCGAGATGGGCGCGTCCTCGCGCCTGCTCGCCGCGCTGCGCCCGGGCGAGGAGGTCGTCGTGATGGGGCCGACCGGGACGCCCACGGACATCCCCGAGGGAGAGACGGTGCTGCTCGCCGGCGGCGGGCTCGGCAACGCCGTCCTGTTCTCGATCGCGAAGGCGCTCAAGGCGCGCGGCGCCCGCGTGATCTACTTCGCCGGCTACAGGCGGGGCGAGGATCTCTTCAAGCAGGACGAGATCGAGGTGGCGACCGACCAGGTCATCTGGTGCACGGACGGCGGCGCCGAGGTCACCCCGCGGCGCGCGACCGACCGCCACTTCCGCGGCAACATCGTCCAGGCGATGCGGGCCTACGCCGAGCGCCAGTTCGGCGGTGAGCTGGCGGCCCTCTCGGAGGTCCGGCGCATCATCGCGATCGGCTCGGACAAGATGATGAACGCCGTGCGCGAGGCGCGGCACGGCGTGCTGGCGCCGCACCTGGATCCGAAGCACGTGGGCATCGCGAGCATCAACTCGCCGATGCAGTGCATGATGAAGGAGGTCTGCGCGCAGTGCCTCCAGCGGCACGTGGACCCGGAGACGGGCAAGGAGACGCTGGTCTTCTCGTGCTTCAACCAGGACCAGCTCATCGACCACGTCGACTTCAAGAACCTCGCCGCGAGGCTCCGGGCCAACACGGTGCAGGAGAAGCTGTCGAACGCCTGGCTCGATCACCTGCTGGCCGAGCGCCCCACGCTCCGGCACGTGTGACGTCGGCTCCGGGGCCTCGGCGATCCGAGGCCTCGCCGCCGCGGCACGTGGGAAGGCGGCCTCGGCGGCGTCTCGTCGACGTCTCGTCGACTCGATGCGCCCGAGGCCGCGCATGGGGTGGGCGCGCGCGGCGGGCGCTTGCGCTCAGCTGCCCGCGGGCAGCTTGATCTTCGGCTCCTTGGGGTGGCGCCGGTACAGCAGGATCGTCCGCCCCAGCGTCTGCGCGACCGCGGCGCGGAGCTTCTCGGAGAGGGAGTCCGCGACGTCGTCCAGCTCGTCCGGGCACTCGGTGCCCAGGCGTATCTTCACGAGCTCGTGCCGCTCCAGGGCGGCGTCGACGGCCGCGACGACGCCGTCGGTCAAGCCGGCCTTGCCGAGCTGCACGACCGGGTCGAGGTGATGCCCCAGCGCGCGGAGGTGGCGGCGCTGCTTTCCTGTCAGATCCAAAGCGTTCGGCCTTTCTTGAGGCGCTCGCGCGACTCGGGCGCTCGATGGTCGATGGGACGTCCCTGTCGCGGTCGCGCGCGCGGTCATACTGGCCTCCGGGCCGAGCGAAAAGGGCGCGCCGCGCGGGCTCGGGCTCGGGCTCTTCGCGCAACGCCCGGATCGCCCAGGCCCGGAGCCGGAAAACCGGAGGATGCAGCCTGCGTGGGTAGCACGTGGGTTTGCGTGGGTAGATGTGCGACACGGACCAGCGGGGCGCAAGCGGGCGGAGCTCTCAGCGGGCCAGGGCCGCTCTGGGTTTTGCTTGACGTGGCAGTGCAACAGGCATCCCCTTGATCTAGCGGCCGGGAGCTCGATGGGGGGATCGAGCGCTCGGATCGACACCGACATGGGCTCATCGAGCGAGCGAGATTCGGTAGCGGGGCAGGACGCCGAGCTCCCTCGGCTGGACGAGGGAGCGAACCCTATCGAGCTCACGGTCCATGACGAGGTGAGCCCCTGTCCGTACCTGCCCGAAGCCGAAGCCCGGATGCCGCTGCGCGTGCCCATCCGCCCGCTCACCCGTGCGGAGTTCGACCAGAGGCTCGTCGCGGGCAACCGTCGCCATGGCAAGCTGCTCTACCGCACCCAGTGCCCCTCGTGCCGCGCGTGCGAGCCGATCCGGATCGTCGTTCGTGAGTTCGTCCCCGGCCGCACGCAGCGCCGGGTGCTCCGCCGTGGAGAGCGCGTGGTGGACGTGGAGATCGGCCCGCCCGTGACCACGCGAGAGAAGATCATCCTGTACAACCGGCACAAGCACGGCCGGGGGTTGATGCGCGACGACGGCCCGCTCGGCGCCGCGGGGTACGAGGCGTTCCTCGTGGACAGCTGCTGCGAGACGTTCGAGATGCGCTATCGCGTCGGCGGCCGTCTCGTCGGGGTCGCCGTCGTGGATCGGGGGCAGGATTCCCTGTCCGCGGTCTACTCTTTCTATGAGCCCGAGCTGGAGCCGCTGAGCCCCGGTGTCTTCTCGATCCTGAAGCAGCTCGAGCTGTGCCGCTCCTGGGGCCTCCGCTACCTGTACCTCGGCCTGTACGTCGAGCGCTGCTCGCGGCTTGTCTACAAGGCGCAGTACCTGCCGCACGAGCGGCTCATCGATGGCCGCTGGCGGCGCTTCGAGCGGCAGCCGCGCGCGGCGCCATGACAGGAGCACGTCGCTGAATTTTGCGAGCGT
Source organism: Sorangium aterium (assembly GCF_028368935.1). Lineage (NCBI taxonomy): Bacteria > Pseudomonadati > Myxococcota > Polyangiales > Polyangiaceae > Sorangium > Sorangium atrum. The sequence continues at coordinate 1,728,594 of NZ_JAQNDK010000003.1, read as the reverse complement.
GCCGCCCGGCGTCTCGTGGCAAGGACGTACCCATGTGGAATCGCGCTCTCGCTTTCACCTCGTGCGCTGTGCTCTGGGCTCTGCTCGTCGTCGCGTGCGGCGACACGAGGCCGATCTTCGACGCCGTCGGGGGCGCCGGGGGCGCCGGCTCGTCGGCGGGCGGGGAGGGCGGAGCAGGCGCCGGATCGTCCGGCGGCGGCGGTGAGGCCGGCGGCGGTGAGGCCGGCGGTGATGGCACGGCCGGCGGCGGCACGGCCGGCGGTGGTGGCACGGCGGGCGGCGGCGGCGGCACGGCCGGCGGTGATGGCACGGCGGGCGGCGGCGGCACGGCCGGCGGCGGGGCAGGGTAGGTAGGCCGGCGCGGCGTTGGCCGCGGGCCGGTTGTGTTCCGGCATCGCCGGGCCTAAGCCGCTCGCGTGCATCCGCTCGCAGACAAGGTCCTCGCCCGCGAGACGCGCGCGACGGCGCGGGCCTGCCGGCTCGTCGACGACCGCGTCGGCGACTATGCCGCGATCCTGAAGGATCTCTTCCCCCATACCGGCCGCGCCTGGATCCTCGGCGTGACGGGGAACCCGGGGGCAGGCAAGAGCACGCTCACGGATCGGCTGATCAGCGTGTTCCGGGGGCAGGGTCGCCGCGTCGCCGTGGTGGCGGTCGATCCCACGAGCCCGTTCACCGGCGGCGCGATCCTCGGCGATCGCATCCGCATGCAGGCCCACTTCAGCGATCCCGACGTGTTCATCCGGTCGCTGGCGACCCGGGGCGCGCTCGGCGGGCTGTCGCGCTCGGTGGTGGACGTCGTGCGGGTGCTCGACGCCTGGGGCGCGGACGTCGTGCTGGTCGAGACCGTCGGCGTCGGGCAGGACGAGCTCGAGATCACCCGGATGGCGCACACCACCCTGGTCGTCGCCGCGCCGGGGATGGGCGACGAGGTGCAGGCGATCAAGGCGGGCATCCTGGAGTGCGCCGACGTCTTCGCCGTGAACAAGGCCGACCGGGACGGGGCCGACGCGGCGGTGCGCGATCTGGAGCTCATGATCGCGCTCGGCGGAGAGGTGGCGGCGGCCTCCGGGCGGGCGCGCGGGCACAGCGCCGCGGCGCTCCACGCCCGCGCGCAGGGGGCGCCATCTCCCGGAGGAGAGCCGGTCGAAGGGCCGTGGGAGCCCGTGATCGCGCGGACCGTGGCCACACGTAACGAGGGCGTGGCGGCGCTCGTGGACAAGCTGGAGGGGCACCGAGCGTGGCTGTTCGGGACCGAGGCCGGCGCTGCGCGCCGCGAGGAGCGCCTGCGCGAAGCGATGCACGTGCAGCTCCGTGACGCGCTCACCGACGCCGCCGTCGCCGCGCTCGGCCCTGCGCTCGAGGCCGCGGTGCACGCCGTCGCGCAGCGCACGGTCGACCCCTACACGGCGTCGGAGCAGCTCGTCGCGGCCTTCCGCAGCGCTGGCGCCATCGCGCCCGGCGCCGCCGTCGCGCCCGGCGGCGGGACCTGAGCCGGCTGCCACGAGGCCGGGCGGCCGGCTCAGGTCGGGCGCCCGGTGCTACTAGTCGATGCAGCGATTCAGAGCGTCGTTCTCGTACTTACAGGACGTACTCCATTTATCATCGCGGTTGCAGACCCCGGTGTCGTCCTCGCACTCCAGGAGAGCGTCGTACTCGTCGACACAGTCGCGGCGGTCGGCGTCCACGTACCTGTGATCGTAGCGATCGAGGCAGTCGCCGTACTCGCGGTCGCTGCACCCCTCGCAGTCGCACTGGTAGTCGCAGAGATCGTCCTCCAGAGGGCTGCACGCGGCGGTGACGAGGCAAGTGAGGGCGAGGATCATGTGCGGAGCCTTCATTGGCCCAAGTTTATCCCGCGCCCTCGGCTCCAGCGCGATAAACAGCTCGCTGGGCGCTGGGCGCTGGGCGCTGGGCGCTGGGCGACGATGCGCCGCGTTCGCCTGCTTTCACCTTCCGTCGGTGCGCTCGACACCCAGCGTGTGCGCCGAGCGCGGCTGACGTTCACGGCGCGGCGCCGCGGCGCCGCGGCGGCTTGCGCCCCACGTTCTCTGCGTGAAATGCGCTCGGGCACGCGTCGCTGATCCCGCAGCCTCCGCACGCTGGCTTCTTCGCGAAGCAGATCCGGCGGCCGTGAAAGATCAGCGTGTGGGACAGCATGTCCCAGTCGCGCCGCGGGAAGAGCGCCACGAGGTCGCGCTCGATCTGCTCTGGCTTGTCGCTGGTCGTCCACCCGAGCCGCTGCGACAGGCGCTGCACGTGTGTATCGACCACGACGCCCTCCGGCGCTCCGAAGGCGACGCCGAGCACCACGTTCGCCGTCTTGCGCCCGACGCCGGGCAGCTTCACGAGCTCGGCGAGCGTCCTCGGCACCTCGCCGCCGTGCCGCTCGACGAGGCCTCGCGCGAGCCCCACGATGTTCCTCGCCTTCTGGTTGAACATGCCCATCCCGAGCCGCCGGAGGAGCGCGCCCACCTCGGCGGCGTCGGCGCTGGCGAGCGCGCGGGCGTCGGCATACGCGCCGAACAGGTGGGGTGTCACCTTGTTGACCAGCACGTCCGTCGTCTGGGCGCTGAGCACCGTCGCGACGAGGAGCTCGAACGAGGAGCGATGATCCAGCTCGCAGTGGGCGTCCGGGTGCAGCGCGCGCAGCCGCGCGAAGGTGGCCTGCGGCGCGCTCGGCGCTGCGCGCGCCGGCGTCGGCCGAGCCGCGTCGGCGACCGCCGCCTTCTCGGGCCTCGGCGCGCGCGTCTTCGCCGCCCTGAGGGCACCCCCGGGAGCCGCCTTGCTCGGCCGCTTCACCGGCGCGGCGACGCCCTCGTCTCGATGTGGACCTGCGGGATGGACAGCGGCCGACGCGGGCGGTCGGCGCGCACCCCGCCCAGTCAGGGCGAGGCCTCGCGCGCGACCGCCCTCTGCCGTCTCAGCTGACGAAGGCGCGCTTCCGCGTCTCATGCTCATCGAGGAGCTTCTCGACGCTCGCGAGCGCGTTTTCCACCGACTCCTGCACCATCTGCAGCACCGTCGTCGCCGAGCCCTTCAGCGCCTCGTAGTAGCGCTGCCGCTCGGTCGAGTGGATGATCGACGGAGGCAGGCCCGTGCGGAGCAGCAGCATGTTCATGAACAGCCTCGCGACCTTGCCGCTGTCGTTCGGGAACGGATAGACCCGCAGCAGATCGTAGTGCGCGCGCGCGGCGATCCGGATGCCGTTCCGCGTCTTCCGCGTCTCGGGGTCGTTCAGCCAGTCGATGATCTGACGCACCTTGTAGGCGATCTTGTCCGGCGGAGCGTACTCGTGGAAGTAGAGCCGATGCTGGGGGATGTCCTTGCGGTATTTGACCGTCTTGAGATCCCCCTCCTCCGGATGGAGGATCAGGTACAGCTTCTTCATGCAGTCGAGCGTGAGCGGGGCCCGCTTGTTCTCGCCCTGCTCGCGCACGTACGCGATGGCCTCCTTGTGCCGCCGGATGTCATCGTACGTCGGCTGAAGGCTCGAGTCCGTGACGAGCGGCGCCGGGCCGGCGAGGGCCGCGCGCAGCTCGTCGAACGTGTAGACAACCCCTTCGAGCGCGCTGTCGTGGTAAATCCACGACATATCGAGGCTGTCGATGTAGCGCCGCCGGAAGTCCTCCGACTGCGCGTTCAACCGCTGCTCGATGATCGCGCTGCGCTCCTCGATGGTGGCTCGCCGAGGCGGCGGCAGCATCGGCAGCGGCAGGGTGACCACCCGCGGCGCCTCCCGGAGCGGGGCGCGACCCGGACGGCGCTCGATCGACGCCCCTGCGCTCTTCCCCTTCGCCCCGCCAGGCCGCGCGCTCTTCTTGTCGGCGACCGGCTTGTCGCTCGTGCGTGACGGTCTGTCGCTCGCCCGGCGCGGTCGCTCGACCTCGCTCGGCGCGGCCTGCTCCGCGACGTCCTTGAGCTTCAGCTTCTCCTTGAGCTTCGGCTTCTCCTTGAGCTTCGGCTGATCGTCGAGCCTCAGCTTCAGCTTCTTGCGGAGCTTCGTCGGCTCCGCCGCCGGCGCCGCGAGCGCCCGCTCGGAGCGCGCCGCGACCTTTCTCCTGACGAGCCTCGGCTTCGTGGCCTTGACCCGCACGAGCCTCGGCTTGGCGGCCTTGACCCGCACGAGCCTCGGCTTGGCGGCCTTGACCCGCACGAGCCTCGGCTTCGTGGCCTTGACCCGCGCGGCCTTCGTCTTCGCGGCCTTCGCTTTCCGCGCCCGCCCGGCGACCGCCCTGGTCTTCGCGGCCCTGACCTTCGCGGCCCTCGGCTTTGCGACCCTGGCGCGGGTCACCCTGGCCTTCGTGGCCTTGGCCCTCGCCGTCTTCGCCCGCGTCGCCCTGGCCTTCGCCGCCCTCGCCTTGACCTTCGTCGCCCTGGCCTTCGCCCTGGCCTTGGTCGTCCTGAGCTTGGCGGCGGTGCGCGTCGACCTGGCCTTCGTCCTGGCCGCGGCCTTCTTCGCCTTCGACGCGCTCGTTCGCTTCGCGGCCGCGCGGGTGGCCTTCTTCGCCCTCCCGACCGCCGCTTTCTTCCTCGCGCCCGTACGGGTCGTGCGCGCCGCCTTGCGCCGCGCCGGGGCAGCCGACTTGCGGGTGGTCGCCCGTTTTGTCGTGGTTTTCCGCCGCTTTGCCGCCTTCACAGCAGCGGTGCGTCGCGCAGCAGGACGAGAGGATGCGGCCTTCCGCTTCGGCTTGCGCGCGGCGGAGCGGGCGGCAGGCTTCGCCTTCCGTGTCCGCGCTGTCGAGGTTGCTCGCCTCGAGCTTGCCGCGCTGGCCTTGGTCGCTCTCTTCCGGTCTTTTTTCGAAGTTTTTCGGGTCTTCTTTGCCGCCATGGGCGTGCTTTCACACAATCGCTCAGGCTGCCCGCTGCCACGCTGCGGCGAGCTAACATACGATCGAAAAGGGCCTAATGCCGGCCAGCAGCCTAGCAATTTGAGGATTTATCCGTCAACCAGTCCGGTGCGGAAGTGGGCAGGAAGCGACATCCCGCAGCTGGATCGTCGATGATCCAGTTGACCCGGCCTGCCAGATTCCGCCGGCGGCGGTCCCGGCAGGCGTAGATCGAGGCCGGGCGCCAGCGCTCCGCGGCCTGGGACGGTCCTCAGCTGTCGATGTTGATGCCGAGCCGCTGCCGGATGGCGAAGTACTCCTCGCTGGCCGCGTAGAGCGTGAGCTCCTTGAGCCTCTCCTTGTGGGGCAGGGCGGCGCTCGCCTCGTCGGTCGCCTTGATCATCTCCTGCGCCAGCTCGAGGTCGTTGGCGAGGAGGAACCCCGCGCGGTCGGCCGTCAGGTCGACGCCGGACACCCAGCGCTTCAGGTCGATGGCGCCGGCCTGGAGCAGCTTCGTCACGGCGCTCGCGAGCTGATCGCGCGCCGGCCCGACGAGGATGGGCTCCAGGACGGCCAGGTCGTCCATCACGGGCCCCTCCAGCTCCTTCGTGATCGGGAACGTGGGCGAGATCAGCTTGATCGCCGCGAACAGCCAGGCGCGCAGGCCGGTGCCCGTCGGCACCAGGTGCCGGAGGTACATGCCCGGGCGGTAATAAGTGAGGTGGCGGGCCGCGATGAACGCGGCGGCCTGCGTGGGCAGGTCCATCTGGAGCGCCGCGGCGCCGAGCACGATCGCCGGGACGTGCGCGTGGAGGAACGAGACGCCGCCGCCGTCGTTCGGATCCTGGAACGTGAGCGGCGGCGAGAGCCCCAGGACGCCCGCCGCGTAGTAGAGCGTCTGCGACATCGGGTAGGGGTGACGCGAGAGATCGAGCTGGTAGGCGAGCTGGTAACCGAGCTCCTCCAGCGGCCGCCCGTTCTTCCTGAGCACGGCCGGCTCGATGACGCCGAAGACCGCGGTCAGGAGCGGATCCGCGTCGGGGTGGACGAGCGCGGTCGCCCACGCGTCGTCGTCGAGCGGCTGCTGCGCCGCCGCGGCCGTGTCGGGGCGAAGGCGCCGGAAGAAGCGCTCCTCGTCCGGCTCGGCGGCGCTCAGGCAGCAGAGCACCTGGCACAGACAGAAGGCCGCGTCGGCGCGCTTCGCCTCTGTGTACATCTTCCGGAGCAGCCGGTACGCGTCCGGCTTGTACGGGTTGCGCCGCAGGATCGGGGCCTGCGCGGCCACCGCCTTGTCCAGGTACTCCGCCGGGTTGCTGGCGTAGAGGTTCACAAGGAGCTCGTTCCGCTCCTCGCTGTCGGGATCGAGCGTCTGCGCTGCCTCGTAGGCGTCGATCGCCTCGCTCGCCCAGCCGAGCTTGTCCTTGTAGAGGGCGCCCAGCCGGTCGAACGTCTCGAGCATCTTCGCCGTGTCGTTCTCCTCGGTCGCCCTGTCGAGCTCGACCTTGAGCAGGCGCTCCACCTCCTCGTGGTCGCCCTTCTCGCCGCGGAGCTCGATCGCCTCCGCGAGCGCCCGGGTGAGCGACGGGTCGAGCGCCAGCACCTCGTCGTAGAACGCGGCGGCGCGGTCGAGATCGCCGAGCTGCCGCGCGCTCACGATCGCCGCCGTGTGCAGGTACTTCGCCTTCTGCCGGCTGTCGTCGATCTTGGCGGCGAGCTTGAGGACGATGTCGACGAGCTTCGACCAGTCCTTCTCCTCGCTGTAGAGCTGCATCAGCTTGGTGAGGATCTTCCGGTCGTCCGGGCGCTCGTCCAGCGCGGCCACGTAGCTCTTCGCGGCGCGCGCCCGGTCGTGGAGGTGCGCCGCGAGCAGGTCGCCGATCTCGAGCAGGAGCGCGCTCCGCTCCTCGCCGGTCACCACGTCGAGCCGCCGGTGCTTGAGGCGCACGACCTCCTCCCAGTCCCCCTTGGCCTCGAACACTTTGGAGAGCAGGGCGAGCGGGGCAGGGGACTCCGGGAGGAGATCGGCGGCGCCGTTCAGCGCGGCCACCGCGCCGTCCGGATCGCCGGCCGCGAGCCTCGCCTCGCCGAGCCCGAGGAGCGCCTCCGCCCGGTCGCGCTCCGGCAGGCCGGCGCCGAAGCGGTCCACGAGGCGGCCGTAGAGCTCCGCGGCCTCCTTGGCCCTGCCCGCGTCGAGGTTGACCCTGGCGGCCCGCGCGAGCGCGGCCGGGTCGTCCGGCGCGAGCGCGAGCAGCGCCTTCACCGTGCCGATCGCCTTGCCGCTCGAGCCGCTCTTGCCGAGCGCGTCGACGTAGCGGAGGAGCAGCTTGAGCCCCTGCTCCTTCGGCAGGACGTCGACCCGGCTCGCCAGGAGCTCGTAGTGCCGCGCCGCCTCGAGGAAGCGGCCCGCCTCGAACGCGAGATCGCCCGAGATCATGAGCCCGGGCACGCACGTCGGATCGAGGTCGACCGCCCTCGTCGCGGCCTCCGCCGCGCGCCCGTCGTCCTTGAGGCGCTCCCGGAGCAGCAGGGCCATCTCGCCGTACAGGCGGCCCTTGGCGAGGTTGCCCTCCGCGGCCTCGGCCTCGCGCGCGATGAGCTCGACGGCGCTCGTCGCGTCGCCCCGGGCGAGGTAAGCCGCGCGCAGCGCCGAGGACGCGCCCGCGTTCTGCGGCTGCGCGTCGAGGGCCATCTTGTAGCGCTCGATCGCCCCGTCCCGATCGCCCTTCTCCTCGAGCATCTTCGCCGCGCGGATCCAGAGATCGGCCCTGCTCTCCGCGGTCTTCGCCGTCGCCGCGAGCGACTCGATCGCGCTCAGCGCCGCCGCGGCGTCGCCCGTCGCGGCCCGCACGTGCGCGAGCGACTCCAGGGCCCCCGCGTGGTGGGGATCGATCGCGAGCACCCGCTCGTAGGCCTTGCGGGCGCGCTCGGGCGAGCCGATCTGCTCGAGGAGCACGCGCCCCATCGCGAGCAGCAGCTCCTCCCGGCGCCTGTCGTCGGACACGATGCCGAGCTGCCGCTCGTAGAGCGACACCACGTCCTCCCAGCGCTCGAGGGCGCGGTAGTGCCGCCCGAGCGCGGCGAGCGAGCCCTCGTGCGCGCTGTCGATCCCGAGGATCGCCTCGAGGGCCTCGGCCGCCTTCGCGTGGTCGAGGAACTCCTCGTCGTGGATGCCGGCGATCCGCTCGTAGAGGTTGATCTTCTGGCGCGGCGTCGCGCTGACGTCGATCTGGCGCGCCAGGTTCTGGAGGAGCGCCGCGTAGCTGCCGGCGCGGCTGTGGATGCGATCGAGCCCGCGCAGGGCCGTCAGGCTGGCCGGATCGAGCTCGAGCGCCGCCTCGTAGCGGCGCGTCGCCTCGCCCAGGTCCCCGAGCCGGTCCTCGTAGAGCTCGGCGAGCTTGCAGATCGTGTCGACGCGCTCCTCGCCCCGCTGCGCCTCCGCGCGCCGCTCGAGGATCTTGGCGTAGCCCGCGTGATCCTCGGCGCGCCGGTAGATCCTGAGCAGCGCCTCGCACGTCCTCGTGTGCCCCGGATCCTCGGCGAAGATCTGCTCGTACAGGTCGCGCGCGCGGCCCGCGTCGCTCAGCTTCGTCTCCAGGAGCTCGGCCGCCGCGGCGCGGAGGTCGCGCGCCTCCCCCGGCGTCGCGGCGCGGTCGGCCCGCGAGAGCAGCACCTGGACGAGCTCCTGCCACTGCTGGGCGCGGCGGTAGACCTGCGAGAGCCCCTCCAGCGCCTCCTCGTTCGCGGGGTCGAGCCCGAGCACGAACTGGAAGCACGGGATCCCGAGGTCCGCCCGCGCGACCTTCTCCGCATACCAGGGCCCGAGCCGGTTGAAGAGCGCGAGCTTCGCCTCGGCCGGCATCGCCTCGTCGGTGCTCGCCTGGCTCAGGATCTGGAGCGCCTCGGACCAGATCTTCATGTCGTTGCCGGCCGCGCGCTCCAGGTCGACGGCGTAGGCGTCCTGCTCCGGATCCTGCGCGAGCGCCTGGGCGAAGGCGAACACCCCCTGGTCCTTGTCGTCGAGCTCCCGCACGTAGAGGTGCCCGATCTCGTTGAGCGCCCGGGCGCGCTCGCCGGCGGTCTCGGCGCGCTCGCTCCGCTGGAGGAGCATCTCCACGAGCTCCTCGTGCTTGCCGAGCGCCTTGCGGAGCTCCTCGAGCGCGCTGAAGGCGATGTCGTCGCCCGGGGCGAGCTCGAGCAGGCGCAGGTAGACCGCCTCCGCCTTGTCGTGCAGCCGCCCCTTCTCGTAGATCCTGGCCGCCCGGAAGTGCAGGAGCTTCTTCGCAGCGGCCGCCTGGTCATCGCCCTGGCCGGGCGCCGAGCCCGCGTCGATCTGCTCCGAGGCCATCACGAGCGCCTCGGCCACGCGCCCCGGGTCCGCTCCCCGATCGACGGCCGCCTCGACGGCGAGCGCGAGCTCCGTGTCCATCGGGCTCGCGACGAGCCGATCGATGAGGTCGTTCAGCTGCGCGCCCTCGATCGCCGCCTCCTTCTGCTGCGGCTTGCCGAGCGGCTCGATCGCGTCGAGCACCGCGCGCGTCCCCCTCGGCCGGGCGTCCTGCGCCTTCGCGAGCAGGCGGCCCGAGAGCTCGTCGACGTCCTTGCCCACCCAGCCGCGCGGCGCGACAGCGCTCGGCGGCGGCGGCGGCTCGATGAGGTGCGCGACGGCGATGTCGACCGCGGCGGCGCCCGAGAACACGGGCTTGCCCGTGAGGAGCTCGAAGAGCAGCGCGCCGAAGGCGTAGAGATCGCTCGCGGGGCCGACGCTCTCGCCGCGCAGCTGCTCGGGGCTGGCCGCCTCGACGAGCTCCGGGCTGGACCACCCGGCGCCGAGCCGGTCGCCGCCGACGTCGACGAGGACCGGGAGCGGCTCCCCGTCCTCGCCGCGGGCCACGACGACGTTCTCGAGCTTGAGCGCGCCGTGGACGAGGCGCTGCTCGTGGAGCGCGGCGAGGCCGCCGAGGATCCCTCGGAGCAGCGGCTTCGCCTCGTTGATGTGGAGCGGCCCCGAGCGCGCGAGGCGCGCCGAGAGCGGCAGCCCGTCGACGTGCGCGTACGCCACGAACGCCCGGCCGCCCACGATCCCCGCGTCGACGCCGCTCGCCAGGTTCTCGTGGTGCACCTGCGCGGCCAGGCGGACGTGGGTGAGGTACCTGCGCACCGCCCGGCTGTCCCGGGTCGCCTCGCGCCGGAGCACCTTGAGCGTCCGCGGCTCGGTCCCCCGGGTCGCCGCGTAGACGAGGCCCCGGGGGCCCTCGCCGATTTTTCTCGTGACGATGTAGTCGCCGAACGCCTCGCCGGGCCCGATCTCTTCCGGCAGGCCGAGCCCATGAGCGCCGAGGGCGCGGACGCGCGCGTCGACCTCTGCGCGTGAGGCGATGACGGCATCGATCAACGCATCGATGGCGTCGAGCTCCACGCAATGATCCGTGAGGGCGCGCGCGAAGGAGGCCTTGGAGGCGCTGCCCCCGATCTCGGCCGGGTTGAAGCCGAGGAGGTCGGACGACAGGGCCATCATTTCATCGAGCGAAAAGAGGCGCTCGAGCTCGCCTCGAACGATATCAATGGACATGGGACTCCTCGGGCCGAGCCATCGTGCCGGCGTTGCGCGCGCAGCGGACCTACCGGACGGCGGGGGACGTGGGGCATGCTAGCGAAGCTTGGGGCTCCATGCGACATCCGACGATCGCCTGTTTTGCAGGGCGCTTCCGCGGCGCGCGGCGCGACGGCGGCGCTCGACGTGGGCGCAATCGACGTGGATCGACGTGGCGCGCGGGGTCGTGCTCACCGCGCCTGCCCGCCGAGAGTCCGGGTAAAGGTAACGCGGAGTTGCAGGAACCCTGGAGGAAAGTTGACAGGAGCGCGGAGGACGTGCGAGCGGATGCCTGTGCGTCGAATAGCGCAGTTCCTGGAGCGGACCCTCCCCATCGCGGTGCTCATCGTCGCCGTCGTGGGCGCACCGATCATGATCTTCTCGCCGCAGGGGCTGCCCCGCCTGCGGGAGCTCGAGAGAGAGCTCGCCGACGTCGAGGAGGAGAATGCCGACCTCGGGCGGCAAATCGAGGCCCTCCGCGGCAAGGTGGCGCGCCTGCGCGACGACCCGACCGCCGTGGAGAGGATCGCGCGCGACAACCTGGGTCTCGTGCGGCAGAGCGAGGTGGTCTTTCAGTTCTCCCGCTGAGGACTCGAGGTCTCTCGGCCCTTCCCAGGCCTGTTGTTGTATCGGCCACAGGGCTCCGCCGCGGAAACGCTCGACGTGAGGGCGTGAGCCAGCGCTCCACGCCAGGACGTGAGCCGGGGCTCGGTGTGAGCGCATGAGCTCGCCTGGCCTGCTCGCTCGCCCAGCGCGCCACCCCGCCGCCTGCGCTGGCGAGGGAACGCGCCCGCTGCCCTCCTGCCGCCCGTCCGGAAGGCGCAGCGTCCGTCGTGACCGGATGCGGGGCGCTGCACGCTGGCAGCGTCCTTTCTGGTATTGTGCAGCGAGTGTCGCTAGACCTGGGCCGCCTCCTCATCGCCGCCGGCGCCGTCTCCAAGGCTGAGGTCGAAGCCGCCCTCTTCGTGGCGGTCCTGCGGGGCATCCCGTTCCCTCGCGCCCTCATCGACCGCGCCGCCATCAGCGAGCGCGCCCTCGAGGAGGAGCTCGATCGCCACGGCGGCCTCGCGCTCCGGCAGGTCGTCGGCGCGCGAGAGCTCGTCGCGCGCTTGCCGCGCGCCATGTGCCGCCGCCTCGGCGCCGTCCCGATCCGCATCGATCCCGGCGTCGGCACCATCGACGTCGCGGCGGCCGATCCGCTCGATCGCCACATCGCCGACGAGTTCAGCTTCCACCTCGGCGCGCCGGTGCGCATCGTCCGCGCGCCGATCACGGCGGTCGAGGAGGCCATCCGCGCCCTCGATCTCGACGAGCGGGAGCAGGTCCCCTCCCGCGCGCGGCGCGCGACCCCGGCGTTTCCGCACGGCGCGCCCCAGTCGACCATCCCGCCGCCGCCGTCGTCCGAGGTGCCCATCCCGCTGATCCGTCGCGCCTCGGTGCCCTCGTTCGACGAGGCGGGCCTCGTCGAGGCGCCGAGCGGCAAGCACGGCCACCGCGGAGCGGCGCGCAACGGTCACGCTCAGCGCGCGGACACGCCTGCGGCGCACGAGGACGCGATCCTGCCGCTCCGCCACTCCAAGGCGGCCCCCGGCGCGCGCGGCTCTCCCTCGAGCGCTCGCCGCCCGGCGGACGCCGAACGCGGCGCGGGCGGGAGGGCGACCGGGCGTCAGGCGGCCCTGCGCGCGCCGGCGGTGGAGCCGCCCGCCGTCTCCTTTCCGCCGCCTCCGCCCGTGGAGATCTCGCCGCCCTTCAAGCTGCTCGCCTCGATCATGCCCCAGGCCTCGCCTGGCCCCGACCGCGCGCCGGACAGCGCCGGGCGGGAGCCGGCCCCCTCGACGCGGCGCCTCGGCCGGCTGCCGCTCGACGCGCCCTCCGGCCTCGCGCCGCTCTCGCGCCGCCGCTCCGCCACTGCAGAGGCCCCGGCGCCGGGCAGCGGCAGGGCTCGCCCGGAGAGCGCCGCGCCGCCGTCGAGCCGGCACTCCGGGCGGCTCCCGGCGCTGCCTCCGGCGCCCGAGCCGGAGCGCGCCGATCCCCTCGACGACGATCCGCCGCCGCAGCCCTTCGTCGATCTGAGCGACGTCATCGACGCGCTGTACCTCGCGCGCACGCGCGACGACGTCATCCGGCTCGCGCTCCGGGGACTGCGGCTGTTCGCCGGGCGTGTCGCCATCTTCGCCGCGCACCGCGGGGTCTTTCGCGGGTTCGCGTGCAACGCGGAGTTCGGCGACCAGGAGGCGCTGCGCAAGCTCTCCCTCCCGATGGATCAGCCGAGCGTGCTCGCCACGGCCGTGGCGACCCACCTCTACGTCGGCCCGATCCCCGGCACCCCCACCCACGCGCCGCTGCTCGACGTCATGGTCAACCCGAGCCTCGACGTCGCCGCCGTCGCCGTGCAGGTCGTCGGCCGGCCCGCGATGATCCTGGTCGCCGATCGGATCCTCGACACCTCGAGCGGCTCGCGCCGGATGGTCGAGCTCGCGCGCGCCGTCGGCGAGGCGTTCAGCCGGATCCTGTCAGCGCGCGGGTGAACGCCCGCCGTCATCCCGCGCGACGAGCGCTGCGCGCTGTTCCGACTGTTCCGACGCCAGCCTGAACGATCGCGCCGCGCTCGGCGTCCGCGGAGGCATCCGCGCGTCGTCGGCTGCCACGGCGCTCGCAGCTGCGCCCGCACGCGCCGCGCCGCAGCCGTCGCGTTGCATGCGTGCGTTCCGCGCCTTTCATCGACGCAACGAAGGCAGGAGGATCCTGATGCCGCTGCGATGCAAGTACGCATTGCCCGAGCTCAAGATGTGTTGTTTTCCAGTGTATCTGTCCGACGTGATCTGTTCACTTCGCGTGTGACAGGAATTTTCCCGTGACAAGGGAACCGTATCCGCTCTCTTCGAAATTTTTTACAATCCTGAACCCTTTTTATGAACGGCGGTCAGATTTGGCTATCCGACTGAGGGTCAAATCGGGTTAAGGCATTTGGGTCTCATCGAGTTCGCGTGGACAGCGTGATTCGCCTCCCCCGAAAGGAGCTCCAAATGCATCCTGCAAAGCCGCACGAGAGCAATGTGATCGCCCGTAAGCTCGTTTTGGTGATCGCTGGTTTGACCGCCGCCGCGGCCGGTTGCTCGGCAGACGTCGGTGGCGCCGACACCGAGGAAGTCGGCACGAATCAGCTGGGATTTGAGCGGTTCGAGCGGACGGTGTTCCGCGAGCCTGACACTGGCATCTACATTGTTAACGGGGACACGCCGGTCGTAGATATCAAGCATCTGCGCGAGTTCTGGGAGGCGCATGTGCGCGATGGTGCGCTGATCGTCAACCAGGAAGGGGGGGAAGACGTCATCTGGACGGCGGAGCAGCGGCACAACCTCTCCTACTGCGTGAGCAAGAGATTCGGGGACAAGTACGGGGCGGTCGTGACGGCGATGGCGGATGCCGTCAAGGCCTGGGAGGACGTCACGGACGTCGACTTCATCCATGTCGAATCGGCCGACGCGAACTGCACATCGAGCACCAGCCAGGTCCTGTTCGACGTGAACCCCGTCAACACCGGCGGTCAGTACCTGGCGCGCGCCTTCTTCCCCGGCCAGTCGAGGTACTCGCGGAACGTGCTGATCGACGGGAACGCTTTCGACAGCACGCGGCCCACGCTCACGGGCATTCTCCGCCACGAGCTAGGGCACACCCTTGGCTTCCGTCACGAGCACACCCGTCCTGAGTCGGGCACCTGCTTCGAGGACGACAACTGGCGTGCCCTCACCGAGTACGATGGCGCGTCCGTCATGCACTATCCCCAGTGCAACGGCACCGGCGACAGCACGCTCGTCCTCACGGAGAAGGACATCGCGGGCGTCCAATCGCTCTACGGCACGCCGAGCGGAGGCGGCGGAGGTGGTGGAGGCGGCGGAGGTGGTGGAGGCGGCGGAGGTGGTGGAGGCGGCGGAGAGCCGACCGGGGAGCCGACCGGGGAGCCGACCACCGAGCACTTCAGCGGGCGCCTCGCCCGGGGAGCCTTCGAGACGGTCGGGCCCGCCGAGGGGTTCGAGGTCGTGCCCGGGACGACCCTCACCGTCGTCATGACCGGGACCGGAGACCCCGATCTCTTCGTGAAGTTCGGCGACGCGCCGACGGCGAGATCGTTCGATTGCCGGCCTTACCTCAGCGACGCCAACGAGACATGCACGCTCGATGTGCCCGCGGGCAAGACGAGGGCCTTCGTCAAGGTGAACGGCTTCACGGCCTCGACCTACGACATCGACGTGCGCTACTCCGCGCCGAAGGCGCCCGGAGGCGAGCCCGGAGGCGGCGGCACCGCGGGCGGCACCGAGACCTCGACGAGCTTCGAGGGCAGCGTCTCGCGGCGCGAGACGGCGTCCCATGGGCCGATCTCGGTGGTCCCTGGCACGACCTTCCGGGCCGTGATGAGCGGTACCGGAGATCCCGATCTCTACGTGCGGTTCGGGGAGCAGCCCACGCTGAGCGCCTTCGACTGCCGGCCTTACCTCGACGGGGCGGACGAGACGTGCGAGCTGACGGTCCCGGAAGGGCAGTCGGAGGCCTTCCTCCTCGTGCAGGGATATGCGGAGAGCACGTACACGGTGAAGGTCGATTACACGACGCCGTGACGCGACGGCCCCTCTGTCCGCAAAGGTGGAAAGGGCGCCAGACGCGACCTGCGTAGAAGAAATCGACGCGGCGGAGAGGCACCGAGGTGCAGGGGCTCAACCCCACTCTCCGCTGCGCGTCGTTCTTCCATCATGCTCGCTTCGCCTCTCACGGGCCGGCCGACCCGCGCGGGCGGCGCGAACGCCGTCGACGCGGGCGCGGGGGGAACGAAGCGGCGGGCGGCCGGCGGGGGGCAACGACGCGAGCCTGCCGCGCGAGGCGCCTGCGAGGAAGTCGACCCCCGTGCCCCGGTGAATGATAGGCTGCTGGCCCGGATCCTTTCCAGGCGCCGCCGCTTGCCCATGCCCAACGAGACCCCTCACGCCCTTCGCTTCACCTGGCTGTTGGCCGCGTTGCTCGTGGAGTCCGTCACGCTCGCCGGATGCATCGGAGAGCCCTTTCAGGTCGGCACCGGCACCGTGGGCTCGACCGGCGGTGGCGGCAGCGAGCCGATCGGCGGCGGCGGCAGCGAGCCGATCGGCGGCGGGGGCGCCGGGGGAGGGACCGGCGGAGGGCCGCCGCCCGTGCCGGTGACATGGCCGGACTCGCCGACGACGCGGTGCTCGAACGGGACGACCGTGCTGGAGGAGTGCCCAGGACCCTCGGCGCCCTTCTTCGGACAGGACGGGAACTACGAGATCGCCGTTCCCTCCTACACAGAAGCCAACGGCGCGGTGAAAGACTCGGTGACCGGGCTCACCTGGGAAAAGGTGGCGGAGAACGCGATGTTCACGCTGGTCGGCGCGCAGGAGCACTGCGCGGCGCTCAGCGCCCAGGGGATCGGCGGCCTCTCGGACTGGCGCGTGCCGACGCGGATCGAGCTCGTCTCCATCCTGGATTTCGGCCATATCACGGCGTTTCCCGATATCTTCTTCACGTCCAGCCAGGACAGCTTCTACTGGTCCGCGACCGACGTCGCCGCAGACACGTCGTTCGCCTGGGGCGTGCTGGCCAGCGATGCGTCCCTCGGCTTCTTCCCGAAGGACGACACGGCCGGCGCGCGGGCGCTGTGCGTCGGAGGCGTGAAGGGGATCGCGCCGGCCGATCTCTCGCCCGGCGAGGACTGGGTGCTCGATCGCTCGACGGGGCTCGTCTGGCAGCGCCACGCCTCCCAGACCCGGTTCATCTGGAGCGACGCGCTCGCGCACTGCGAAGGGCTCGACCTCGCCGCGAAGAGCGACTGGCGGCTGCCGAGCGCGAAGGAGCTGCTCTCGATCGTCGATGATCGGCTGTCCGGGCCGGCGATCGACCTGGAGGCCTTCCCGGGGACGCCGTCGGACGTCTTCTGGTCGTCGACGCCCGCCATCGGCAGCGCGGAGAAGGCCGTCCTCGTCAACTTCACGAACGGCGCATCGCAGGACCACACGGTCCGCGATCGGCGGCTCGCGCGCTGCGTTCGCTCCGACGGGTGAGCGCCGCCCTCGCCCCGTGGGGCGGCGGAGGCGGCGGATGGCGTGCGCCGCCGCCACCCGCTGCCAGCGATGAGCCCAGGCCGCTGCGGCGGCTCAGCCTCCGGGCTTGACGAACTTCAGGACGAAGCGATCGCTCGTGCCCCGCTTTTCGCCCGCCACCATGGGCGAGGCGTTCCAGTCGCGCGTGTCCGCGGCGCTCCGGAGGAAGGTCGCCTCGGCCGCGAGACGGAAGCCGGCCCGCTCGATCTCCTCGCGCACGATCTTCTCCTCGATGCGGTGGAGCGTCTTCACCTCGGTCACGCCTGTCCCGGCGCGCCCCGCATGATCGACGATCGCGAACACACCGCCGGGCTTGAGCGCGCGGAAGACCGCGCGGTTCATCGCGGCCCGGTCCGCCTCCATCCACACCGTGTCGTGGTAGAAGAGCACGAGGAACACGGCGTCGAGATCGCGCGCCTCGGGCGGCAACGGGTCGTCGAGCTCGCGATCGACCCGGACCACCGGCTTCATCACGGGCTTCTTGAGCCGCTCGCTCCACGGCTTCTCGGCGAAGCGCTCGAGGACGAAGCGGTTGTTCTGCGCATAGACGACCCCTCCCGGCCCGACCGCCCGAGCCAGGAGCTCGGCCGAGTAGCCGCCCCCCGCCGCGAGCTCCGCGACCTTCATCCCCGGCTGGATGCCGAAGAATGCGAGCATCTCCGCAGGCTTACGGCCGGCATCGAGCGCCCGGTCGGCGTCCGCGCGATCGGCGGCGTCGACGACGGCGCGCAGGGCAGCGGGCACGTCGACCGAGGTGGCCGGCGGCGGCGTCGAGGCGGCCGCGTCGCCTGGGGCGGGGGCCGCCGCAGCGGGCGGCGCGTCGGGCTGAGCCGGAGGCGCAGCCGTCGGAGGCGGAGCTGCGGGCGGCGAGGCGCTACAGCCGGCGAGCGCGGTCAGGGCGAGGGCAAGGAGGACGTGAGGGCGTCGCATGCCGCGCTGCTAACCGAGCGGACCGAGCGCCGCAAGCGAGGCCGCTCACGGGGTGTCCGTGGCCGGCGCAGCGGCGGGGCCGGAGACCGCGGTCGGCGCAGCGTCCGCGGTGGAGCCCGCGGCCGGCGCAGCGCCCTCGGCGCGGCTCGCAGGGGAAGGAGCTCTTCGCAGGGGCAACAGCGCGGCCTGCACGGCGGCGGCGATCTGCGGCTGCACTGCCCGAACGACGCGGTGCACGGCTGCGGGGGAGGCTGCGCTCGGTCCGCCGCGGCCGACGCGCACGCTGGCGATCGCGATCCCCGCCAGCGCGGCGCAGGCGATCGCCCCCGCGAGCAGGCGCTGCCGCGTCGCCCCGGCCGGCGGGAGGACCGCGCCCGGCGCCGAGGACGGAGGCCGCGCCTCGTCGCGCGGCCTCGGCGCCAGGGAGACCGCCCCCCTCAGGCTCGAGGCCAGGAGCGGATCGAGCGAGCCGTCGTCGCCGGACGCCGGCGCCACGACGTGGAACCCGCCGCTCACCGGGGCGCTCGACGGCGCCGGGAGCGCCGCGTCGATGCCATCGAGCGCCTCGGCCTCGCCGCCGAGCACCTGCGACGGTGCGCCGGGGCGCCGCGTCGCGCGCAGCGTGAAGGGGCTGTCCGCGTCGGCGCGCGTCAGCTCGCCCCCCTCCAGGTCGTCCTCGTCCTCGGGGAGCTCGGGCGTGTGGGGGCCCGGCGGACGCGACTCCGGCGACTCCTTCAGCGCCGCGCTCACGAGCGCCCCGAGGTCCTCCGGCGTGCCGATCTCGTGGCCTGCCTCGCGCAGCGCCTCGATCGCCTCCAGCATCGCGCGCGCGTCGGGGAAGCGGTCGTCCCGGCGCGGCGCGAGCGCGCGCGCGAGGATCGCCTCCAGCGCGGGGCTCACCTCCGGGCGCCGCTCGCTCGCCCGCAGCATCTGCCCCTCGCGCGCCGCCGCCATCCGCGAGGCGGCGCTGCTCCCGGGGAAGGGCCGCGTGCCGGTGAGCATCTGGAAGAGGACCACCCCGAGGGCGAACACGTCGGCGCGCGCGTCGACGCGCTCGCCATCGAACTGCTCGGGCGGCATGTAGCTCGGCTTCCCGACCAGGTCGCGCCTGGCGGCGTCCCCCACCTCGCCCCGCGTGGCGATCGCCACGCCGAAGTCCGCGATCTTCACGACGCCGCTCAGCGAGATGAGCACGTTTCCAGGGCTCACGTCGCGGTGCACCATCAGCCGCCCCTCGGCGGCCGAGCGCTCGTGCGCGTAGCCCAGCCCCTCGAGCACCTGGGCGGCGACGAAGAGCGCGATCGGCACCGGCACCGACTCCCCGCGCGCCCAGAGCCCCTTGCAGAGTCGCCCGAGATCCGTTCCGGACACGAGCTCGAGCACCAGGTAGAAGTCGCCCGCTTCGTCGACGCCGAAGTCGAGCACCTCATCGATGTTGGGGTGCTTGAGGCGGGTCATCATGCTCGCCTCGGCGATGAAGAGCTGCCGGAGATCGTCGCTGCCGGCGTGCATCGGGACGATTCGCTTGATGGCGACCGGGACCTCCTCGCCGTCCGGCCCGAGCGCGACCGCGCGAAACACCTCGCCCATCCCGCCGCGCGCCATCCGCGGTCCAATGGCGTAACGCCCCAGAACAACCCCCCTCGATGGCGCGCTCTCCACGGTGCCCCGACTCTAGATTGCACCGAGG
Source organism: Sorangium aterium (assembly GCF_028368935.1). Classification (NCBI taxonomy): domain Bacteria; kingdom Pseudomonadati; phylum Myxococcota; order Polyangiales; family Polyangiaceae; genus Sorangium; species Sorangium atrum. Next base: position 1,709,448 of record NZ_JAQNDK010000003.1, on the reverse strand, counting down.
GGCGGGGTAAAGGGGCGACAGCGCTCGATCTCCAGAGATGCTGCGGTCGATTGCACAAATCGACTCGCGGTGTTCCCCTTTGTGCCGAAACATGGCTGTCACGATCGCCAGCGCGGGCGGCGGCGACACGTCCACGACGAGCGCCCATCGCGAGCGCGGCAGGGGCTCGGGGGCGCGGAGCCAGGTGGATGTCGCTGGATCTGCGTGGGTCTGGTACAAGTCCGCTCAGGACATGATGCACGCTGCCACGAACGATCCCGCGCCGGTTGTCTTCATCACGGGCGCTTCTGCTGGATTTGGCGCCGCGATCGCCCGTCGCTTCGCCGGCCTGGGCGCCCGCCTCGTCCTCGCGGCGCGCCGCTACGAGCGCCTGGAGGCGCTCGCCGCCGAGCTCATGGGTGGGGCGGGCGCGTCACGCGAATCCCGCGACGGCGCGCGGCCGCGGGCCGCGGCGGTCCACCTCGTCCGGCTGGATGTGCGCGATCGGGCGGCGGTGGACCGGGCGATCGCGGAGCTCCCGGCGGAGCTGTCGGAGGTGTCGGTGCTCGTCAACAACGCGGGCGGCGCCATCGGCCTCTCGCCGGCGCACACGGCGGATCCCGACGACTGGGAGCAGATGGTCGACACCAACATCAAGGGGTTGCTCCACTGCACGCGGGCGCTCCTGCCCGGCATGGTGGCGCGCGACCGGGGGCACGTCATCAACATCGGCTCGGTGGCGGCCGAGACGCCGTATCCCGGGAGCAACGTCTATGGCGCGTGCAAGGCGTTCGTGGCGCAGTTCTCGCTGAACCTGCGCGCGGATCTCCTCGGCAGCCGGGTTCGCGTCACCGACATCGAGCCCGGGCTCGCCGAGACGGAGTTCTCGGTGGTGCGCTTCAAGGGCGATCGGGACAAGGCCGCCGCCGTGTACCAGGGAGTGAAGCCGCTCTCGGCCGAGGACGTGGCCGAGGCCGTCGTCTGGTGCGCGACGCTCCCGGAGCACGTCAACGTGAACCGGCTGGAGCTGATGCCCGTCATGCAGGCGTTCGCCGGCTTCGCTGTGAAACGGAGTTAACGCGCGCGTCGGGGCGACCGCCGCCGGGCTCACGCCTGGTGAAGCAAGATCGCGAGGAGCCCGAGCGCCGCGCGCTTGCGCTTCGCGTCGATGGTCTCCGTGGCGCCGACGCAGAGCGGGCAGCCGGCCTCGTCGCAGCCGCACCCGGCGATGAGCTGCCGCGTGCGCGCGAGGAGCTCGTCGCGCTGCTCGTAGATGCGCTCGGAGAGCCCGACGCCGCCTGGCATGTTGTCGAACAGGAACAGCGTCGGATCGAAGACCCCGGCCGCCTCTCCGCCGGCCGGGGCCTCCCGCGCCTCGCTCCCGTCCTCGAGGGTCTGGCCGATGTCGCGCGGATCGCACATGAGCGAGAGCGTCGCGACCGTCTCCAGCGCCCGCGCGATCCCGCGCAGGCCGTCGATAGCGGTCGCGCGGCCGAGGCCGAGCTCCTCGCAGAGCGGCTCGGGCACGGTGAGCCAGAACGAGGTGGTGTGCATCTGGATGTCGGGCAACCGCACATCGCCATATCCCGTGTTCTCGTGCGTGTAGAACTTGATCTTCTTGTACCCGACCACCTTCTCCACGATGCTCACCTCGCCGAAGGAGGCGGTCGCCCGGCCGAGCGGGGCGGCCGCGCTCTCGTCGAGGATGCTCACCTTCCGGTGGGTGAGCGCGGTCGTGAAATAGTCGGGGACGACCTTCGTCACGAAGGCCTTGTGGTTCTCGTAATCGAGCCGCTCGACCTGGTACTGCTCGCCGTCGTGCTGGTAGATGGCCTGTTCGTGGAGCATCGTCGGCGCCGCGCGCCAGTCGAGCTCCGCGAGCGTCTTGCCAAGGGCCTTGTCGATGATGACGAAGTTGTCCCAGCCCACCGAGCGCAGGCTCACGTGGTTCGCCGGATAAGCGTCGGTCGCCCAGTGGAAGCGATCGTTCGACTCGTGCACGACCCCGTTGTCCTGCAGGAAGCGGAGCGCCGCCACGGTGTCGTCCGGCTGCATCGCCGCGTACGGCTCCCCCTTGAGGAACGGCAGCTCGAACGCCGCGCACTTGAGGTGCTGCACGAGGATCTCGGTGTTCTGCGGATCGATCCGGGCCGACTCGGCCCCGCGCTCCAGCAGGTACCCCGGGTTCCTCGCGAGGTACTGATCGAGCGCCGCGCTGGTGGCGCACAGGACCGCGATGCTCGTCTTGCCGCGCCGGCCCGCCCGGCCGAAGCGCTGCCACGTCTCGGCGACCGAGCCGGGGTAGCCGGCGCAGATCACCGCGTCGAGCTCGCCGATGTCGATGCCGAGCTCGAGGGCGTTCGTGGCCACGACGCACAGGATCTCGCCCTCGCGCAGCCCCCGCTCGACCCGCCGGCGCGTCTCCGGGAGGTAGCCGCCGCGGTACGCCATGATCGCGTCCTCCGCCCCGATCTCCTTGCCGACGCCCTCGCGCAGGTACTTCAGCATGATCTCGACCGAGTTGCGCGACTGGCCGAACACCAGCGTGGGCACGCGGGCGCGGGCGAGATCCCCGGCGAGGCGCACCGCGCTCTTCAGGGTGCTGGCGCGCACCCCGAGCTCCGCGTTCACCACGGGCGGGTTGTACAGGAAGAAGCGCCGCGGCCCCCGCGGGGCGCCGGACTCGTCGATGAGCTCGAGCTCGTCCTCGGCGATGCCCAGCAGGCGCGCGGCGTGCGCCCGCGGGTTGCCGATCGTCGCCGTCGCGCAGAGGAAGGTCGGGCTCGATCCGTGGAACGCGGCGACCCGGCGCAGCCGGGCGAGGACGTGGGCGACGTGCGACCCGAACACGCCGCGGTAGGTGTGGAGCTCGTCCAGCACGACGTAGCGCAGGCGCTGGAACGTCCGCGCCCAGTGCGCGTGGTGCGGCAGGATCCCCGCGTGGAGCATGTCGGGGTTGGTCATGACGATCGGGCTGCGCTCGCGCGCCGCCCGCCGGGCGTCGCCCGGCGTGTCCCCGTCGTACACGATCGCCGGGATCGTGAGCCCCGCCTCGCGGATGAGCGCGTGCAGGCCGGCCTCCTGGTCCCGGGCGAGCGCCTTGGTGGGGTACAGGTAGATCGCGCTGCCGCCCTGGCCCGACGCGGCGCCCTCGGCGAGCGCGTCGAGCACCGGGAGATGGAAGCAGAGGCTCTTGCCGCTGGCGGTGGGCGTCGCGACGACCACGTGCCGCCCCGCCTGCGCCGGCTCCGCCGCGGCGCGCGGGCCTGCGGGCTTCGCGCGGGCCGCCGCGAAGGCCCGCGCCTGGTGGTCGTAGAGCCGGGAGATGCCGCGCCGCTCCAGGGCGCCGCGGAGCGCCGGCGAGAGCGCGTCGGGCATCGGTGAGGTGCGCGCGTCGGCCGGCGGAAGCTCGCGATCCGCGGTGAAACAAGGGCGGACGTAGCCGGAGGCAAGCCACGACGAGATGACGGTCTCGACGCCGGTCTCGATCTTCCAGGGGGGCGACGGCATGACGCAGGTATACTAAACAGATGCGCCGTGTCACTCAACCGGATCGGGCGCGACGCACACGTCGACCGGCGTGGCGCTGCGCTGGTCTGCGCGGCCGGGATCTCGGCAGGCGGCGCGCGGGCGAGGGGAGGGCGGCGCGCAGGCGAGGGGAGGGCGGCGCGCGGGCGAAGCGCTGACGCGGCGGATCGGCGCGGCAGGCGGGCGTAGCAGACCGGCGCGGAACGCGGTCGCGGCGGGCCGCCGCGGCAGGCGGGCGTACAGCGGAGAGCGGGCCTCTCCCGTCCTCGAACGAGATCCGGTGTCTGGGGCTCTCGTGTGGTTCAGCCGCGGCGCGCGACATACGCCGGGGCTCCGGCGAATGGCTCGTTTGCGCGCAACGGATGGGAAGCCCGGATACGGCGCGTGAGGCGATGTCTCAGTGCCGTCGTGATTCCTCCTGCACCGACGGACGCAGGGCGGCGCCTCTCGCGGGCGGGGTCAGGCGCCGCCCCGAGGCCGTCGGCGCTGGTGTGCTGGTTGCCTGAGGAAGAGCCGATCGACGACGGAGATCCGGAGTCGATGATCCCATCCGCTCTTTCACCCGCCTTCTCCGGACGACCCCTCGTCCGGGGCTGGCAACGAGGTGTCGCACATGAAAAACGCAGTGTTCTTGACGCTCTTCGGCGCGTCGGCGGCGGGGTGCGCCGCGTACGCTCCGAGCTTCGGCGAGCGGCTCGGCGCGTCGGAGGCGATGATTCGAGCCGCCGAGGAGGTCGGAGCCGACGAGGACCCGCGGGCGGAAGCCCACCTCCGCCTCGCCCGGGAGCAGGTGCAGCGGGCGACGACGCTGTCGGCCGACGGCGTGCCCGAGCGGGCGCAGCGCATGCTCCTGCGCGCGCAGGCGGACGCGGAGCTCGCGCTCGCCCTCCTGCGCGAGGCGCAGGCTCAGGCCCGCACGCACGAGGCGCTCGAGGAGGTCGGATCCATCCAGCGACAGCTCCGCTAGGGCTCACGGACACGGAGAGGAGGCGCGGAATCATGCGAACCAATCACGGGACGGTGGCCATTCTGCTCGTCGGCGGTCTCCTGGGGTGCGCGAGCGCCCCGCTCCCGCCGAAGGAGCTCATCGAGGCGAGGAAGAGCTACGAGCGCGCCCGGATGAGCGCGGCGGCAGAGCTCGCGCCCGCGGACCTGCGGGGCGCCACCGAGGCGATGGAGCGCGCGGAGCGCGCGTTCGCCGGGGGGAGCGAGCTCGCCGAGGCGAGGGATCTCGCGTACCTCGCGGGGCGCCGGGCGCAGCTGGCCGAGTCGCTGGGGCGCACGGCGGCCACGGAGCGGCAGCGCGGCGCGGCCCTCCAGGCGTACGGCGAGGTGCACCTCGCGCTGCGAAGGAGGGGGGCGCCGGCGGTCGACCCGGCCGCTCCGGCCGCTCCTCCCGGACGGGAAAAGGCGCCGGCGCGATCGCGCGCCCCGGAGCGTCCGCTGGTGATCCTGAACCGGAGGTGAACCGGCGCGGCGATCGGCCGAGGAGGCGCGGGCGAGAACGGAAGACGGAACCGGAAGGCGCGAGACGGACGAACGGAAGCGTGGAAGCGCGGAAGCATGGAAGCACGGAGGCAACCGCCGCCGGGCATCGCTCTGCTCGAGGCTGTTTGCTCCGTGCCACGCCATCGCGTAGAAGCGAAGACGATGTCCTCGGACGCACCGCAAGCGTCGCCCGCCGCGCACCTTCCCGACGACCTCCCCAGCGAGGAGCGCGCCTCGCTCCGCTTCTTGGCCGTCGTGGCGCTCGTCTCGTGCGCCGCCGACCTGGTGACGAAGGGGTGGGCGCACGCGCGCCTCACCGGGTTCGACCCGAAGCGGTCGGGCGCGAAGGTCCTCACGATCATCCCGGACCACCTCGATTTCATCTTCGCGCAGAACCCCGGCGGCGCCTGGAGCTTCCTGCGCGGCCTCCCGGACGGCCTGCGGCGGCCGTTCTTCCTGTTCGTCTCCGCCGCGGCGATGGTCTTCATCTTCTCGATCTACCGGCGCGTCCACAGGGACCAGACCGGGATGAAGTGGGGGCTCGCGCTGGCGCTCGGCGGCGCGATGGGCAACCTGGTCGACCGGATCCGCTATGGCTGGGTCATCGACTTCATCGACGTGTACGTGATCCGCGGCGGTCGGGAGTTTCACTGGCCGACGTTCAACGTGGCGGACATCGCGATCGTCGCGGGGGTCCTCCTGATGTCCAAGGACATGATCGTCGCGACCCGCAGGGCGAACGCGCCGTCGCCAGACACTCGCGGCGCCTCGGAGGGCCTGGCAGGCGGCGACCCCACCCCTCCGCTATCGACGGAAGCGCCTCCGCCCGTGCCGCCGGCCAGCTGAAGGACGCGAGCGGGCGGCTCGGCCGGAGCGGATGGCACGCGGCGCGCGCAAGTCACGCAAGTCGCGCAAGTCACGCAAGGCACCTGCGACGCGCAAGACGTGAAAGACGCGCGCGGCGGCGCCCGCGGAGGGAAGCCTTTGCCGGAGCGCTCGGTTTGTCGTAGAGGAACGCGCTCCGCATGACTGAAGAAGCGACGCCGCGAGACGCTCCCGCCGAGAACGAAGGTGCCCATGCGGAGTCGCATCGCTCCGCCCCCGTGAACGCGCCGGCCGGCGAGCCGCTGGCCTCCGCCGGCGAACGCGACCACGACGGGCGCGCCTCCTCGCAGGAGGGGGACGCCGACGACGTTGTCGCGCCGACGAAGCCCACCTACCGGCCTTCGTACGTGTTCCTGATCGCCGTCTCTGCCATCACCCTCGCCGCCGATCTCGGCTCGAAGTGGTGGGCCAAGGACCGGCTGGATCCGCAGGGGCTCACGGACCTCACCGCCGCGCCGCGGCCGCTCTCGTTCCGGAAGATCGAGGTGATCAAGGATCACCTGAACCTGATCTTCGCGAAGAACCACGGCGGGGCGTGGGGCATCCTGGGCGACGAGAGCGAGGCGATCCGCCGCCCGTTCTTCCTGCTGGTCTCGCTCGCGGCGATCGTCTTCATCGTCTCGCTGTACCGCAAGCTCCACCCCTCCCAGACCGCGCTCAGGTGGGGGCTGCCGCTCGTGCTCGGCGGCGCGCTCGGGAACCTCGTCGACCGCATCCGTTACGGGTACGTCATCGACTTCATCCAGGTCCGGCTCACCTCGACGTTCGTGTGGCCGACGTTCAACGTGGCCGACATCGCGATCGTCGTGGGCGTCGGGCTGATGGCGATCGACATGTTCTCCCCCCACCGCCCCGAGCTCGCCGGCAAGGCGTCCGGCGCGAAGGCGTCCGCGGGCTGACCATGCGGCCCGAGCTGTTCCGCCTGCTCGACGTCGCGTTCCCCGCCTACTTCCTGCTGCTGCTGACCGGCTTCCTCTTCGCGACGGCCATCGGCGCGCTGTGGGCGCGGCGGATTGGCCAGGATCCGGACGTGATCGTCGACCTGGGGCTCGCCTGCCTGCTCGCGGGCGTCGTCGGCGGCAGGCTCCTCCACGTCGTCGCCGACGGGTACTTCTGGGATTACGTGCACCTGTGCACCGACCCGTCGCTCGTCGACTGGAAGGTCGAGCAGGCGCTCTGCGCGTCGCGGTACCACGGCGTCTGGGACGCGGCGAAGGGGGTCTGCCACCCGATCGAGCGCGATTGCCTGGCGTGGGCGAAGTTCTGGGCGGGCGGCCTGACGTACTACGGCGGCTTCCTTGGCGCGTCGGGGATGGCGTACTGGCTGCTCAAGCGCGATCGGTTCCCGTTCTGGAAGGCGGCGGACATGGCGGGCTTCGCCGTCCCGCTGGGCCTCGGGTTCGGCCGGATGGGCTGCCTGCTCGCCGGTTGCTGCTTCGGCCTGCGCACCGAAGGGGCGTTCGGGCTCTCGTTCCCGCCGAACAGCCCCGCGAGCGAGGCGCAGTTCAAGCTGCTCGAGCTCACGAGCCCGCGCCTGCCGTCGCACCCGGTGCACCCGACGCAGATCTACGAGTCGGCGATGTCGTTCGCCATCGCGGCGATCTGCCTGCTCTACGTGCACGGCCGGAAGCGGTACGACGGGCAGGTCTTCGCGACGTTCCTCGGCCTCTACGCGTTCGGGCGCTTCGTGCTCGAGTTCGCGCGCGCCGACGACCGCGGGGGCCTCCTCGGCCTGTCGACGTCGCAGCTCATCGGGCTCGCGATGGCCGGCGCCGCGGTCGCGATCCACGTGGCGCGGACCCGGAAGGCAGCGCCCGCGGCGGCCGCGCCCGCCGCCTGACCTCCGCGCGGCGGAGGACGGTGCGCGGAGGAGGGGGCGCAGCGTTTTGAGCTGCGCCGTCGCCGAGGAGGGCGCGCGGACGAGAAGGCGCAGCGTTTTGAGCTGCGCCGGTCGCCGAGGAGGGCGCACGGACGAGAGGGCGCAGCGTGCCGAGCTGCGCCGCGCCGCCCGTCAGCCCTTGGTGACTTCCTTGTCCTTGCGCGCCTTGTAGGCCGCGCGCTGGGCGTCGGTCGGCGGCTTGCCGAAGATGTACGCGAGGCCGATCGAGAGCACGTAGAGCAGGCACATCGGCACGGCCATGACGAGCTGGCTCGTGACGTCCGGCGGCGTCAGGACGGCGGCCACGACGAAGGCGCCGAACACGAACCAGCGGCCGAACATGATGAGCTGGATGTAGTTGACGAGGCCGGCGATGGAGAGGAAGAGCACGATGAGCGGGATCTCGAAGATGATCCCGAAGCCGAGCAGGAGCTGGGCGACGAAGTCGAGGTAGTCGCCCATCATCACGGTCGGCGTGATCGTCACCCCGTCGCCGCCGACCGTGCCGGCCAGGCTGAGGAAGTAACCGAACGAGATCGGGAAGGCCGCCCGCCAGCCGAACAGGCCGCCGCCGACGAACAGGATCGTCGAGAACAGGACGAACGGGATGACGTAGCGCTTCTCGCGGGCGTAGAGGCCGGGCGCGACGAACGCCCACAGCTGGTAGAAGATGAACGGCGAGGCCATCGCCGCGCCGCCGATCATCGACAGCTTGAAGTAGGCGACGAAGGCGGCCGCGGGCGCGCCGAAGTGGAGCGAGGGGTTGCCCGGCAGGTTCTGCTCCCGCCACGCCTGCACGAACGGGACGGTCAGGAAGTGCAAGAGCTCCTCGCGCACCTCCCACCCCACGACGCAGGCCGCGAAGAAGACAAGGATGCTCCGGACGAGCCGCTTGCGCAGCTCGTCGAGGTGCTCCCAGAACGACATCGGCTTGTCTTCGTCGGGCTCCGCCGCGGCCTCGCTCGGCGCGCCCGTCGCCTCCGGGGAGCCGCTCTTCACCGCCGCCGCCTGCTCCTGGCTCATGACGTCGCTCCGTTTCCGGTCGCCAGGCCCTGCGTCGCCGCGGCGGTGTCTGCGGCCGCGGTCGCTGTGACCGTGGCGTTGTCTGGTGCCGCGGTCGCTGTGACCGCGGCGGTGTCTGCGGCCGCGGTCGCTGTGACCGCGGCGGTGTCTGCGGCCGCGGTCACAGCGACCGCGGCTGACCCCGCGTCGGCCGTGGCGTCTGCCGCGCCAGCCGTTGTGTCTGCGCCGGCCACGCCGGCCGTGGCGTCCGCCGCGTCCGCCGTCTCCGTGGGGGTCGCGCTCTCTGCTGCGGCCGGCAGGCTGGTCGCGCCGTCCGGCGCCGCGTCCAGCGTCACGCCGTAGGCGTCGCAGCCGAGGACGGGGTACTCGCGCTCCCGGAGCGGCTTCACGTCGGGCGGCGGCGGCGGCTCGGGATCCGGCGGCCTCACGCGCGGCGTGGACGAGGCGACCGTACCGGCGGTCACGGCGCCGACGACGGGGTTCACCAGCGTCTCGATCACGTTGACCCGCGAGAGGGCGCGGAGCTCGCGGAGCTCACGCTCCAGCCCCTCCGAGCGGATCAGATCGTCGATGCCGCTCTGCGTCCGGAGCTCCGTGCTCAAGCGGCGGAGCCTGGCGATCCAGCTCCCCGCCGTTCGCATCATCGCTGGCAGCCGCCGGGGACCGACCACGATGATGCCCACGATGGCGAGCACCATGATCTCGCTGAAGCTGAAGCCGAACACGCGCGCAAGCTAGCGCGCGCGGGAGCGGGGATCCATAGCGACGCTCACGCTGGCCTGGGCGGCGCGCCTGGCCCGGCGTCGGCCGCGCCCGCGGTCGCCCCGGCGCGGGGCGGCGCCCGGCGGCCGCCCGGCCGCTGCGCCTCCGCCAGAGGCCGCGCGAGCTGCCCGCACGCCGCGCCGACGTCGCCCCCGCCCGAGTAGCGCACGATCGAGCCGACGCCGGCGGCGGAGAGGACCGCGCGGAACGCGTCGAGCCGCGCCGAGCGCACGAACGGATCGGCCGACGCGCCGCGTTCATCGCCGCCGCCCGGCGAGGGCAGGGGATCGCCGGGCGCGCCTATCGCGTTGTAGGGGATGAGGCTGAGCCGGGGAGAGATGCCGTGCTGCGCCGCGAAGCCGCGGGCGAGCGCGGCCAGGCACGCGGCGTCGTCGTCCGTGTCGTTCTGGTCCGCGAGGAGCGTGTACGCCCACATCGGCGCGTGCCCGCTCGCGCGCGCGTGCTCGCCCACGGCCGCGAGGACCTCGTCGAGCGGGTGCGCGCCGTCGATCGGCATGAGCAGGCGCCGCTTGCCGGGGCGCACCGAGCCGAGCGACAGGCCGAGCCGGACCGCGGGGACCTCGGCCGCGAGCCGCCGGATGCCGGACGGGAGCCCCGCCGTACAGACGGTGATGTTGCGCATGTCGATGGCCTGCGCGCTCGGCTCGGAGAGCACCCGGATCGCCTGGATGACCCGGTCGGCGTTCGCGAGCGGCTCGCCCATGCCCTGGAACAGCACTCCATGGACGCGCGCGCCGCCTCCGATCGTGGCGTCGAGATCGCGGCGGATGAGCCGCACCTGCTCGACGATCTCCCACGCCTCCAGGTTGCGCGTGAGGCCCATGCGCCCGGTGGCGCAGAAGGCGCACGCGAGCGCGCAGCCGACCTGCGAGCTCACGCACGCCGAGTACCGGCCCGGCCGCTCGAGCGGGATGCGCACCGACTCGACCGTCGCCCCGTCCTCGAGGCGGAAGGCGTACTTCACGAACGGATCCTCGGCGCTCGCGCGCCGCTCGACGAGCGCGAGCGTCCTGATCTCGCCCGCCGACCGCGCCGCGTCGAGCGCGGCGCGCCGGACGGTCGCGGGCGCGCGGGCGGGGAGCTCGCCGAGGCGGTGCGCCAGGGAGACGATGCGGCGCGCGTCGGCGATGTCGATGCCGCACGCTCCGGCGAGCTCCTCCGGCAGCACGGCCTGGAGCGCGAGGCGGGGGCGGCGTTCGTCCGGGCTGCTTCGAGGGCTGAGATCCACGGCGGATACCGACTAGCGCGCCAGGGCGGCCCAGTCTACGGTCGCGCGCGCATGTTTCGCCGGATCCGCCGGAGGGGGCGCGGGTTCGCGCCGCTCCTGGCGGCGGGGCTCGCCCTCGCACACGGCGCCGCGGCGCAGGCGTCGCCGGAGGACGTGCTCGGCTTCGGCGCGCGCTCGAGCGCCCTGGGCGCGACCGGCGCCGCGGCAGCGGAGGGCTACGAGGCCGTCCACGCGAACCCGGCGCTCCTGTCGCTGTCGCGCGAGCGCCGGCTCACGCTGGGGCTCGCGGGCGCGATCTTCGACCTCCGCGCCGGCGACGTGCGGCTGTCCTACGCGCCGCTGCGCGGCAGCGTGATCGGCGCGACGGTGCCGATCCCGTTCGGCGGCGCGCTCGCGGATCGCGTGACGATCGGCCTCGGCTTCTTCGCGCCGTTCGACGTGGTGGTCCGCGGGCGGATCCTCTACCCGGAGACGCCGCAGTTCCCGCTGGCGGATCGCACCCAGTCGGTCGCGGTGCAGGCGGCGCTCGGCGCGCGGGTGGGGCGCGGCGTCCGGGTGGGCGCCGGCTTCGCCGCGCTGGCGGCGCTGTCCGGCGCGGTGACGGTGGCGACCGACGCCTCCGGCCGCGTGGGCACCCTCGTCGAGGACACGCTCGTCGCGAGCTACGGGCCGATCCTCGGCGCGAGCTACGACGTCGGCGCCTACCGCGTCGGGGCGGCGTTCCGCGGCGCGCTCGTCGGGCGGTTCAACGTCGTCATCCACGCCGAGGATCTCGGGGGGATCGCCGTGCCGCTGCTCCACATCGCGGGGATCGCGCAGTACGATCCCGCGCAGATCGCGCTCGAGGTGGCGCGCGTGAAGGGGCCGTGGAAGGTGGCGATCGGCGCGACGTACAAGCGCTGGTCGGACTACCCAGGAGCGCTCGAGGCGACGGTTCGCTGCCCGGAGGTCGACCCCGAGACGGGCGAGCCGTTCGCCGGCTCGTGCGCGGCGCCGGTGCCCGAGGACCCGGGGTACTCGGACACGGTCGTGCCGCGCGCCGGCGTGGAGCGCAGCCTCGCGCTGGGGCGGGGCGCCACGGCGTACGCGCGCGCCGGCGCGTTCTTCGAGCCGTCGCCCGCGCCGGAGCAGACGGGCGCGTCCAACGTCTACGACAACGCGCGCGTCGCGCTCTCGCTCGGCTACGGGCTCGCGCTCTCGGCGCCGCTGCCGCGGCTGACGCTGGACCTGTTCGGCCAGGTCCAGCTGCTCCTGCGGCGCGCGCACCGGAAGCGGGAGGAGGGAGCGGCGGGCGACGTGGAGCGCGGCGCCGGCCCCGTGCGCACGCGGGGCGTGCTCGTCGCGGGCGGGACGACGCTCGGGGTGGCGTTCTGATGCGCCGGCTCCCCTGCGCCGCTGCCGCGCTGCTCTCGCTCGCCGCCGCGGGGCGAGCGCGCGCGCATGCGCCCGACGCGTATGGCCTCGGCTCGCGCGGCGCCTCGATGGGCGGCGCGCTCGTGGCGGACGCGACCGATTTCTCGGCGAGCTACTACAACCCGGCGGGCCTCTGCGGCGCGACGGGCCTCGGCCTCTCGATCGGCTACGGCTACGCGTCGAACCGCCTGCGCACGAACGGCCGCGACAGCGGCGTGCGCGACGTCCACGGGCTCGCGGGCGGCCTGGTCGTGCCCGGCGAGGTGCTCGGGGTGCCGTTCGCGCTCGGCCTGGCGACGTTCCTGCCGGACGACGGGCTGTCGCGGATCGAGGCGATCCGCCAGGAGACGCCGCGCTGGGAGCTCTACGACGACCGGCTGTCGATCCTCTTCCTCGCCGCGAGCGTCGCGGTCCGCCCGCTCCCGTTCCTCGAGCTCGGCGGCGGCGTCGCGTTCCTCGCCTCGACGCGGGGCCGCTTCGCGGTGACGGGCCGCGCGGACGCGCTGTCTCCCTACGACTCGGCGCTCCGGCACGAGGTGGACGCGGATCTCACGTCGATCCGCTATCCGCACCTCGGCGCCCGGGTGCGCGCCGGAGAGCTCGGCTTCGTGGGCATCGCCTACCGCGGGGAGGCGAAGCTCCCCCTCGCGATCGACGCGCGCTTGCAGGGGGTCGTGGACTTCGCGGGCATCGAGGTGCCGCTCCTGTACGAGCTCGAGTCGCGCACCGTCGACGCGTTCCTGCCGCGGCAGGTCGTCGTGGGGGCGAGCTTCCAGCGGATCCGCGGCCTCCGCGTGAACCTGGACGTGACGTGGGTGAACTGGTCGGCCTACGAGAGCCCGGTGGCGAGGACGCGGGCGCACCTCGAGGCGGCGCCTCCGCCGGAGGTGCCGATCGACCTGCCCGACGATCCGAGGCCCACGGCCGTCGCGCCGCTCCGGTTCGGGGATCGGTTCGTGCCGAGGCTGGGTGTCGAGTACGTCATCCCGGCGGCGGGGGGCCTGCGCAAGGTGGCCGGGCAGGGCGAGCGCCGCGCGATCGAGATCCCGCTCCGCGCGGGCTACGTCTACGAGAGGTCCCCGGTGCCGCCGCAGAAGGGCGTGACGAACTACGTCGACGCGGACCGGCACACGATGTCGCTGGGGGCGGGCGTCGTCCTGAACCGGCCGCTGGAGGAGCTGCCAGGGTCGCTCCGGATCGACCTGCACGGGCAGCTGTCGGTGCTGCCAGAGGTGGTGGTCGAGAAGGACAACCCGGCGGATTTCGTTGGGGATTACCGGGCCGACGGGACGATGCTGAACCTGGGGGCGACGGTGACGGCGGCGTTCTGAGGCGGCGCACACATAGTGACATTTCACATGCAGATCGATGAACGTCGGCACACATGTCGTGTCACCGCCTGTTCGCCAGGGACTGGGCCACGTCTGGCGTTGGAGCCATCGTCTCTGCGGGCGCTCGCGCTCGTCGCAGCAGGGTTGTTCGCCGCCTGCGCGACGCTCCCGTCGGAGGGCGGCGAGGGCAGCCTGCCGAACGCCCACGCCGGCCCGTTCCGGGAGATCGCGGGGGAGGAGCTAGGCAACGCGCGGACGGCCCCGCACGTCATGGAGGACGACGAGCGCTTCGTGCGCGACGCGTCCGTCGTCGATCTCGACGACGATCCCTCGACGCTCGCCGCCGCCGGCTTCTTCGCGGCCACCCTCCACCCCGAGGACGCCCCGCCAGACCCCCTCGCTCCGCCGAACGCCGTCGTCCGCTACGATGCCGCGGACGGCCGCTCGTTCGAGCGATCGTCGGTGACGGTCCTCGCGCCGGAGCTGCCCTGGGAAGGCGGCACGGTGGCGGCCCCCTCGGCGGTGCTCGTGCGCGGCGAGATCTGGCTCTACTACGCGGCGGCGGGCGGCATCGGATTGGCGCGCAGCGCCGATGGGCTCGCCTTCACGCGCGAGCCGGCGCCCGTGCTCGCGCCGGCCGCTGACGGCGACGGCTGGGAGCGCGGCGCGATCCCGAGGAGCCCCGGCGTGGTCCGCCTGCCCGACGGCGACGGCTGGGAGCGCGGCGCGATCCCGAGGAGCCCCGGCGTGGTCCGCCTGCCCGACGGCTCGCTGCGCATGTTCTACGAGGTCGCCGGCGAGGCGGGCGCCTCGTTCCTTGGCGAGGCGCGCAGCGACGACGGCCTCGCCTGGGAGCGCGTCGGCGGCGGTCCCGCGCTCGAGCCGGCGTCCATCGTCGGCGCCGGCGCCCCGGAAGGCGCCGGCGCGCCGGCGGCGGAGGGCGAGCCCTTCGACAGCGCGGCCGTCTCCGATCCCGCCCCGGCGCTCGCCGTCTCCGCCACGGGTCGCCCGCTCCTTCGCGTCTACTACGCCGGAAGGGACAGCGCCGGGCGCTCGGCCATCGGCCTGGCCGCCCGCCTGGGCCACGACGGCCCGCTAGAGCGCGCCGTCGCGCCGGTGTTCGGCGCGTCGTCCGCGCTCTCGCCGCGTGCGCCCGCGGTGGCGGTCTACCCCGGGTTCTCGCTGCTGTTCGTCACGCAGGCGGCCGGGACGCGCCGAGGCCAGGGCTACCCCGTGGTCGCCGCCGGCGTCGCGCCCGCCGACGCCGCGCTCCCGCCCCCGACGCGGTGAGCGCGAGACGTGAGAGGGCCTCGGCGCGAGCCGAAAAACTTGCGTTCGGCCGCCCGCGACGAAACATAGGGGATCATGCCCGCCAGGTCGTCGGGAGGCGGGGCCCCGGGCCGGATCGCGCGGGTTGCCCGGAACCGCAGGTAGACAACGAGCCTGACGAGCTCTCGCCAGGGAGGCGGACCATGGCGTTCAAAAGCGCAGTCATCGGTCACACGACGCAGACAACCAGCAGGATCCTGGCCGTCTTCGAGAGGCCCAAGGCGAGAGCGAGGCTGGCGTTCGCGGACGACAACGGCGTTCGCACGCTCGACGTGCCGATCAACAGCGCGCCGCCCTTCGGGCTCGCCACGTTCGAGCTGAGCGGGCTGAGCGGCGAGAGGGTTCGCTACGGCATCGTGGAGCACGACGCAGGAGATCCGCTCCCTACACCCGCGGACAACCTGAGCATCAACGGCTCCGCCTTCCGCACCGTCGCGAACGGGCCGATCCGTATCGGCCTCGTGAGCTGCAACGACATCGACAATCACGAGTTTCCCAAGGAGCGGCGCGGGGCGATGTGGCGGGCGCTCAAGGCCCTCGTGGACGAAGGCAAGGTGAACCTCCTTGTCCACGCCGGAGACCAGATCTACGGCGACGGCGATCCCACGGGGTGGTCGCCCTCGGAGGGGCGCACCGCCGCGTACCGCAGGCACTACGCGCAGACGTGGTCGCACCCCGACGTGGCGGCGGTCCTCGGGAGCTGCCCGAACATCATGATGTGGGACGACCACGAGATCTACGATGGCTGGGGGTCGAACAACAACGACGGCACCGCGCAGGCCGTGGAGCGCTACAGGGCCGCGGAGCAGGCGTTCAAGGAGTTTCAGATGGCGCTGAGCCCAAGGGACCGCCTGAGCAGCTCGGGGTTCGGCTGGATCGCGAAGTATGGCGACGTCGCCATCCTCGCGGTCGATGGGCGGTCGCAGCGCTCGTGGAAGAACGGGACGATCCTCGGCAAGCAGCAGCTCGACGACCTCGAGCTCAGGCTCAACGAGCTCGCGGCGCTCGATCTCAGGCACCTCCTTGTCGTGGTCGGCACGCCGGTCGTCTACCTGCCGCTCGCGGCCGCCGAGGCGCTCTCGAGCGTGTTCAGCAAGGCCACACTCGACGATATCCGGGACGGCTGGGCGGCCTCCAACAACCAGAACGAATGCAGGCGCTTCCTGATGTCTCTCATGAATTTCGCCGGCTTCAGCCCTGGCACCCAGGTGACGCTCCTGGGCGGCGATATCCACGTGGGCACCATGGCGCACATCGACACGGGCCTCGGGTTCGGGAAGCCGCGCTCGCGGCCGCGCCTGTACCAGGTGACCGCATCCGGCATCGCGCGCCCACCTCCCAAGGGGATGTTCGGCATGATCCTCTCGGTGCTGACCAACGGCGGTAGTCAGAACCTGTTCAACGGAGACATCAAGGGATCCCTCCGGGAGATCGCGGGATCGGATCACAAGTACTGCGTCACCCACCGCAACTTTGCGATCCTCGATCCGAGCGACGGCGGAGATGACTGGGACAAGAACAACAACCTGTCGGTCCGCTTTCATGTAGAAAGGGACAACGGCACCGTCGGCGTCCTCGAGCAAGTGCTCCCGAGAGTGCACACGTAAGCAACGATAAGCCGTGAGCTGGCCCTCCGCGTAGCGGAGAACGCCCCGTGGGTGCGAGACGAGCGGGCGGCGCCGGCGGGACCGCGGTCACGCGCCGTCACGGCGGAGGGGCGTGAGCACGTCCTGCACGCCTATCCAACGAGCGGCCGCTCGTCGCCATCCTGCTCCGAGATCGTGTCTCTCCTCGCCACGGCAGTCGCCGCGACATGGCACGGCCGATGCTCAGACGTTGGCGATCGTCGCGGGGGTGCACGCAGCGCCAGCACCGGACCGGAGACACGATGAACACGAGAACGCCATCCCTGCTCTTCTCCGTCGCGCTCTTGCTGGTCGCCTGCCAGAAGGAACCTCCCTCGCGCTGGGACGAGGCGGCGGCCAAGGCGCCCACGCCTGCCGCGAGCGCCGCCCCTGACATCAAGCCAGGATCCGCGTTCAATGCGTTCTTCCCCCCGGAGGGAGCCGAGGGGACGAGCCGCGTCTTCACCGCGGAGAAGCCTGGCTACGCGGAGGCCAAGCTGCGAAAGGACGGCGGCGACGTGGCCTCCCTATCCATCTCCGACACGGCGGGCGATCCCCAGGTCGTCGCCAAGTTCGCGAGCGCGACGGATCACCTCGCCGGCATGCCGGTCGTGACCGTCGGGAAGAACCAGTCCGCGATCCTCGTCAAGAATCGTTTCCAGGTGAAGGTGTCATCCCAGACCCTGGACCCCGAGGCGCGAAAAGAATGGCTGAAGCGATTTGACCTGAGCGGTCTAGCGAACCTCTGAAGGGCCCCCATGACGCGCGAATCGATTCACTCCATCCTCGAAGACCTCCCGAAGTCGAGCATGACCACTCGGCTGCTGGGGGCGCTCGACTACATCGTGCCGGGCGAGTGGAAGAACGTCACGAGCTTCGAGGAGATGATCAAGCTCGTCACCGGCGAGGAGGATCAGGGCCTCATCCAGCAGGTCGGCGAGCGTGCGATCGCCCTCTATGCGGAGTCGGAGCAGGGCTACCAGCGCGCGGTCCGGATCTTCCGGCTGGTCGACGACACGAGCGGCCTCGCCGGCGTGGCGACGATCGCGCGCAAGATCGGCGACGCGTCCGATTTTCTCTCCTTCCTGTCGAAGATCACGCCCAAGGCCGACACCACCCAGGCCATCGATGCGGGCGTGAAGCTCGTCGCCGAGCTCGCGGCGTTCTGCTCGATCAACGGGCTGCCGGGCGACAGCATCGGCGACTTCGCCGCCTCGCTCGCCAGCTACGAGAAGGACGACGCGATGCGCCTCGCCGCCTGGATCGTGTGCGACGGCATGATCCCGCTCGGCCCCGACTTCCTCGCTCGGGTCGTGGACACCGTTTCTAGCGCGACGAACGAGCAGCTCGGCCAGCAAAGCCGCTTTGCGCGCCTGCTGGGATACCTGCCAGGCGGGAGCGTGGATGCCAAGCGCGAGATCATGAAAGAGAGCCTCGGCGCGTCGCAAACGGCGATCGCCGGCTTCATTGCGAAGAAGGGCATCGAGCGGCAGGGCGTGCTCGAGCGGATCAGCGGGCACCTCGGCGCGGCGGGCGGCAAGCTCGATGGCCTCGCGGCCGCGATCGATCTCGCCACCAACTACTTCGAGCACACCGGCATCCAGTCGGTGGCCCGCCGGGTGATCGCAAGGGCCTACGGGGAGATCTGAAGATCGGCGCCGGTACCCTGCTTCCGCAGGCCGGCGCCGGTACCTTGCTCCTGGCGTGGAGGGGGGTGAGCCGCGGCTTCAGCGGCTCAGGACCGTGACGTCGATCCGGCGGTTCTGCGCGCGTCCCCCGGCGCTGTCGTTCGGCGCCACCGGTTGATCGGCGCCCATCCCGGCCACCTCGATGCGATCGGGAGCGATCTGCCGCGCGGCGAGCTCGTCGCGCACCGCCTGGGCTCGCGCCAGAGAGAGCGATTTGTTCCCCTCGGCGCCGCCCACGGAGTCGGTGTGCCCTTCGATGCGCACCCGCGCGGAGGGATAGGCGTCGAGGATGGTGGCCAGCGCGTCGAGCTTCGGTCGCGACGCTTCGGTCAGCTCCGTGGTCCCGAACTGGAAGTTGATGCCTTCCATCGAGAAGCGCTTGGGGCCATCCGCGGCTCCGGCGTCGAGGTACCGCGCGATCTCCGCCTCGGAGCCGTGCTCGTCGACGGAGAGGACCTTGCCGCCCGGGAGCGTCATCTCTCCGGCCGTGATCTTGAGCTGCTCGACGATCTCCGGCGCGCTGGGCGGCGCGTCGCTGGGCGCGGCGGCCGTGGGCGCTTCGGCGCGCGGCGGCTCGGCCTGCGGCGGCGGCGCGACGGGCTGAGCGAGGTCCTCCCTCGGAGCCGCCGCGATCGGGGCTTCGTGCGTGGGCTCGGCGGCGGCGCGGTCCAGCCTTCGTTCGCGGACGAACGCCCAGAGGCCTCCGAGCACCGCCGCTGCCAGCAAGGTCGGGAGCAGCCATTCTCGCGTCTGCGTGTTGCGGAGGAGCCCTTCACGTGAGGAAAGCGGGGTCGAAGAGGTCGCCATTCGGGGCGGGGCCGACGACACCGCGTCGCGCGGCCGTTCGCGCGCCGCCGCGACGAAGGGAGCGCTCGCCGCGATCGAGGGAGTGAGGAAGCCAGGGAGGCCCGCCGGGGCGCGTGGATCGTCCTTGAAGGCTTGCTTCTGATGGGAGAGCAGATCGGACAGCCCCCGCGCGGTCAGCCCTCTCGACCTCACCTCGCGGCCGAGCACGCACGCGACGATCGGAGCGACCAGGCCCAGCATCGCGGTCGAGCACCGCTGCTCCGCGCCGGAGGAGCGGGAGATGAGCTCGATCATCCCGCTCGCGCGCTCTCCGAACAGGCGGGCGATCATCGACTGCCCATGATGCGAAAGCTCCTCGGCCTGCTCGGCGCGGAGGGGCCCTGCTCTCCCGAGGAGGCCTTCGTAGTCCCGCTCCGTGATCATCCTGAACAGCTGCGCTGCGCCGCCCTCCGAAGAGGCGACCTGAGCCATTCCGGCGAGCAGCGTCGGCACCGAGCTCTCCGCGGCGGCGCGCACGCTCGTCGGCGATTCATCGCTCAGGCCCAGCCCCTTCGTTGCGGCCGAGATGAGCTCGGGCGTCAAGAAGCCCCTGGTCGTGTCCAGCAACGACATGGTTCCGATCCCTCCGGGAAAGTGGTCATCGGCGCGGGCGAGGCAGCGTCATCGCGGACGCGATCCTGACCGCACGAGCGTCGATCCCGTGTCTGTCTTCGTCTGTCTTCTTCCGTCGACTCTGCGCGATGCGAGCGACGTGCCGGCACGACCGCGCATCGCGCGCTGTGCCGCGGCTGCACACGGTCTGCTCCTGCCGCGCGCGTCCCGACGCTCGTGCTCACCGAGGCGAGCCGGCGGCGATGGCGCGCGGAGCTCAGCGCTGTGCGAGCGCGGCTGTGCGGGCCTCGGCCGTCAGCGCGGCGAAGGCGTCCGTGCGCGTATAAACGTGGTTGCCGGCCGCGGTGCACCCCGCGCCTCGCGAGGTGACGCCCACCACGTCGCCGCGGTCGGCGTCGATCACCGGACCTCCCGAGTCGCCGGCGCAGGTCGCCCCCTCGATCTCGAACTCGCGCGGACCGAGGACCTTGCCGGTCGCCGGATCGGCGCGGGGACCGACGGCGGCGACGAGGCGCGGACCGCGCGCGGCCCGGACGCCGAGCCGGTTGGACGCTCCGCCGCCGTACCCGACGGCGATCACGCTGTCGCCTGGATCGATCGCCCCGACCTCGCGCATCCGCAGGGGCGCCACGTCGGTGAGGGGCCGATCGAGCACGAGATAGGCGATGTCCGCGTCGCAGAGGACGCGTTCTTTCCCGTGCAGCGTGGTCACGGCGCGCGCCCGCGCAGCGTCGCGGGAGACATCGATATGGTCCCCTGTGTAAATGGCGATCTCGGAAGGATCGATGGTTGCGCCGACGTGATCGCCGTTGTGCGACTTGCCCGAGCGATCGCAGCGAGGGGCCGCTGTCAGGTTGCGCGAGATGCAGTGACGCGCCGTCAAGACGAGGTTCGGCTCGACGAGCGCGCCGCTGCACAGGCTCACGCGTCGCTCGCCGCTCCTGGGATCGTGGTGCGATACGGCCACGGCGACGACGGAGCGCGCGGCGCCCGCGATGACGGGCGCGGGCGCGCCGGTCGCGAGGGGCAGAGCCGCCGCGGCGGGCGCGGCCGCCGCCTCCAGGGCGGGCGAGGCCTTGGCCGGGAGGACGGCGATGACGCTGCGTGGGACGAGGGCCGCGACAAGACAGCCAATGCACCCTGCGAAACGCAGGACGAGAGAGGGTGACGCCATGGATGAGGGGTGCCGACAAAGAGCATGGGAGGAGCGGCCGTGCAAGCCGACCCTGGAGCTTTTCTCCGCCGTCCCAAGGGGTCACCCCCAATGGAGTGTTGTCCCTGCCGAGGGGAATCAGAGATGGAAACCAGGCCAGCCCGGTGAGCGGCGCCCGGCCGGACACGCGTTCTCCGGACGCTCACGCTCGTCCCCCGCGATCGCGGATCGGCGAGCGATCGGGACAGGCGCCTGCGTCGGCCCGCCGCTCCTCGAGGGGGCAGACCCTGGCGAAGAAGCTGAGCATCCGACCGGGGACGGTCGGCGAGCGGGCGTCGCCCGGAGCACCGGCGGTGCTCGGCCGGCGCGCAAGGCTCGCGTGATCGCGGTACATTTTTGACCCGGGGAGGCGCCCCGGAGACAATGCACGGCGAGCCACCTCACGCGGAGTGGCAGCACAGCGCCGGCCGCTGCCGGCGTGAGTGTCTCGAATCGCCTCTGGCGGAATCACGAGCATGCCCTCCTACGACGATCTCGACCTGCTCAAGAAGCCCACGCGCGACCTCGACCTCGACCGCGTCACGAACCACCACGTCGGGGAGCTGCAGAATCGCATCGCCACGACGCCGCGCAGGAACATGGTGCGGCTGCTGGAGGCCGGCGCATCGCCGCTCGAGAACCGGCCCCAGGCGCTGCTCGGGTTCTGCATGCTGAGCAGGTCGATCCTCCGGCGCTATGGCAAGGAGACGCTGTTCGTCTGTCTCGGGCGTAGCCCGACCCCGATCGCGGCCTGGCTGATGAGGCACACCCCTCATGTCTGTATTCTACCGTTCTCGTCGGCGCGGCTGGCCGGAGATGCGGCGACGGCGCAGGAGAGCGAGCGCGCCGGCACCCACTTCCGCAACGTGCTCCTGCCCTATGTGCAGAACGCAGGCGGCATCACCTCGATCGCGCTGATCGACTATTCGACGTCGGGCGAGAGCCTGCTCACCACGTACCGGCTGGTCTACGACTTCCTGATCGTCCGGTACGCCCCCCTCCTGAACGGCCGCGTTCGCCTGCGAGCGCTCTCGATCTGGGCCCGAAAGAACACCCACGAGGCGGCGGCGCCGCAGTTCGATCACCATGCCCAGCGGCTCAACCTCACGTCGGCCGCCACCCAGGGCTGGCTCGACTGGTTGCGCGGCCGGCGAGCCTTGATCGAGCACCTGTATCTCCACGAGGCCATCGAGGATCAGTTCGGCTTCGCCTTCACCTACACGACGCGGCTCAGCCAGCGCGTCAGAGCGTCGATGTTCCGCGGGATGATGGACATGCTCGACAATCAGAGCTTCGATTTCCTGTCTCCGTACGGGAGGGCTCCCATCCTGGTCAACCCCAGCCCGCGCAACTACATGACGGCGGATGGCTGGAGCCGATTCCTGCGCCTCCAGCAGGATCTCCAGGAGGCGGAAGCCCAGCACGCCGAGCTGCAGGACCTGGTCTTCAGGGCGTACGATGAACGCCCCTTGAGGGTCGACACCCCCAATCAACGCTGACGCGCTGCAGGCGGGAGGACGCGTCCGCGGCTTGTTCCCGCCACGGATCGCGACAGGCGGAGCTAGCCGCGGCCCTCCAGCGCGCGCGCGGCGCCGGCGCTGCTCGACGCCCCGAGGGCGAGGTGTCGCTCGATCAGGGAGATCAGGCACGACGACGCGAGCGTGAACGCGATCGCCAGCGCGGCCACGGCGTCCATGCCGTCGAGGCGCCGATCGGGGAGCTCGTGCAGCATCCGGGCCGCGAGGAACGCGGCGAGCGCCGACGAGAGGTGATCCACGGCCGACTGGATGGATCCGAAGCGCGCCCGTTCGGAGGGGAGCGGCACCTTCGAGGCGAGCGTGCTGTGGGAGATGTTGCGGATCGCCGTTCCCGTCATGAAGGCGACGAAGACGACGAGCACGGGCAGCCCCGGCACGTACGAGTGGAACCCGGCATAGAGGACGGCCACGAGCGTCGCCGCCCCGACCAGGCTCGTGCGGAACGCGCCGATGCGATCGATCAGCGCGCCCGCGGTGCGCATCACGACGAAGGTGAGCGCGCCGCCCACGAGGTAGAGCAGTCCGAGCCGCTCGCGCGGATAGCCGAGGTTGTGCTGCACGTAGGCCGAGATGTTCGGGATGACGAGGAACGACGCCATCGTCATGGCCGCCGTCGTCGCGTACGAGAGCAGCACGAGCGGGCGGCCGACGAGCGCGCGGAGCTCGCGCAGGGCGTTTTCCTCGGCGCGCGCCCGCGCCCCGGCGAGGTGGCCGCGCATCGAGGGGAGCAGCAGCAGGGCGAGCCCCGCGACGGCGAGCCCGAGCGCCGCGACGGCGAAGAACGGCGCCTGGAAGCCGCCGCGCCGCGCGAGCTCGAGGCCGGCCGGCACGCCGAGCACCGCGGCCAGGGAGTAGGCGCCCATCACGACGCCCATCGCCTTGCCGCGCCGCTGCGGCGGGATCGCGTCCGCGACGATGGAGAAGGCGATCGAGGTCGCGGGCCCTCCGAAGGCGCCGGCGAGCACGCGCGCCGCGAGGAGGCTCGGCAAGCCGGTGGCGAGGCCGCCCGCGGCCGTGCCGAGGACGAGGCCGAGCATCGCGACGGCGAGCGCGCTGCGCCGGTCGAAGCGGTCCAGGAAGAACGCGCCGGCGACCCCCGAGACCGCCGCCGCCGCTGTGTAGCTGCCGCCGATCAGGCCGATGTCGGACATCGGGATGCCGAGCGCGACAGCGAAGTCCGGCCCGAGCGGCATGACGACCATGAAGTCGAGCAGGTTGACGAACTGGACCGCGGCGATGAGGAACAGGAGGGTCCGTTCGGAGCGAGCGTTCTGCACGACGGTGGGCTCAGCTCTGGGCCTTCGCGCCCGCGCCGCGCTCGATGACGCCGCGGCTCGCCAGCTCGATCAGCGCGTCGTGCGCCGCGTCGATCGTGTGATCGATCTGCGCCTCGGTGTGCGCGCCGCAGAGGAAGTTGACGTCGCGCCGCAGCAGGACGCCGCGCCTCGCCATCGCGCCGACGAACGGCTCCATGCGCTTCGTGTGGACGGCCAGATCCTCGGCCATGAGGAAGAAGGGGATCGCGTCGTACCCCACGACGCGCAGCGGGAAGCCGCCCTGCTCTGCGCGCCGGTTGATGCCCTCGCGCAGCCGCTTCCCGAGCGCGGCGACCTTCGAGATGTAGTCGGTCTCGCGGTACTCGCGCAGCGCCGCCCTGCAGACCTCCAGCGAGAGCATCTCGCCGCCGAACGTCGTCGACACCTGGAGCTCCGAGAGCCGGCTCATCACCTGGCGCGGCCCGGCGATCGCCGACAGCGGCATGCCCGCGGCGATGCCCTTGGAGAGGCACACGAAATCAGCCTCGATCTGGTAGAACTGCTGCGCGCCGCCGAGCGCGAGCCGGAAGCCGGTGACCACCTCGTCGAGGACGAACAGCACGCCGTGGGCGCGGCACGCCTCGCGCACCTTGCGCAGGTACTCCGCCGAGACGCACCGCTTGTAGGGCAGCGAGAGCAGCACGAGCGCGAGCTCCGAGCCCTTGCTCGCGATGAGATCGAGCAGCGGCTGCTCGTCGGCCTCGGCCATGAGCGGCATGCGGTGTGTGTACTCGCGCAGCACCGCCGGGACGCCGGGGGTGTCGAACATGAAGTGATCGTGCCAG
Organism: Sorangium aterium; assembly: GCF_028368935.1. Lineage (NCBI taxonomy): Bacteria > Pseudomonadati > Myxococcota > Polyangiales > Polyangiaceae > Sorangium > Sorangium atrum. Next base: position 1,685,019 of record NZ_JAQNDK010000003.1, on the reverse strand, counting down.
CCGTTGTAGCCGACGGTGACGACCTTCTCCTTGCCGGTCACGTGGCGGGCGAGCCGGATGGCCGCGGACGTCGCGTCCGCGCCGGTCTTGAAGAAGCGGGCCATCTCGGCGCCCGGGGTCAGCGCGACGAGGTCCTGCGTGGCGGTGACCTCGACCTCCGTCGGCAGCGAGTGAAGGATGCCGCTGTCGAGCCGCCGCCGGATGGCGTCGACGACCGCGGGGTGGTTGTGCCCCAGCGTGTTCGCCCCGAGGCCGCAGATGTAGTCGATGTACTGGTTGCCATCGACGTCGCGCACCAGCGCGCCCTCGCCGCCCTCGAGGTACACGGGGAACGAGCCGAGCGCGAACATCTCCGGCCGCTTCATGAGCGACTGCGTGACGCCGGGGATGAGCCTTCGCGCCTCGGCGAGCAGCGCGTTCGAGCGGTCGAGGCGAAGCCCCTCCGCGGCGCCTTGCGGCGCGCCGCCTCCCTGCTTCCTGTCCCGTGTGTCGATCGTCTGTGTGGTCATCGTGGTCGTTCTCTCAGGCTGGAGGTTGTCGTCCGTGAGCCGGTGTCATGAGGGTCGCGGCGCCCGCTGCGCCGCGCTGGAAGGGGGCGGCAGGAGGCCTTCCTCGACGCAGCGATCGAGGTAGCGGTAGAAGAGCGCGCGATCGATCGGCGGGCACGCGATGCCGGCGCCGGCGAGGCCGCGCTCCAGGTTGTCGCAGCGCACGCGCCCGATGCCGAAGGTCGCCTCTCCGTCGGCCGGGGCCGACTGCAGATCGAAGAACGCGAGCGTCGCGCTGTCCGCGGCGTCGGCGCCGTCCTTGAGCCGCGCGCGCCACGCCGCGACCGGGCGGCGCTCGACCGGATAGCCGTAGTCGCGCGCCCAGTCGAAGAGCTCCGTCAGCCGGACCTCGGGCGCGGGGGCGACGTTGACCACGGCGCCCGTGGCCTGCGCGGTGAGCGTGGTGAGCGAGAGCCGCACGATCGCGCGCGCCACGTAGTCGACGGGCGTCCACACCTCCCGCACGTCGAGATCGGGCAGGACGCCGGCCGGGATGCCGGCCCGCAGCAGCCGGAAGACCAGGTCCTGCTCGTTGACGACGCCCGTGCCGGGCGCGCCGACGACGCGGCCCAGGCGGTACACGGCGACCGGCAGCCCGCGCTCTGCGGCCTGCTGCACGAGGCGCTCGGCCGCCCACTTGCTCTGCTGGTAGCCGTCGCGCAGGCCGGGGTGCGGCGGCACGAACGCCTCCGCGACCTCGGGGCTCGCCGCGATGCCCGGGGCAACGGCGAGCGTCGACACGTGGTGCAACGGCTTCGGCCGCGCCGCCGCGGCCAGGCGGAGCGCCTCGCGCGTGCCGATCACGTTGGCGGCGCGCAGGCTGCGGTAGTCGCGCACGAGGCTGACCACCGCGGCGTTGTGGTAGATGGCGTCGCACTCCGCGGCGAGCTGGCCGAACCGCGCTGCGCTCAGGCCGAGCCGGGGCTGCGTCAGGTCGGCGGGCACGGCCAGCACCCGCGCGTCGATGCCGTCGACCGGCAGGCGCTGCTTCGAGAGCGCCTGCCGGATCCGCTCGGCGGCGCGCGCCTCGCTCTCGGCGCGCACCAGGCAGACCACTGTCGCGTCGGTCTGTGTCAGAAGCTCGTGGAGCAGGTGCGCGCCGACGAAGCCGCTCGCGCCCGTGAGCACGACCTGCCGCGGGCGACCGCGGCCGCCGGACCACGCGAGCGATCGGGGGACGACGTCCTCGGGGAGCTCGGCGTCGGCCAGCATGGCGCCGGGGGGCCCGCCGCTCGTCTGCGCCGCCGCCGCGCCCTGCGCCTCGTCGAGGGCGCGCGCGAGCGCCGCGACGGTCGGGTGGCGGAAGACCATCGCGACGGGGATCTCCCGCCCGAGATCGACGCTGAGCCGGTTGGCGACCTGGATCGTCTGCAGCGACTGGCCGCCGCGCTCGAAGAAATCGTCGTGCGCCGACAGGCCGCTCACGCCGAGCACCTGCTCCCAGACCTGCAGCACCTGCCGCTCGAGCGCCGTCGCGGCGGCAGGCGGCTCCGCCGTCGCGGCGATCGGCGCCTCGCGCAGCGCCTTGCGATCGATCTTGCCGGAGCTCGTCCTCGGCAGCCGATCGGTGAGCACGAAGGCCGAGGGGATGGCGGCCGCGGGGAGCAGCGAGCGCGCGTGCCTGCGGAGCTCGGCCGGCGAAGGGGCGGGGTCCCCGGCGACGAGGAACGCGGACAGGCGCTTGCCGCCGCCGGCCGAGGCGTGCCCGATGACGGCCGCCTCCCGCACGGAAGGGTGGCGCAGGAGCGCGGCCTCGATCTCGAGCGGATCGACGCGATGGCCGCTGATCTTGAGCTCGTCGTCGACGCGCCCGACGAAGACCATCTGCCCGTCGGCCCGCTGGAGGACCAGGTCGCCGGTGCGGTACGCGCGCGGGCGGCCCTCCAGCTGGTCGAGGACGACGAAGCGCGCGGCGTCGAGGTCCGGCCGCCCGAGGTACCCCCGCGCCAGGCCGGGCCCGATGAGGTGGAGCTCGCCCACGGCGCCCTGCGAGACCAGCCGGCCGTGCGCGTGTGTGTCGACGATGGCCGCGCGGACGCCGGGCAGCGGCGTGCCGATCGGCGCCTCGTGTTCATCGTCCGGCGCGTCGCCGCCGCTCAGCGTGGCGGCCGAGGCGACGACGGTCGCCTCGGTGGGGCCGTAGGTGTTGAGCAGCCGCGTGCGCCGACCGACGGCGCTGCGGAAGCGCTCGACGCGCTCGGGCAGCGCCGCCTCGCCGCCGATGATGACGGTGCGGACGCTCGCGGGGAGCGACGCCGCGCCTGTGGAGAGTCCGTAGGCGAGCTCGTGCCAGAACGCGGTCGGCAGATCCAGGATGGTGATCCGGTGCCTTTCGCAGGCGTCGAGCAGCCGCGGCACGGACTGCAGCATCTCGTCCGTGCGCAGCACCAGCGCGGCGCCCGCGCACAGGGTCAGGAAGATCTCCTCGACGCTGGCGTCGAAGTGCAGCGGCGCGAACTGCAGCACCCGGTCGTCGCGGCGCAGATCGTAGCGGTGGGTCGCGGCTGCAACGAAGTGCGCCAGCGCGCCGCGCTCGATCATGACGCCGTTCGGGCGGCCGGTGGAGCCGGACGTGTAGATCACGTACGCCAGGTGCTCCTCTGCGCCCTGGACCGGCGCCCGCGCCGGCGCGCCGCGCGTCGCCTCGTCCAGGAGCACGAGGTGCACCGCGCGATCGCTCCCCACCTTCGCGGCGTGCTGCGACGTCGTGACGACGATCGCCGGCCCGGCGTCGTCGAGGATCGCCGTGGTCCTCGGCTGCGGCCCGTCCGGATCGAGGGGGAGGTAGCCTGCGCCGGCGTAGAGCGCGCCGAGGATCGCGGTGATGGCGCCGACGCTGCGCGGCAGGAGCACCGCGACCAGCGTGTCGGGCCCGGCGCCGAGCGCGGCGAGCCGGGCGGCGAGCTGCCGGGCGGCGAGGTCGAGCTCTCCGTAGGTCACGCGCTCGAGGTCGTGGTGGAGGGCGGTCGCGTCCGGCTGCTCGCGCGCGCGCAGGGCGATCTGCTCGACGACGGGGCGCGCCGGCGCGGGCAGCGGGCCCCCGTCGAGCAGCGCGCCGGGCCGCCCGGCCGCGGCCGCGTGCGCGCCCGGCGCGCGCGCCGCGGCGCGGGGGAGGTCGATCTCGGCGCGATCGAGGGCCTGCTCGGGGGCGGCGGCGACCGCCTCCAGGAACGCGAGGAACCGGCGCTGGTGCGCCGAGAGGTCCTCGTCGCCGTAGCAGGCCGGGTTGGCGTCGAGGTCGAGCCGCGGCCCGCGCCCGTCCGACCTCGCGTAGATGCCGAACGACAGATCCTCGACCGGGCCTGCGGCGATGTTGTGCGCGATGCCGCGATGCCCCGCGAAGCGCAGGTCGTAATCGAACGGCATGATGTTGACCACCGGGCCGAACAGCCGGCGGCTGCCGCCGATCAGCTTGAGATCCCGGCGGAGCTGCTCGTAGCGATAACGCAGGTGGGGCCGGATGGCCGCGAGCTCGGCCGCGACCTGCCGGGTGACCGCGGACAAGCTCGCGCCCTCCGGGATCGGCACCCGGAGCGGGACGATGTTCATGACCATGCTCGGGATGCGCAGCGACACCGAGCCGAGGCGCCCCATCACGGGCAGCCCCAGGACGATCTCGGGCGCGCCGGTGAGCCGGTGCACATACGCCGCGGTCGCGGCGACCACGACGTCCGGCCACGTCGCCTTCGCCTGGCGCGCCACGTCCTTCAGCCGGTCGACGGTGGACGGCGCGAGCGAGGCCGTCCGGCGCAGGCAGGCGCGCGACGCGGGCGCCGGCTCGTCGCCGAGGCTCACCGGCTCGGGCCGGTCGGCGAAGCGCTGCGTCCAGAAGGCGCGATCGCGCTCCAGATCGGGGGAGGCGCGGTAGGCCAGATCCTCGTCGACGACCCGGCGCAGCGAGCCGAAGGCGCCGCTCTCGCTCGAGCGGCCCTCGGCCCGCGCGGTGTAGATCTCGGCCACGCGCCGCGCGATCAGCGAGAAGCCGTAGCCGTCCAGCGCGATGTGGTGCGCGCGCTGGTACCAGAAGAGCCTGTCGGGCCCCGCCGTGAACAGCGCCTCCGTGAAGAGGGGCCCGCGCGCGAGATCCACAGGCCTCGCGAGATCCTCGCGCATCCACGCCTCGGCCGCGGCGAACGCGTCCGGCGCCGCGCTGACGTCGACGCGGTGGACAGGGAAGTCAGGGGACAGGTCGAGTCGCTGGCGCGGTCCATCCGCCTCGCCCGTGAAGCGCACGTGCAGCGTCTCTGTCTCGGAGACGGCCTGGCGTATCGCGGCCTCGAGGGTGGCGAGATCGATGGGCCCGCAGATCTCGACGCACTCGCCCGCGTTGTACACAGGGCTCGCCGGGTCGAGCTGCTGGCCTAGCCAGATACCGTGTTGCGCGGCCGACAGCGGCCAGCGCGCGTCCTGAGGAGCGACCATGACGACAACCCTCCTGGTTCAACCGGCGCTCGACGGGACAGCCGCCACAGGCACGCTCGCGGCAGGCGATCTGCGGCCCGCGACGACGGCGCAACGGCGGCCGTGACGTCCGAGCCAGCCCGTTAAAACGAAAGCGGCGCCCGCCGGCGCAGCAGGGCCCGAGCCCCGAGAGCACGCAGGGCAGGGGCGCCGGACATCGTCCAGGCGGCGGACGCAGCTCGACGACCCCGCGATGAGCGCACCCACCTCGGCATCGGCGATTGAGTGAAAATGAAAACTACTTTCAAGTTCGTTTATGGTGAGGTAGGGTGGGCATTGTCAAGTGAATTCGTTGGGACCCCAGCCGCGGGCCACCGTCCGGTGGGGGGCCGCCCGCGCCATCGAGGCACGGCGCCGGCGACCCGAGCGAGCGCGCCGATCGCGCACATCGCCTCCGTTTTGGGCGCGATCTCGCGCTGCTCGACCTGCGGACCATCGCGGCCCTCCGCGGACGTCGCGGACGTTCCCCGACCGCTTTCGCTTGACAACGTTGTTGGTAGCATGGCAGGTTCCGGATTGAAATTGAAAGTGACTTTCAATATTGAAAGTGGGGTTCCACGATGGACAACCTGATGTCGAAGGCGACGGCTCCGCTCGACAGCCGGTGTGATCACTGCGGCGTTGCTGGACATGCCGAGCCCAACGCCGTGCGCTGCGGGTGCGGCAGCCTGCTCGCCCGGTATGTGCCCGGCGGCGTCGAGCTGAAGTGCCGGCGGTGCAAGCGCGTCGTCGTCGTCCCGGTCCCGGCGGCGGAGGACGTGAGCGGTTGAATCCCCGAGAGCCCTGACATGACTGCTCGCGGCGGCGACCCCTGGCCAGCGCGGTTTGCGCCATCCGAAGAGGCCTGAGGAGCCGGCGAGCGAGACGCCACGAGAACCAGCTTGCGCAGAGCCGGCCAGAGCGCCGCATCGTCACGCTCCGGTGAGCATGCCCGGTGATCTCATGATTCGATTACGCCCCTTGCGTTGCGCCGCGCTGGCCGGGACTCTGATCCTCGCCCCCTGCGGTGCCCTGTTGGCCTTCGCAGCGGACGCGCGGGCGAGCGACGAGGCCCCTGCCGACGAGGGCGTCGAGGGAGCGGCTCCGCAGGCCGAGACAGCGCCGGCGGCGCGCGCTCCGGGCGATGGCGCCGCGCCCGCGGTGCGCCCGCCCGAGCTCACGGGCGCCGTCGAGGCGGCGTATCCGCAGGCCGCGCGCGAGGCGGGGTTGGAGGGGAGCGTCGTGCTGCGGCTGACGATCGACGCGGAAGGGCGTGTCACCGGCGCAGAGGTCGCCGAGCCCGCGGGCCACGGGTTCGACGAGGCCGCGCGGGAAGCCGCGCTGCGCTTCCGCTTCACGCCGGCCCGGCGAGGCGACCGGAGCGTCGCGTCGCGCATCCTCTACCGCCACGACTTCCGGCTGCCTGCGCCGCCCCCCGCGGCGGTCCCCGGTGCGGGGATGCCGGCCGGGCGGGCAGTCCCCGCGGCCGTGCCGGTCGCAGGCGCCGCCGAGGCCGCGCCCGCCGTGGGCGCCGCCGGGCCAGCTCTGCCTGCGATCGAGGTGAGCGTGCGAGGGGCCTCCGAGGCCGAGAGGCTCCGGACCTCCGCGCAGGCGGTCCAGGTGATCGAGACCGTCGAGGCCAGGCGGCAGGCCGCGGATCTCGGCGAGGTGCTGTCGCGCGCCGAGGGCGTGAGCGTGCGCCGCCTCGGCGGGCTCGGCTCCGACGCGCGCTTCTCGCTGAATGGCCTCACCGACGACCGGATCCGCTTCTTCCTCGACGGCGTGCCGCTCGACCTCGCCGGGCACTCCTTCGGGGTCGCCAACGTGCCTGTCAACCTCGTCGAGCGCGCCGAGATCTACCGCGGCGTCGTCCCGCTGCGCTTCGGCTCGGACGCGCTCGGCGGCGCGGTGAACCTGGTGACCGATCAGGACACGCGCGGCGCGGGCGCGGCGGCGTCCTACCAGGTCGGCTCCTTCGGCACGTACCGGCTGACTCTCGGCGCGCGCCACGCGCACGCGCCGAGCGGCCTCTTCGCCCGCGCGAGCGGGTTCGTCGATCGTGCGCGGAACGACTATCCGATCGACGTCATGGCGTTCGACGAGAGCGGGCGCCCGTCGCCCGCGCGCGCCCGGCGGTTCCACGATGGCTACGTCGCGGCCGGCGGCGCGGCCGAGGTGGGGGTCACCCGGCGGCCGTGGGCCGATCGCCTGCTCGTTCGCGCCTTCTTCACCTCGCACGACAAGGAGCTGCAGCACGGCCCGCTCGTCACCATGCTCGACGGAAGGGTCACGTCGCCGCCCTTCGGAGAGGCGACCTTCGGCAGGCAGACCGGCGGCGCGCTGCTGCGGTATGCGCAGCCGTTCTTCGGGAGGGCGCGGCTCGACGCCCTCGCGGGGTACTCGTACGCGCGCACGACCTTCGTCGACATGGCCACGTGCACCTACGACTGGTCCGACCGCTGCAAGGAGCGCCCGTATCGGGGGGAGGTCGGGGAGGACGCGAACGACCAGCAAGTCCGTCAGCACACCGCCTTCGCCCGCGTCAACGCGGCGTGGCACCCCGCGACAGATCACCTCCTGCGCTTCGGGCTCTCTCCGACCCACGTGACGCGCACCGGGAGGAACCTTGTCGTGGCCGAGCGCGAGAAGGACCCGCTGACCGCGGAGCGGGACCTGTGGAGCGGGGTGGCAGGCGTCGAGTACGAGGCGAGGCCACTCGATGGCCGGCTCGCGAACATCGCCTTCGCCAAGCTCTACCTGCAGTCGGTCCGCACCCGGGAACACCTGCCGAGCGGCCGGATCGGCGACGTCGATCGGGCGACCCACCGGGTGGGGGCAGGGGACAGCCTGCGCTTCCGCTTCACCGACGCGATCTACGCCAAGGCCTCGTACGAGGTCGCCACCCGCCTGCCGACGCCGGAGGAGCTGTTCGGCGACGGAGGGCTCGTCGTCTCGAACGTCCACCTGGAGCCGGAGGCGAGCCACAACGTCAACGTCGGCGTGACCCTGGAGCGCGCGGAGACCCCCGTGGGACAGCTCCGGTTCAACGTCAACGGCTTCGGTCGCTTCACCGAGGATCTGATCACGCTGCAAAGGTTCCTCGGCTACTCGGCGTACGGCAACACGCTGTCGGCGCGATCGGTCGGCTTCGAGTCGACAGCCGGGTGGACCTCTCCGGGTGACTGGCTGTCGGTGGACGGTCACGTCACATGGCAGGACTTCCGGGACGGCTCGACCGACGTTCGCATCCAGAACCTCCCGTACCTGTTCGGCGGCGTCGCCGCGCGCGCGCAGTGGCCCGAGATCGCGGCGCGGCGCGATGTCCTGTCGCTCACCTGGATCACGGATTACGTACACGCGTTCTTCGTCGGCCCGGAAGGCCGCGGCGCGGCCCGCTCCAAGGCGGAGATCCCGTCGCAGCTCCTGCACACGCTCGCGCTCACGTACCTGGTCGAGCGCGGCGGATGGACGGTGAGCTCGACCGTCGAGGTGCAGAACCTCACCGACGAGAAGGCCTTCAGCTTCCACGGCATCCAGCGCCCCGGGCGAGCGGCGTACGCCAAGCTCGCCTTGAGCCTGTGAGCCGATGTTCGTGCGACGGCAGTTGAAACCCGACACAAGGAGATCCTTCATGTTATTTCGTGCGCGCTACGCGAATGCCCTCCTCTTGACACTGCTCCTCCCGTGCTTCGCCGCCTGTGGCGACGACACGAGCGATGGCACGAGCAGCGGCGCGGGAGGCGGCGGCGGTGGAGGCACCGGCGCCGGCGGAGCCACCAGCGGCACGGGGGGGACACCCAGCGCGGGGCCGGCGTACGCCCTCACGATCCAGGTGTTCGGGCCGGACGGCGGCGACACCCAGAGCTACATCGCCGTGACGGACGACATCGACTCCGCCGAGGCGCTGTCGCTGGAGAACGCGATCGAGGTGCAGGGGCGCGCCCTCGGCGTCGGGCTGGACGGCGGAGGCGCGGTCTTCGTGGCGAGCGACGCCGCGGCGACCGTGACCCGCTACGACCTCCAGGAGGACGGCAGCCTCGAGGAAGGGGACACCATCAGCTTCCAGGGCAAGGGCCTCGCGAAGATCGGCGAGTACGGCACGCAGTTCCACTTCGTCTCGGAGACCAAGGCGTACTTCTTCGATGGTCCCACCGCCCAGGTGGTGGTCTGGAATCCCGCGGAGATGACGGTGACCGGAGACATTCCGCTCGAGGATCTTGTGATCCCGGACGCCACGCTCACCTATTCTTCCTCGCCGCCGCTTCGCCAGGGCGACGACGTGATCACCTTCGGCGGGTGGCGCGTCGGCCCGGAGGTCCCGAGCGTGGCCGCGGTCGTCGTCGTCGACAGCGCGACGGACGAGGCGACCGTCGTCACCGACGATCGCTGCGGTTACGTGCGCGATGGGGTCGAGGGGCCCGACGGCATGATCTACGTGGCCACCGAGGCGTACGGCGCGGCGGTGCACCGGCTCAACCCCGACAACGCAGCCGCCCCGTGCATGCTGCGCTTCGACCCCGAGACGAGGCAGTTCGATCCCGAGTTCCACGTCGAGCTGAGCGCGCTGTTCGACGGCGACACCGCCGGCTCGCTCTTCGGCGGCCCGGACGGCAAGGCGTTCCTGCGCGTGCTCGACGAGAGCCTCTTCGCGATCGCGGACGACACCCACCCGCGCGTGCTGGCGAGCGCCGCGGCGTGGCGGTGGGCCAGCGTGACGCTCGGCGATACGCCGACCGCCACGGTGCTCGACGCCGCGCCCGGCGGCGGCAGCGTCCTGTCCGTCGCGCTCGGCGACCGCACCTACCTGCTGGAGTTCGAGGGCCAGGAGTCGACGACGCTCCGCGAGATCGGCGAGGACGGGCCCGGTGAGGCGGGCGTGAGCGCGCCTGGGCTCACGTTCTCCGTCGCGAAGATCCGATGACGCTCGCGCCCGATCACGAAGAAGCGGTGAGGGACGACGCCGCGCGAGGACCCCGTTCGCCACGGGGCCCCCGCGGGCGGCCGCGTTACGGCACGATCATGAAGGTCGTGCGCCGCGTGCACATGTACCTGGGCTTGCTGCTGTTCCCCTGGATACTGCTGTTCGGGATCAGCGGCACGCTCTTCAATCACCCGCAGATCGGGCGAGACATCGACAGCCGGTCGCTCTCGGGAGAGCGGCTGTCGGCGCTCACCGGGTTCCAGCCCTGGGATCCGGGCGAGCTCGCGCGCCAGGTCGTCGAGCAGCTCAACGCCGGCTCGCCCTCGCGCTACACGCTCGATCCGGGGACCCGAGGCGCGTTCTCCGGGTGGCCGCTGCTCGCGGCGCCGAGCGCGGGCGGGGGACGCCAGGTGGTGATCCTGCGCCTCGACGACGGCAGCGCGACAGTCTCCAGCCATCCTCCCGAGCCCGATGCCCCCGCGCCCCCGTTCGCCGGCGTCGCGATCGACCTGCCTGGATACAGGATGGCGGCGGTGCAGGAGCAGATAAAGGATCTCCTGCCCAAGATCGGCGTCGACGCCGCGGGACCGCTGCGCGCTCACCCGAAGATCAGCCCCGAGCTGCGCTTCGGTATGCGGGACGCAGACGGCCGCGCCTGGAACGTCACATACAACCTGGGCACGGGGCGGCTCGACGGGCGGCCCGCCGGCGCGCGGGGGTGGCCTCGCTTCGTCGAGGTGCTCGAGACGCTTCACAAGACGCATCATTTCCCCGTCCACGGCGGCGTGGCCTGGCTCTGGGCGCTCTTCGCGGACATCACCGGGATCACGCTGGTCGTGTGGGCGCTCAGCGGCCTCGCCATGTGGTGGCAGATGAAGCCCTCGCGGGTACTCGGCGCCCTCGCGATCGCCGCCGCCGTGGCGCTCGCCGCGGTGGTGATGGTCGGCACGGCGTCCGACGCGCTGTTCGGGAACGTGGGCAAGGAAGACCCTTAGAGCGACAAACAGCGCGATCGCCGTTCGTCGAGATCAAAAAGACCGCCGAGGGCGACCGCTCGAGCTTGCACGCACGCTGCTGCGTCGTTTAGAGGATGGAATCGATGGAAGCACACGACGCCCCCACCGCTCGTCCGATCACGCTCTACGGCTTCGGTAAGGTGCCCAGCGTGGTGATCGGCCTCACGCGAGACCTCCGCATCCTCTGGGCGCTCGAGGAGCTCGGCCTTCCGTACGAGGTGCACGGTCTCGATCAGCCGAAGGGCGAGCTGAACGAGGGGCATTTCGCGCGGATCAGCCCGTTCAACCAGGTGCCGGTGATCGAGGACGACGGCTTCGTGATCGCGGAGAGCGGCGCAATCCTCCTCCACCTTGCAGAGCGCGCGGGGGAGCTATCCGACCTCCGGAAGCGCGCGGAGGTCACGCGCTGGACGTTCGCGGCCCTCACCACGGTCGAGCCGCCGATCGCGCAGATCGTACTGCTGGATCTGAAGGCCAAGTTCGGAAAGACGGCCGGCGCCGACCTCCGACCGGAGCTCTGCGCGTGGGCGCAGCGCTGCCTCGGTGCCCTCGACCGCTGGCTCGACGGCAAGCAATTCGTCACCGGCGACGACTTCACCGTTGCCGACATCGCGATGACTACTGTCCTCCGCCAGGCCTGGCGTGCGGATCTCCTCGGCGACCATCCGCACGTCCGGCGCTACCGCGAGCTCTGCGAAGCGCGTCCGGCCTGGGCCCGCGCGCTCGCCGGCTACGAGCAGCGCCTCGGCGTGGCCGCGGGCGCCGCCAGGACGATGTCGGCTTGACGGACATGCGCCGATAAGGCGCCAAGATAGGATTCTGTTCTTGGCGTCTTCGTCTTGGCGTCTCATTTCTCGCTCGAACGAAGTCCGGCCAGGATCAGGCGCCCAGCGTGGCGCCGCCGTCGACGCAGAGGTCGTGCATCGTGATGTGCCGCGCCTCGTCCGAGAGCAGGAACAGCACCGCGCTGGCGACGTCATCCGTCGTGGCGATCCGGCGCAGCGGGATGCCCAGCCGGAACGCCTCGGGAGCGCCGGCGATGACCGCCTGAGCGCCGCGATCGTCCGCCCAGAGCGCGCGCTGCATCGGCGTGTCCGTCGAGCCAGGGGACACCACGTTGCACCGGATGTCGTGCTGCGCGAGCTCCAGGCCGAGGCACTTCGTCCACTGGGCCGCGGCGGCCTTCGAGGCGGCGTAAGCGCCCATGTTCATCCGCGGCGTGCGCGCGGCGTTGGACCCGACCGTCACGATCGACCCCGATCGGCGCGGCACCATGCGGCGCGCCACGGCCCGGCTCACGTTGAACACCCCCCGGGTGTTGACCGCGAACGTGCGCTCCCAGTCGTCGTTCGTCAGCGAGAGGGCGTCGCCCATGCGCAGCACGCCGGCCACGTTCACGAGGATCTCGAGCGGGCCGAGCTCGCGCTCGATCCGCTCCACCGCGCCGTCGACCGCCTCGCCGTCGGCCACGTCCACCGCGAACGCCGCGGCGCGATGGCCGCTCGCCTGGAGATCGGCGACCACGGCGCCCAGGCGCTCCCGGTTCGCGTCCACGGCCGCCACCGCGGCGCCCCGCGCGGCGAGCCTCCGAGCGACGGCCTCGCCGATCCCCTGGGCCCCGCCCGTGACGAGCGCCGCCTTGTGTTTGAACTCCATCGTTCGCTCCCGTCAGGCCCTGTCGAGCCCGTCCATGATCGCTCGCTCCCGTCAGGCCCTGTCGAGCCCGTCCATGATCCGGTGCCGCTCCGCGTGGTACGCCTCCTCGGACTGGCTCGCCTTCCAGTAGGGGATCGCGTACAGCGCCTCGCGCCCGAGCCCGCGCTCGTCGAGCAGGTGATCGCGGATCGCGACGACGGACGACGACTCGCCCGCGACCCAGGCGAAGACGCGGCCGTCCGGCCACCCCAGGGCGCGGACGGCCGCCTCGAGCCGGGGGCCCGGGGCGTGCTCGCCCTGCAGGTAGATCCAGGTCAGCGCGACGTGCGGCGGGTGATCGATCTCCTGCACGTCCGCCGCGTCGGGGACCGCGACGACGGCGTGGCCGCGCGCCGTCTTCGGCAGGGCCTCGAGCAGCGCGCCGATGGCCGGCAGCGCGGAGAGGTCGCCGGCCAGGAGGTACCAGTCCGCGGGACCGAGCATCGGATCGGGGCCGCCCGGCCCGGCGATGCCGATGCGGTCGCCCGGCCTGGCGCGGTGGGCCCACCGCGACGCGGGGCCGTCGTCCCCGTGCAGGACGAAGTCCACGTCCAGCTCGCCGGCCTGCGCGTCGTACCTGCGCACCGAGTACGTGCGCGTGATCGGCCGCCGAGGCGTCGGAGGCCAGACGGGGCCGTCCGGGCCCAGCGTGGGCAGCTCCGGCGCCGCCTGGTCGCCGCGCGGGAAGAAGACCTTGATGTGCGCGCCGCCGCAGCGCGCGGGGAACCCCGCGATCGCCTCGCCGCCCAGCGTGATCCGCCGCATGCGGGGGGAGATCGCGGTCGTGCGCAGCACCTCAAGCAGGCGCGGCGGGGTGCGCGCCACCGGCCCGGGTGGGGATGTCGCGACTCGATTCATGGTGACCTGTGCCATGGGGAAGCCGTCGTGGAGCAAGCTCGGCCGGTCAGCCTGTAGCTTCCTGGATGGGCGCCTCCGCGCGGTGTCGGGGCGCTGGCCTCGCCTCGCGTGGCAGCCGGGTCGACAGGAACTCCCACCAGTGCCCGAGCGTCGGCAGCTCGGCGAGGTCCACGAACGCGACGTCGATCCCCGCGGCGCGCCACTGCTCGACGAGCGTCATGAGCCGTATCGAGTCGAGCCCCAGATCGAGGACGTTGTCGCGATCGGAGATCGCCGAGGGGAGCTGGTCGAGGACCTCGGCCACGTCGCCGCGCAGGCGCTCGACCCACGGCGTCCGGTCCTGCGTCCCCCCGAGCGGCGCCGGCGCCGGCGCCTCGCGCCGCGGGGTGCTCGCCCGCTCGCGGGGCGCGAGCGCGCGAGGACGTCGCTCGTCGGCAGCGCGACGCCGCACCGCTGCGCGACGTAGGTGATGGCCATGTCGTGCTGCTGCCGGGAGAAATCGGCGGTCCCGTCGGTCACGAGGAACGGCTGGACGTCGTTCATGAACGCCTCGCACGCGGTCAGCAGGCACCCGATGTGCGCGTACACGCCGCACACGATCAGCTGATCGCGGCCCCACCGGCGCATGAGATCCAGGAGCTCCGTGCGCTGGAAGGCGCTGTAACGCCACTTGGTGAGGACGGTGTCGGCGCTTCCCGGCGCGAGCTCGCGCACGATCTCGTGTTTGTCGGGCTGCTGCGTCAGACCGGGCCCCCAGAGATCCGTCAGCAAACCGCGCTGGGCTCTCGTCTGCTCTGCCGGCTGCTTCGTGTAGACGACCGGGATCCCGCTCGCCGCGCACCTCTCCCGGAGCAGGCGGACACTTTCGATCAGCTCGACCATCGGGGACGCGCTCGCGTCGTAGAAGCCGAGGAAATACTCCTGCATATCGTGGACCAAGAGGACGGAGCGCCCCGGATCCGGCCGCCATGACGCCCGGCTCTCCGGGAGCTCATCGGCTCGTGGCATGCGATAGGTCTGGATGCGGGGGATGGCCATGGTCGTTCCTCTCTCTCTTCTCGTCTCTTGTGGTCGCAGCGCTCCTGTCGACGGAACGGCCGCGGGCGTCGCTGCGCCGCCTCGGCTCGCGCTGTCCTCTCAGGCGCGCGCTCCCTGCGCGAGCCTGTCGGCGATCCAGCGGCGGAGCGCCTTCTTGTCCACCTTGCCGACGCTCGTCGTCGGGAGGGCGTCGAGCCACTCGATGCGATCGGGCACCTTGTACGGGGCGACGCCGCGCTCGCGCAGGAAGGCGTTGATCTCCCTCGCCGGCGGCGGCTGCCCGCGCGCCACGAGGAACGCGCACGACCGCTCGCCGAGGTGGGCGTCCGGCATGGCGACGAGCGCCGCGTCGCGCACCGCCGGGTGGGCGAGGACGTGGTTCTCGACCTCCTCGGCCGCGATCTTCTCGCCGCCGCGGTTGATCTGATCCTTGGCGCGGCCCTCCACGACGAGGTAGCCCTCTGGGGTCCGCCGCACGAGATCGCCGGTGCGGTAGAAGCCGTCGCGCGTGAACGCCTTCTCGTTGTGCGCGTCGGCCCTGTAATAGCCGCGGATCGTGTAGGGCCCTCGCGTGAGCAGGTGGCCGACCTGCCCGGGCTCGACGTCGCGGTCCTCGTCGTCCACGACGCGGACCTCGTCGTGGGGCGAGATGGGCCGACCCTGCGTCTCGAGCGCGATGGCGTCGGGGTCGTCGAGGCGGGTGTAGTTGACGAGCCCCTCCGCCATCCCGAACACCTGCTGCACCTTGCAGCCCAGGGTCGGCCCCACGCGGCGCGCGACCTCCGCGGGGAGCCTGGCGCCGCCCACCTGGAGCACCTTCAAGCTCGACAGGTCGTGCCGCGCCGCCCGGGCCGACTCCAGCCAGACCGAGGCCAGCGGCGGCACCAGCGCGGTCAGCGTGACCCGCTCCCGCTCGATCCACGGGAACGCCTCGTCCGGGCTGGGGCGGCGGCAGAGCACCACGCGGCCGCCGGCGTGGAGCACGCCCAGGCTCCCTGGCGAGCTGAGCGTGAAGTTGTGCGCGACGGGGAGGACGGCGAGGTAGACGCTGCCCTCGTCGAGCCCGCAGATCTCCGCGCTGGCCCGAACGCTGTAGAGGTAGTCGTCGTGCGTCCTCGGGATGAGCTTCGGTACGCCGGTGCTCCCGCCGGACAGCTGGAAGAAGGCGACGTCCCCCGCGGCGGGCTCCGGGAGCTCGACGGGCTCCCGGTCCAGGCTGGAGAGCGCCGTGTGCTCGCCCGGCTCGCCGGCCACGAGCACGTGCCGCAAGGTACTGACGTCGCGCCGGATCTGGCTCGCCAGCTCCCGGTAATCGAACCCGCCGTCCCGGTCGGCGATGACGTACGCGACCGCCTCGGTGTGCTCGCAGAAATACGCGATCTCGGCGCGCCGGTGCGCGGGCAGGGCCAGCACGGGGAGCGCCCCGAGCCGGAACAGCGCGAAGCACACCTCGAAGAACTCCGCGATGTTCGGGAGCTGGACCACGACGCGATCCCTCGGACGGAGCCCGAGGCGCAGGAGGCCCGCGGCGAGGCGATCGGCGCGCCGATCGAGCTCACCGTAGCTCAGCCGGCGATCGCCGCCGACGAGCGCGATCCGATCCGGGTGCCGCGCGGCCCGCTCGCGGAGCAGGCGCCCGAAGGTGTCGCCGCGCCAGTAGCCGGCGCGCCGGTAGAGATCGGCCATCTCGGCCGGCCACGGAGTCCAGCCGTCGAGCGCCTGCGTTCGCGCCTGCGCGGGCGCCTGCCGGCTTTCCTCCTGAGAGCTCATGCCCTCTCCGGCGCCTTGTCGAGGCCGAGCGCGTTCAGCATCGTCCCGAGCTTGGCGGTGGTCTCGGCGAGCTCGTGCTCGCCGCTCGAGCCGATGACGATCCCGGCCCCGGCGTAGAGGCGGAGCGCCCGGCCGGCGACGTCGGCGCAGCGGATGACGACCGCCCACTCGCCGTCGCCGCTGGCGTCGGACCAGCCCACGAGCCCCGTGAAGAACCCGCGGTCGAACCGCTCGATCGCCTCGATGGCGTCGCGGGCGCGGTCCGTGGGGTATCCGCACACCGCGGGGGTCGGGTGCAGCGCTGTGGCCAGCTTCATCGAGGAGATCGAGAGATCGCGCAGCTCCCCGGTGAGCCGGCTCGACAGGTGCCACAGCGTCGGGGTCTGCGTGAGCGAAGGCTCGTCGGGGACGCTGAGGCGCCGGCAGAACGGCCGGAGCGCGGCGGCGACGGCGTCGACGACGATGGCGTGCTCGTGCCGGTCTTTCTCGGACGCGAGCAGGGCGATCGCCCGCCGGCGGTCCTCGTCGGGGTCCGGGCTGCGGACCGCGGAGCCGGCGAGCGGATTGGCGATCACCCGGAGCCCGGAGCGCGACAGGAGCAGCTCCGGGCTCGCGCCGAGGAGCGTCCGCGCGCGCGACGTCGCGCCGCCGCGCTCCGCGCCGGAGAGCCCCGCGGTCGGATCCGAGAGGTTGGCGGCGAAGGTGTAGCCGTTGCGGTTCTGCTGCGAGAGGCGCTGGAGGACGAGGCGGAGATCGACCGGCTCTCGCAGGACCATCTCCAGCATCCTGGAGAGGACCACCTTGCTCAGCACCTCGGACCGCATCAGGCCCACCGCCGTCTCGACGCCGCGCACGTAGTCGCGGGGCTCCGGGACCTGGCGCAGCTCCTGGATGGCCATCGGCAGGTGCGCTCTCGGCGACTCCGACGTGTGGTTGAGCGGGCCTGCGCTCTGGATCGTCCGCGGCACGATGAGGTGAGCGGGCGACGTGCTGTTGAACGGCACCGCGCCGACCACCATGGGGAGGCCCTGGCCGGCGCCGGCCCTCGAGGCCGCCGCGAGCACCCTTGTGACGCGGTCCGCGAGGCGATCGCCCTGATCCGCGCCGTTCGGCTCGAGGATCATGTCGTGTACGCCCTGCGCGAGGAGGGTGCGTGTCGGCGACGCGAAGAAGAACGCCGACTCAGGGGTGTATTGCTTCAACAGCTGCCCTGCGTTCACCGCGGGCAGCGCGGCAGAGGCCGACATCGAGATGGAACTCGTCACATTCAGCTCCGATGGGCGTCGAGAGCCACGTGGGCTCGGGTCATCGGGCGCTGGACGTCAGGTCTCGGGCCGCTTGATTCTGATAAAGAAAATCAGTTTCAAGTAACTCATGGCACGGCCGAGCAAGACTGTCAAGGGACTCCCGATTCTGTCTCGGGTGTGTGCCGTCGGTGGGGCCCGTGGACGGGGCGCCCCGGGCCTTCGCTTCTGCGTTGACATCCTGCGTGACGGGTGCGACGAGTCGCCCCGCCATCGGTGCTCGTCCGGCCATCGCCGGGCGAGCTGAAAAGGGAACCCGGTGAGAATCCGGGACTGCCCCCGCAGCGGTGAACGGGAACGACGATCACCAAGAAGCACTGGGCATGCACCAGAGCAGCCTGGGAAGCGGTGATCCGTAGGAGAGCGGCCGGCGATGGCCGCAGCGCCCGTGAGTCCGAAGACCTGCCGAAGGTGCGCGCGCCGGTGCGCTGGCGCGCGCTGACCTGAGCCTTCGAGGGGAAGGCGCGCAGGCTCTCGACCACCTCGCTCGCGCGCGGTGCCGTGGCCCGTCACGCAGCCCCCTCGCTTCGGCTCTCGGCTCACCCGGAGCAGCGCTGGGTCGACGCGGGCAGGCGGCGCGTGAATGGTTGATTCCTCGGATCGTCGGTCGCGTCGGCGCCGGAGCGCCGGCGCGGCGTGCTGGCTCGCGCTCGCGGTCGGCAGCGTCATGGCAGCCTCGCCTGCCGCCCGCGCCGACGATCGGCGCAGGCCGGCGGGCGAGCAGGGGGGCGATCGCGCTGTCGCTCCGCCGGAGACAGCCCCGCTGGAGGTGCGCGTCGAGGGCGATCGCCTGCGCGCGCCCGCGCCGCCCAAGGACAGGTCCGTCGCGGGGTCGGTGCTAAGCCGCGATCGCCTCACCGGCGCGGGGCTCGGAGCGGCGGACGTGCTCCGCACGCAGCCGGGCGTCCTCATCATCGAGTCGGGCGGCTTCGGCGGGCCGGCGACCGCGGCCCTCCGGGGAGCGACCGCCACGCAGACGCCTGTGTACCTCGCCGGCGTCCGCCTGAACGACGACGTCGTGGGGACGGCGGATCTCTCCCTCGTGCCCCTCTGGCTCATCGAGCGCGTCGAGATCTACCGCGGCAACGCGCCCATCGAGGCCGACCGCCTCGGCCCCGGCGGCGCGATCTTCTTCGAGCCGCGGCGGCCTTCCCGGACGACGGCCGGCGTGGGGGCGATGGCGGGCTCGCTCGGCGCGCGGCGCGGGTGGGCGTTCGCCGGCGCCAGCGCGGGGCCGGTGAGCTCGATCGTCGGGGTGAGCGCCGAGGCCGCGGAGAACCGCTACGCGTTCGTGGACGATCGCGGGACGCTCTTCGACGAGAGCGACGACACCCTGGAGCGCCGGCAGAACGCCGACGTGCGCACGATCGACGCCTGGGCGCTCGCGCGCGTCGAGCTCGGGGGCGGCGCGATCGTCGACGTGATCGCGAACGGCACCGACCGCGAGCAGGGGATGCCGAGGCTCGCGCTCCTGCCGTCCCGGAGGGCGCGGGGGGAGTCGCGGCGCGCGCTGACGTCCGTCGTGGCGCGGGTGCCGTTCGGCGGCGAGGCGCAGCACGCGATCGAGGCGCGCACCTCCTTCATCGAGGCGCGCTCGGAGGTCCACGACCCCCTCTTCGAGCTCGCGCTGCTCACGCCGGAGCTCCGCCTCGCCGGCCGCCGCCTGGAGCAGACGCTCGGGGCGACGCTCTCCTTCGCCGACCGGCTCCGGGTGCGGCCCGTGCTCTCGGTCGCGCGCGAGGGCATCTCGCGCGCGCCGGACGACGTCCCGCTCGCGCGGGCGCGGCGCTCGTTCGCGCGCGGCGCTGTCAGCGCGGAGGTGCGCCTCGGCGAGGGGCTCGCGCTGCACGCCCTCGCGAGCGGGGAGTGCCACGCCACCGGCGCGGACCGGGAGCGCCCTTGCGACGTGCTCGTCCCGACCGGGCGGGTCGGCGTGGAGGCGGGGAGCGACCGGATCCGGCTCCTCGCGACCGTGGGCCGCTACGTCCGCGTCCCGACGCTCGGCGAGGTGTACGGCGTCTCCGGCGTCGTCCACGGCAACGTGGAGCTCGAGCCGGAGTCCGGCGCCACGATCGAGGCCGGGATCCGGGCGCAGACGGGGCGCGGCGCCGTCGTGCGCGGCGCCTTCATCGACGCGTTCGCGTTCGGGAGCGCGGTCTCCGGGCTCGTCGCGTACGAGAGATCCGGCCAGGGCTACGTGAGCCCATACAACGTCGGCCGCGCCCGCGTCGTGGGCGCAGAGCTCCTGGCCGGGGTCGAGGTGACCCCGTTCCTCCGCGCCGAGGTTGCGGCGACGCTTCTCGATCCGCGGGACACGACGCCGGGGCGGACGACGAGGAACGACATCCTCCCGTTCCGCTCGCGCCTCGTCGTCGCGCCGCGCCTGCACGCCGAGTGGAACCGCCCGGACGGCGCCGTGTTCTCGGGCGCGTCGGGCGAGCTCCGGGCCGTGTACCAGTCGAGCCGGTACGCCGATCCCGCAGGCCTCGGCGTGATCGCGGAGCAAGCGACCCTCGACCTCGACGCGGAGGCGAGGTGGCTCGGCGGGCACCTCGCGGTGAGGGGTCGCGTCGCGGACCTCTTGGACGCGCGGCGCACGGATGTCGTCGGGTTTCCGCTCCCGGGACGGAGCGTGTTTTTCACACTGGAGTCAACATGGTGAAGATCAGTCTATCTGCGATCGCGATCTCGATTCCCCTCCTCGGGTGCAACGTGGATTCACCGCCGCCGTCGACGGGCGGCGTCCACGGCGGCGGCGACGGCGACGCGTGTGAGAGCGGCGTCGTCATCGTGACGAGCGACTACCAGTCGACGAACATCGTCGTGTCGGAGCTCGACGGGACCACCCTGTCGCCCTCCTTCGTGTCGAGCGGCGCGGCGAAGCCGGGGCTCAGCCTCGCGCTGTCCGGCGACGTCGACGTCCCGAGGGCGGCGCCGCCCTCCGGCCGCGTGGTCTTGCTCGATCGGTTCGGCACGAACGTGATCACCTGGATGGATCTCGAGACCGCCGAGGTCCTCGCGCAGCTCCCGGTCGGGCAGGGGTTCGAGTCGAACCCGCAGGACTACATCGAGGTGGGCGCGGACCGCGCGCTCGTGTCGCGCTACGGGAGCAACCCGAGCCCGGGCGTGGAGCCGTTCGATGAGGGCGGCGATCTCCTGATCGTCGACACGAAGAAGTACTCCATCGCGGGGCGCATCGCCCTGCCGGAGGAGGAAGAGGGGCTCCTGCCGCGCCCGTCGGGGATGGCGCGCGTCGGTGACGAGGTGGTCGTATCGCTCGGCCGGCTCGCCGCGGACCTCTCGACCGCGGGCGAAGGGCGCTTCGTGGGCGTCTCGCCGGAGCAGGGCGCCGTCACATGGACGGTCGACGTGCAGGGGCTCTACGGCTGCGGGCGCCTCGCCGTGTCGCCCTCGGGAGAGCGGCTGGCGGTGGCCTGCTCGAGCCGCTTCAACGCCGAAACGATGGAGTACACCCCGGCGACGAGCGACATCGTGATCTACGACGCTCGCACCTCGCCCCCGGAGGAGATCAAGCGGCTCGGCGTGGCGAGGGCGCTCGGCGCCGCGGTCCAGCCCTCGCTCGCCTTCGCCTCCGAGGACGTCCTCCTCGGGACGGCCTACGCGGGCAGCGCGTCCGCCGGGGACCGCGCCTTCTCCGTGAGCATCGCCACGGGCGAGGTCACGACGCTCGCCCTGGCAACCCAGGCCTACGCCTTCGGCGGCGTCCACTGCTCGCCCGGCTGCGGCGACGTCTGCCTGCTGAGCGACGCGGAGAAGAACAAGCTCCGGCGCTGGAAGGTCGCTGCGAACGGCGCGCTCGAGCCCCTGGAGGACGCGACCGTCGACACCGAGATCGGGCTCCCGCCGCGAGGGATCGGCGGGCTCTGATCGGCCCTGCGGGCGGTAGGTTGATCGCGTCAGAACGAGGCGTCGAGGACGACCTCGCCGGAGACGCCGACCTGATACGCGGAGACGCGGCGCTCGAAGAAGTTCGTGACCTCCTGGACGTCTTGCAGATCCATGAACGAGAACGGGTTCTTCGCTCCGTAGCGCTTCGGCATGCCGAGCGTGGCGAGCCGCTGGTCGGCGCAGAACTCGAGGTAGCGGCGCACGTCGCGCGCCGACATGCCCGCCACGCCGGCCCCGAGGAGATCCTCGGCGAACCGGGCCTCGCAGGCGATCGCCTCATCCATCATGTCGAGGATCGACTGAGAGAGCCCGGCGTCGAAGAGCTCGGGCTCCTCGCGCCGCACCGTGCTCACGACCTCGAAGGCGAAGCGCATGTGCGCGCTCTCGTCGCGGAAGACCCAGCTCGTCCCCGCGGCGAGCCCGTGGAGCAGGCCGCGCGAGCGCAGGAAGTACACGTACGCGAACGCGCCGAAGAAGAAGAGCCCCTCGACGCACGCGGCGAAGCAGATGAGGTTCAGCAGGAACCGCCGCCGATCGGCGCGCGAGTCCAGCCGGCCGACCGACTCGATGGAATCGATCCACCGCATGCAGAAATCGGCCTTCTGGCGGATCGAGGGGATGTTCTCGACGGCCGCGAAGGCGCGGTGACGGTCCTCGGGATCGGGGATGTACGTGTCGAGGAGCGTCAGATAGAACTGGACGTGAAGCGCCTCTTCGTAGAGCTGCCGCGACAGGTACATCCGCGCCTCCGGGGCGTTGATGTGCCTGTACAGGTTGAGGACGAGGTTGTTCGCCACGATGGAGTCTCCCGTGGCGAAGAACGCGACGAGGCGCTGCACGAGGTGCCGCTCCGCGTCGGTCATCTTCCGCAGGTCGCCCACGTCCGTGGAGAAATCGACCTCCTCCACGGTCCACGTGTTCTTGATGGAGGAGCGGTACATCTCGAAGAAGGCCGGATAGGCCATCGGGCGCAGGGTGAGGCACTGGCCCGGATCCAGGAGGCGCGCGGGGCGGCTGACGCGGCTCACTGGCAGGCCTCGCAGGCTTCGGGGTTCTCGAGCGCGCACGCCACGTCCGCGGCCGCCTTCGCCGGCGGCGCCTGTCCCCAGCCGCCCTCGCGTCGCGGCGCGGCGCCGCCCTCGGGCGTGCGGTCGGGCGCCGCCTCCACGGTCGCCTTGGCGATGCGCGTCGCGGGGCGCGATCGCAGGTAGTAGGTCGTCTTGAGCCCCTTCTTCCATGCGTGGAAGTACATGCTCGAGAGCTGGCCGATCGTGGGGTTCTCGACGAAGAGGTTCAGCGACTGGCTCTGATCGATGAAGGCGCCGCGATCCGCGGCCATGTCGATGAGCGAGCGCATCGGGATCTCCCACGCCGTCCGGTACACGGCGCGCAGCTGCTCGGGCAGCTCGTCCATGCCCTGGACCGAGCCCTCCGCGAGCTTGAGCCGGGTGCGCGCCGCGTCGTTCCACGCGCCGAGCCGCTTGAGCTCCGCGACCAGGTAGCGGTTCATCTGCAGGAAGTCCCCGGAGAGCGTCTCGCGCTTGAAGAGGTTGGACACCTGCGGCTCGATGCACTCGTAGCAGCCCGCGATCGACGCGATGGTGGCCGTCGGCGCGATGGCGACCAGCAGCGAGTTCCTGAGCCCCTCGGCCTGGACGCGCGCGCGGAGCGCCTCCCAGCGGGCCGTGTCCTCCGGGACGACGTTCCACGCGTCGAACTGGAGCTCTCCGCGCGCGGCGCGCGTCTCGTCGAACGCCGGGTGTCGCCCCTTCTCCGCCGCGAGGTCCGCGGACGTCGAGAGCGCGTGGTAATACACCTCCTCCGAGATCCGCCTGGAGAGCTCCCGCGCCGCGGGAGCGTCGAAGGGCAGGCGCATCTGGAAGAACACGTCCTGCAGGCCCATGAGCCCGAGCCCGACTGGCCGCCAGCGGAGGTTCGATCGCCTCGTCGAGGGGATGGGGTAGTAGTTGAGGTCGATGACGCGGTCGAGCTGGCGGACCGCGGTCCGCACCGTGCGCGCGAGCTTCTCGAAGTCGAACGCGATCGCGCCGTCCGCCAGCGTGGTCGTGTGGCGAGCGAGGTTGATCGAGCCCAGGTTGCAGACGGCCGACTCCTCGTTCGAGGTCACCTCCAGGATCTCGGTGCAGAGGTTCGAGAGGTGGACGACCCGGCCCGGCAGCGCCGTCTGGTTGCAGGCGCGGTTCGACTTGTCCTTGAACGTCATCCAGCCGTTGCCCGTCTGCGCGAGCGTGCGCATCATCCGCGCGTAGAGCTCGCGGGCCTTCATCGTCTTCTTGGCGAGGCCCGCCCGCTCGGCCTCGACGTAGCGACGATCGAACTCCTCCCCGTAGAGATCGGGGAGATCGCGCACGTCCTTCGGGTCGAACAGGCTCCATTCGCCGTCGGCCTCGACCCGCTTCATGAAGAGGTCCGGGACCCAGCTCGCGAGGTTCAGGTTGTGCGTGCGCGCCGCCTCGTCGCCCGTATTGTCGCGCAGCGAGAGGAACTCCTCCACGTCGGCGTGCCACGGCTCGAGGTAGACGCAGCAGGCGCCCTTGCGCTTGCCGCCCTGGTTCACGGCCGCGACGGACGCGTCGAGCGTCTTGAGCCAGGGCACGATCCCGCTGGAGTGCCCGTTGGTGCTCTCGATGAGCGAGCCGCGCGAGCGCACCCGGTGGTAGGCGAGCCCGATGCCGCCCGAGAACTTCGAGAGCATCGCGACGTCGGTGTAGCGCTGGTAGATGGTCTCGAGGTGATCGTCCGGCGAGTCGAGCAGAAAGCAGCTCGAGAGCTGCTCGTGGCTCGTCCCGGAGTTGAACATCGTCGGTGAGCTCGGCAGGTAATCGAGCGACGAGAAGAGCCGGTAGAGCTCGATGGCCTGCGCCGCCGTCTCGGACAGCGCGCACGCGATGCGCAGGAAGAACTGCTGCGGCGTCTCGATGACGAGGCGCGCCTCGGGGTGCTTGAGCAGGTAGCGGTCGTAGAGCGTCCGCAGGCCGAAGTACTCGAGCTCGTGGTCGCGCCCCGGCTCGATGGCGTCGTTCAGCTTGCGGGCGTTCTGCGCGACGAAGCCGTGGAGCCGGTCGTTGATGAGGCCCAGCCGCCGCCCCACGGCGATGGACTGCGAGAAGGCGTGGATCTCCTGATTGCGGACCTCCTTGTCGATGTAGGTCGCGAGCAGGCGCGCGGCGAGCTTCGCGTACTGGGGCTCATCGGCGATGAGCGACGCCGCCGTCTGGATGGAGAGCTGATCGAGCTCGCGCGTCGTCGCGCCGTCGTAGAGGCCGCTGATGGTCTTTGTCGCGACGCGGAGCGCGTCGACGTCGGACAGGGCCGCGCAGGAGCGGCTCACCGCCCGACGATCTTGTTGACGTCGACTGGCTCGCTCGAGCCGTTGCGCTTCTTCACACGCATCGTCGTGTGCGGGAGCGTCTCCTCCGCGCCGGCGCTCGTCATGGCGGGCGCGTGAGGCGCGTGGAGCGCGCGCAACGGCGCCGCGCCGTTGCTCTTCACCAACGGTTCGTTCAGCATGGCATCCTCCTCGTCGTGCTCGTTCCGAGCGGTCCCGGACCGCTCGCGTCGATGCCGCGAGAACGAGAAAGCCAGCCGATGCGCACGGGTGCGCCAGGCTCCTTGGAGGAGCCCTCGGACCGACCGCTCGCCCCCGCGGACGAAAGGAAGACAACGCGGGAGGGGGTCGGAACCGGGACAAGCGCGAGAGTCTGCGCCAGCTCGGACCTACCCGCCTCCCACGAGGCTTCCAGGTCAAACCGGCGCGGGATGTCTCCCCAGCGCAGGATGTTGGCAGGTCTTCGGGCTCACGAGCGCTCCGGCTCTCGCCGGATTCCTACGGTCCACCGCTTCCCAGCCCGAGGGCCAGTGCGCGTCGTGGAGATCGTTCTCGCTTACCGCTGCGGGGCAGCCCCGGACTCACACCGGGTTCCCTTTTGAGCCCCGGGCCGAAGCCCGAGGCACCAACATGGGCACTACATATGGTGGTGCAGTGAGCCGGTCAAGCGAGATGTTGTGGGGGAGCTCCTTTGCTCGGTTGCATGTCGGTTGCATGGTTGCGCGGTCGACGCTGGCGGTGCGCGCCGTGGCGGGCCACAACCCGGGCGTATGCCGCTCAGCGAAGCGCTCCTCGCGGATCCGCTCGACGACCTCGTCGCGCTCCTGCGCGGCAAGCGGATCGTGGCGCTGACGGGCGCGGGGTGCAGCACCGAGTCCGGCATCCCGGATTATCGAGGTCCCGAGACGCGGCGCCGCGCGCGGAACCCGATCCAGGGGCGGGAGTTCTCCCGCTCGGCCGAGATCCGGCAGCGGTACTGGGCGCGCGCCGTGATCGGCTGGGAGCGGTTCTCCAGGGCCGAGCCGAACCCCGCCCACCGCGCCCTCGCGCAGCTCGAGCACGGCGGGCAACTCGACGGCCTCATCACGCAGAACGTCGACGGCCTCCACCAGGCCGCGGGCAGCCGCCGCGTCATCGAGCTGCACGGGACGCTCTCCGAGGTCGCTTGCCTCGAGTGCGGCGCGATGGAGCGGCGCGCCGCCCTCCAGGAGCGGCTCCTCGCGCAGAACCCCGGCTGGCTGCGCCGCGCGGCCGACCTCGCCCCCGACGGCGATGCCGACCTGCCCGCCGAGCACGTGGCGGGCTTCCGGGCGCCGCCGTGCCTCCGCTGCGAGGGGCCGCTCAAGCCGCGCGTCGTCTTCTTCGGCGAGAACGTGGCCCGGCCGATCGTCGACGCGGCCTTCGCGCTCGTGGACGCGGCGGACGCGCTCCTCGTCGTCGGCTCGTCGCTGGCGGTCTTCTCGGGCTACCGCTTCGTGCTGCGCGCCGCGCAGCGGGGCATGCCGATCGCCATGATCAACCTCGGCTCCGCGCGCGGCGAGGAGCTCGGCGCGCTCAAGATCGAGGCCCGGGCCGGCGAGGTGCTGCCGCGCCTCGCCGAGGCGCTCGGCGTCCGCGCGACCGCGGCGCCCCGGTGAGGCGCCGAGCGCCGGCGCACGCGCGGCGCTGGATCACCCGCGCCGGTACATCACATCGCTGCGGAGGACGTACTTGCTCCCCCGCGTCACGGCGGCCCCGCGGTGGAGCCGGCGGTGCTCGAACAGGAGCGCCATCCCGCGCCGCGGGGCGATGCTCCGACCGCCCCAGAAATCGGTCGTGCCGCCCTCGAAGTCGTCGTTCAGGTAGATCATCGCGGTGAACAGGCTCCGCTCGCCGTCGGATCGCACGAACGACCCGTCGCCGTGCCAGTTGAAATATTCGCCTTTGGTGTACCGGTAGTAGCGGAAGCGCTCGTTCAGCCCGACGGCGCGGTGGAGGCCGAAGCTCGGCGGCGTCCACGGCGCGAGCCGCTCCCAGAGGCTCGCGGCGAGCTCCGGATCGTCGACGATGACGCGGCCGTTCTTGCGCACCTCGAGGTTGATGATCTCGGTCCCTCCGATCGGCGCCTGCTCGAAGCCTCGCGCCTCGGCGAGCGCGATGAAGCCCTCGCACTCGTCGGGCGACAGGACGTTCGTCACCGTGAAGATGCGGAGATCGTCGGTGTAGTCGGTGCACTGGGCGGTTCGTTCGGCGTGCAGGGTGCTCATGCGTGGAGCGTGGGCCCGGGCGGACCGGATCCGGAAGGGCGGGACCCGGGCACGACCGGGCAGGACCGGGCAGCGCGGTGGACAGGAGAGCGCAGCATCGCCGATGATCGAGCGCTCGCACCAATGGCACGGGTCTCCAGGGCGGGCGGCGGCGTGGAGCCCGCGGTCCGCTTCAACCACACGCTCCTCCAGCGGGCGCGGCTCGAGCTCGACCTGACGCAGGAGCAGGTCGCCGCGTCGATCGGCGTCGACGTGCGGACCTACCGCCGCTACGAGTCGGGCGCGGTCAACGATCCGCGGCTCGGCTTCTCGGTCCGGAGCCCGTCCCGGCGGCGCATCATCGAGCGCCTCGGCGCCGAGCTCGGCCTCGCCGAGGCGGAGCTGCTCGTCGTCGGGGCCGAGGCGGCGCCGGGGGCGGAGCCCGCCGCAGAGGAAGCGGGAGCATCGAGCCAGGCCGCGGAGGCGCCCGCGGGGGCGGGGAAGGCGCCCGCGGGGGCGGGGAGGGCGCTCGACGAGGAGACAGGGGGGAAGGCGCCGGCCGGCGGGCCCGCGCCGTTGCAGGGAGCCGCCCCGGCGTGGCGCCCGCTGCACGCGCACACGCTCCAGCGAGCGCGGCACTTCGTCGGGCGCGCGGAGACCCTCGATCGGCTCGCCACGTGGGCCGACGGTTCGCCGCCGTCCCCACGGGTGATCGCGCTCCTCGGCATCGGCGGGGCGGGCAAGACCGCGATCGCCGAGCGCTTCCTCCAGGGGCTCGGCGACACCCCGCGGCCCGGCGGGGTGCTCGTCTGGAGCTTCTACGACGATCCCAGGACCGAGGCGTTCCTCGACCAGGCGGCGGCCTACTTCGCGCAGGGCGCGGGCGCCTCGAGTCCGGTGGCGCCGCGGCCGCCGGCGGCGCCCGGAGAGCAGCTCGCGCGGCTGAAAGAGGCGCTGGGACAGGGGCCGCCGCACCTGCTCGTGCTCGACGGGCTCGAGACCGTGCAGGCCGAGGGGGGCGCAGGGCGCGCGCACGGCGAGCTCCACGACGCGCTCCTCCGGCGGCTGCTCTGCGCGGTCGCGTCCGGGCTCGGCGGCGCGCGGGCGCTCGTCACGTCGCGCTTCGAGCTCGCGGATCTGTCCGCCTGGGCAGAGGGCGGGCTCGCGGCGATCCGGCCGGAGCCGCTCTGCGAGGGCGACGCCGCGTCGCTCCTGCGCCGCTGGGGCATCCGCGGCGACGACGGCGCCCTCGGCGCGCTGTTCGAGAGGACGGGCGGCCACGCGCTCTCGGTCGCCGTCCTCGGCTCCTACGTGGGCGCGTTCCTCGGCGGCGACGCGGGGCGGCTCTCCGCGGCGCAAGCGGCGCACCTCGCCGAGGCCGAGCACGACGACGTCCTCGCCCGCCGCCTGAGCTCGGTGCTGTCGGCCTACGCGCGCGCGCTGCCGCCGGGCGAGCGGGACCTCCTCGCGCGCCTCTCGGTGTTCCCCGGCGGCGCCGGCGAGGAGGCGCTGCTCCAGCTGGTGCGGGCCGGCGGCGAGATCGCGGGCGCCATGGCGGCGTGGGGCGCCGCGGAGCTCGCGCGCGGGCTCGCCCGGCTGGAGCGGCTGGGGCTCGTGTTCGCGGCGCGCCCGGGCGAGCGCTGCTACTCGACGCACCCCTTCGTGCGGCAGCACTTCAAGTCGCTGCTCGGCGTGCCGCCGGAGCGCGTCCACGCCGCGGGGAGCGCCGCGCCGCCGCCGCGCCTCGACGAGGCGCCGCGCCGGGCGCCGCGGGAACGCGAGGCGGTCGACGCGTACGAGGCCATCCTCACCGAGCTGCTCGGCGCCGGGCGGGCGGGCGAGGCGTACGAGATCTACGCGCTCGCCCTCGGCGGCTTCGCGCACCTCGGGCTCAAGCTCGGCGACATGGCCCGCGGCGCCCGCATCCTGCGCGCGTTCGCCGGCGGCGACGACCCTCGGGACATGCCGGCCTCGCTGCCGGCGCGCGCGAGGGCGTCGCTCGCGTACGACGCGGGGCTCTACGCCGGTGCGCTCGGCGACCTCGCGTTCGCCTGCGCCTGCTACGAGGCGCACAACGAGCTCGCCGGTGCGCTGGGCGACCCGGCGCTGCTCGCGATGGGCCTGCGCACGCTGGCGTACACCGAGCGGCTGCGGGGCAACCTGACCGGGGCGCGCGGCCTGCTCGAGCGATCGGCGGAGATCGCCGGAGGCGCCGCGGGGAGCGCCCGTCGCGCCGCGGACCAGGTCCACGCCGTGCGCGCGCTGGCGCTGCTCGCCGCGGTGCTGCACGACCTCGGCGAGGTCGACGCGGCGGGCGAGCGCTTCGCGCGCCTGCGGGAGCTGGGCGACGCGCCGGTGGCGCGCCGCGCGCTCTGGGAGGCGGAGCACGCGCTCGCGCTCGGGCGCCGCGACGAGGCGCGCGAGGCCACGGAGCGGAACATCGCCGAGTGCAGGCGGAGGGGATGGGAGGGGCACGTCGCGCACGGCCACACGCTGCTCGGCCTCGCGCTGCTGGACGGAGGCGGCGACGGCGATGTCGCGCCGGCCGAGGCGCACCTCGTCGAGGCGCGCCGCTGGGCTTCCGCGACGGGCGAGGTGGAGGTCGCGCTGCGGTGCCACGAGCTCGCGGCGCGGATCGCGCTCGCCGCTGGCCGGCTCGACGACGGCGCGCGGCAGGCGCTGGAGGGGCTGCATGTCGCGGAAGCGTGCGGGTTCGGCCCGTTCCGCGCCCGGCTCGCGGTCGTCGCCGCGCGGTGCGCGCTGGCCCGCGGCGCGAGGGCGGCGGCGTCCGCGACGGCGCTCGCCGACTCGGCTGTTGCGTGGGCGGGCGAGGACGCGTGGGCGAGGGCGGACGCGCTGCACTGGGCGGGCGTCGCGCGCGCAGCGGCCGCGCGCGGCGAGGAGCGCGCGCGAGGGCGGGAGCTGCTCGCCGAGGCGGCGGCGCTGCGGGCGCGCCTGCGCCACCCCGGGGCCGCGGCGACGCGGGAGGCGCTCGCGCGGCCAGGCGGATGAGGGCGTGGCCCGCTGCGCGCGCCGGCGACGAACGGAGCGCCGCGGGCGGACACTCCGCTGCTCGCCGTCGGGATCTTGCCCGCGAAGGGGATCTATGGGCTCCGCCTTACCAGCACGGGATAACGTGACGTGCCGTGCGCCGCGGGTTGCATGCGAGCGGCCGCGTAGTTGCGCTGTTTCCCTTGCCAGGAGCGACCATGTTCCACCGACGTCCCAAGCTGACGATCTCTTTCGTGCTCGCCCTCTCCACGGCGCTGGGAGCACCGGGCTCCGCGAACGCCGAGCCGGTGATCATCGAAGGAGGTCCTGTAGCTCCGCTCCCCGCCGGGGGAGGAACGGGCCTGTGCGGCGCGCAAAGGTCATCGTCCGAGCCAGATGTCGACTTCTGGGTTTCGACGAGCGACGGGGCGGGCTTCATCGAGAAGATGAACACGTTCTTCGACGCGGGGCAGGAAGAGCTCGTGAGCTCCGTGGTGCGCACACCGCTCGATCTCTCGAACAAGTACGGCGCCGGGGGCGAGGTGAGCTTCGGCGATTTTCTGGACGCTGCCTCCGACTGCCCGGCAGGAGGGTGCGACTTCGTCGCGAACGAGCCCGACGTGGCGTTCGGCATGCGCCTGCGCGGCTACCTTGCCGTGCCGCCCGAGTATGTCGAGCAGCCGGTCCACTTTGGCATTTACGCCGACGACGCCGTGGCCCTCGTGATCTACGACTCGGCGCAGGCCGCCTATCCGGTGCTGGTGCAGCCACCCGCGCTCGGCGCACCCAGCTGGCGAATGACGAATACCGTCACGTTCGCCGAGGAGGGCCTGTACCCCGTCGAGATCCTCTATGCCGCGATCGTCGAGCATTCAGAGCTCGAGGTGTCGCTCCTGGTAGGCGAGTTCGCGGATTTTCAGCTCAGGGCCGGCGAGGCCGCCAGCACGAACCTCGCCGAGTCCGGCTTCACGCTGCTCGAGCCGGCGGCGTTCCATCGGAGCGTGGCGGGCGACGCCTCCGCGTCGGACGAGGACGCCTGTGCGCAGTGCGGCCGCGAGTTCATCGGCCAGAGCGGAAACAACGGCTGCGAGGCGGGCTCCTACTGCAACGACGCCGCGCTGTGTGCGCCGTGCGCCGTCGACGCCTTCTGCGGGCCTTCGTGCGACCCGTGCAGCGCGGCGGCGCCGCGCTGCGCCCTCGTGGAGGGCACGCCGGCGTGCGTCGCGTGCGTGAGCGATGCGGACTGCGATGACGGCGAGGTCTGCGACTCCGTGGCGCACGCCTGCGTCGCGCCGCCGCCCGAGCCGGGCCCCGACGCGGGCTCCGGCGGCGCGGGCGGCGCCGGCGCGGGTGGGGGCGGGGAGGGCGGTGGCGGGGCGTCCGAGCCTGTCTCTGTGAGCGGTGACGGCGGCTGCGGATGCCGGGTCGGCGGCGAGGGGCGGCAGGGCGGCGGGCTCGCCTTCGCGCTCGCGGGGCTCGGGCTCGGGCTCGCGGGCGCTCGTCGCCGGACGCGCGCGGCCTCGCGGTGGAGCGCGGCCACGGAGCGCGGCTCGCGCTGAGCTCCTGCAGCGCGGCCTTGCCGCGCGTCAGACGGTTGCCGGGCCGCGCCGCGGCAGCCGCTGCAGGATGTCCGTCGTCTCGGCGCTCTGCTTGAGCCCGGCGAGGCGCTGCTCGATGTCGCGCTTCAGCACGGCCGCCATCACCGGCTCCAGCACCGGGGCGAGGACCTGCGGGCGCGCGGTGAAGTTGTAGCGGAACGTGACGCGGGTCCGCTGCGGGGACAGCGCCTTGAAGAGCCACGCGCCCGAGAACTGGCGGAAGATCCGCGGCCCCTCGACCATGGTGATGGCCACCTGCTCCGGCGGGTTCAGGGTGATGTAACGGGCCTCCATGGACAGCCCGTTCTTCGCCCGCACCCACACCCGCACGCCGACGGCGGGCTCGGTCGCGCCGTCGCGGTAGCGCATCTCGCGGAGGAACGGGTCCCACTCGAGCCGGAGATCGTAGTCCTGGGACAGCGCGAAGAGCGCGTCGCAGGCGGTGTCGATCTCGGCGGTGCTCTGGATCGTGGGCATGGCGCCGAGCATAGGGTCGCGACGCGCTGGCGTGGCATATTGCGGGACCATGAACGAGCCGGCGCGCGGGATCGTCTGGACATACGCCGAGTATCTCGAGCAGGAGCGGGCGAGCCCGACGAAGCACGAGTTCCGGAACGGCGAGATCTTCGCGATGGCCGGTGGAACGCCGGAGCACGCGCGCCTGTGCGCGAACGTGATCGCGGAACTCCGGGCGCAGCTCCGCGAGCGGCCCTGCGCGGTCTACTCCGCTGATCTGCGCGTCCGGGTCCAGGCGACCGGGCTCTCCACGTACTCTGACGTCAGCGTCGTTTGCGGGAGGCTCGAGTGCGATCTCGAGGACAAGGACGCAGCTCTTAACCCGATCGTTCTGGTCGAGGTCCTCTCCGAGAGCTCGGAGGCCTACGACCGTGGGCAGAAGTTCGCGCACTACCGGCGGATCCCCTCGCTCCGGGAGTACGTGCTCGTCTCGCAGCACGAGCAGCGCATCGAGGTGTTTCACCGCAACGAGGACGACTCGTGGACGCTCCGGGAGGCCCGCGCGGGAGAGGGCGTGCACCTCGAGGCGATCGGGTGCGCTCTGTCGGTCGACGAGGTTTACCGGGACCCGCTCGCCCAGGTCGCGACGGAGGTGGAGGGGTGACTCCAGTATTGGTGATGAGCTTCCTCCACCGCCGCGGCGTCCTGCCGGGTGACACTACGTGCGTCCTCCCGTTGAGAGCAGGGCATCCGGAGTGACACCATGCGTATCTCGCCGTTCATGAGGTGACGGTGACGGAACACGACCACCCGCCCTCCCGCTGCGGCGAGGTCGACGTGGAACCTGCCGTGGTGATGCGCGACGGCGCCGAGGGCGTTCCAACGTCCCTCACACGCCATCGACGGCGTCCTGGAGAGAAATTTCGCCTCCGGACGTGAACGATCCTTCCGAGTCCGGGCACAGAGCTCCGAAATCGAGCGGCGCGCTTCGAGCAACGTGGCGATGCCCGGGGGCGTGAGCCGCCGGTTCGCGA
Source organism: Sorangium aterium (assembly GCF_028368935.1). Lineage (NCBI taxonomy): Bacteria > Pseudomonadati > Myxococcota > Polyangiales > Polyangiaceae > Sorangium > Sorangium atrum. The sequence continues at coordinate 1,651,867 of NZ_JAQNDK010000003.1, read as the reverse complement.
CGGTCATTCGAGGGAGCCGGTACACGACCAGGAGCCGATCATGAAATCTCCGCACCATCGCTTCGCTTCCCCGAGAACACCGGCCGCCCGCGCAGCAACCATGCGTATGCGAAGCGTGCTCTCGACGGTCCTCGTCTCGGCGCTGCTCGGGTCTTCAGCCCTGCTTGCGGGCTGCTCCGACGGCAGCGGGGCGCCGGCGACGACGCACGCCGCAAGCGGCGCGGGCGGCAGCGGCGCCGAGAGCGGTGCAGGGGGAGACGAGAGCGGCGGTGGCGGCGACGACGCCGGCAGCGGCAGCGGCAGCGGCAGCGGCAGCGGCAGCGGCGGAGGCGGAGGCGGAGGAAAACCGTCAGGCGAGTGCACCGGCGATCCCACCCTCCACGCCAACATGGATCCCGACGACATTGTGCAGCAAGGCGCGGACCGCCTGGTGCGCGACGACAAGTTCCCCGCCGTCCTGGTCGCCGTCGGTGACCGCGACGGGCAGACCCGTCACTACACCGCCGGTGTCGGCGACCTGGAGACCGGTGCGAGCGTGCCTGTCGACGGGCGGGTGCGCATCGGCAGCAACAGCAAGCCCTTCACCGCGGTGGTCGTCCTGCAGCTCGTCGGCGAGGGCAAGGTCGACCTCGACGCGCCGATCGAGACGTACCTGCCGGATCTCGTCCGCGGCGACGGCATCGACGGGCGCGAGATCACGGTGCGCCAGCTGCTGCAGCACACGAGCGGCCTGCCCGATTACGTCGGGCTGGCCCTGGGCGAGGACGTCTTCGAGGTCCTGCACACCTATTTCCAGCCCCGCGCCCTGCTCGACCTGGCGCTGACGCAGCCGGCGACGTTCGCCCCTGGCGCCGAATGGGCGTACAGCAACACGAACTACATCGTCGCCGGCTTGCTCGTCGAGAGGGTCACCGGCCGCCCTCTGGCCGAGGAGATCACACGCCGGGTCATCGAGCGCATCGGGCTGCGCAGCACCTATATCCCCGACGTCGGCGAGCAGGGCATCCGGGGGTGCCATCCCAGGGGTTATCACGCGGCGCTCGGTGAGCCGCTGCGCGACGTCACGGAACTCGACCCGTCCCAGGCGGGGGCCGCCGGGAACATCATCTCCACGCCGAGCGACGTGAACCGCTTCTTCTCCGCCCTGCTCGGCGGCGAGCTGCTCGATGCGGCGCAGCTCGAGGAAATGCGTACGACCGTGGACGCTTCCGCCATGTGGCCCGGCTACCGGTACGGGCTCGGTCTGAGCAGTAGCCCGCTGAGCTGCGGCGGCGTCCTCTGGGGCCACGGCGGCGACATCTTCGGCTACGAGACCAGCGGCGGCGTCACCGAGGACGGCCGCGCCGTCACCGTCGCCGTCACGGCGCTGCCCTCGGCCGTGCCGAGCGTCCACACCCGCGAGGAGGCCTACGCCGCGTACGCCAACGTCCTCGCGCTCTCCGAAGCCGCGCTGTGCGAGTGAGCCCCGGGCCCGCTCCCAGGCCGGTGGTCACGACAGCGGTGTCGGCAGGATCCACATGCCGAGTTTTGAGGACGGGCTCGCTGGAGGCATGAACGAACCTCACGAGTCCGGGAACAGCGTTACGAAAACGAGGGGCGCTCTCCGATGAACGCAGCGAGGCCCGGTGGCGCAAGCCGCCGGCTCGCGGCGACGAACAGAGGGCGCCCGCACGCGACCAGGAGCCGATCATGAGATCTCTGCACCGTCATTTCACTTCTCTGAGAGCCCCGGCTGCCAGCGCAGCAGCGATGAGCTTGCGAAACGTCTTTTCGATGGTCCTCGTCTCGGCGCTGCTCGGATCCTCGGCCCTGCTCGCGGGCTGCTCCGACGCCGGTGGGACGCCGGAGAACACGGGCGGCGGCACCGGCGTGGGCGGAGAGGCCGGCAGCGGCGGTCAGGACGCCGGCAGCGGCGGTCAGGACGCCGGCAGCGGCAGTCAGGACGCCGGCAGCGGCAGTCAGGACGCCGGCAGCGGCGGTCAGGATGCCGGCAGCGGCGGTCAAGGCGCCGGCAGTGGCGGCCAGGATGCCGGCAGCGGCTGCGGAGGCGATCCGTCGGGCGAGTGCACCGATGGTTCCACGAACGGCGCCAACACCGATCCCGACGATCCGGTGCAGCAAGGCGCCGATCATCTCGTGGGCGACCTCGAGTTCCCCGCTGTCCTGGTCGCGGTCGGTGATCGCGACGGGCAGACCCGTCACTACACCTCAGGTGTCGGCGACCTGGAGACCGAGGCGAAAGTGCCTGTCGACGGGCAAGTGCGCATCGGCAGCAGCAGCAAGAGCTTCACCGCGGTGGTCGTCCTCCAGCTCGTCGGCGAGGGCGAGGTCGACCTCGACGCGCCGATCGAGACTTACCTGCCGGACCTCGTGCGCGGCGACGGCATCGACGGCCGCGAGATCACGGTGCGGCAGCTCCTGCAGCACACGAGCGGGCTGCCCGACTACGACGATGTGCTCCTGGCCGAGGGCGTCTTCAAGCTCCAGCACACCTACTTCGATCCCCACGCGCTGCTGGACATGGCGCTGGCGCAGCCGGGGAAGACCCCCGGCTCCGAATGGGCGTACAGCAACACCAACTATGTTCTCGCGGGCATGATCATCGAGAAGGTCACCGGACGCCCTCTGAACGAGGAGATCACGCGCCGGATCATCGAGCGAATCGGGCTGCGCCACACCTACCTCCCCGGCGTCGGCGAGCAGGGCATCCGCGGGTGCCATCCAAAGGGCTATCACACGGACGTGCCCCGTGAGCCGCTGCAAGACATCACCGAGCTCGACCCGGGATGGGGATGGGCCGCCGGACAGGTGATCGCGACCCCGAGCGGCCTCAACCGATTCTATACCGCCCTCTTCGGCGGCGAGCTCCTCGAGCCGGCGCAGCTGGAGGAGCTCCGCACCACGGTCGACGCCCCCGCCATGTGGCCCGGCGCTCGGTACGGTCTCGGCGTGGTCAGCACCCCGCTGAGCTGCGGTGGCCTCGTCTGGGGCCACGGCGGCGACATCCCCGGCTACCACACCCGCGGCGGCGTCACCGACGACGGCCGCGCCGTCACCGTGGCGATCACGGTGCTGCCGTACTTCCTCTACGGCGAAGAGGGCGCCGAGCAGGCGTACATGGACGTCCTCGACCTCGTCGATACCGCCCTGTGCGAGTGATCGCTCGGGGGCGCTCGCGCGCCCTGTGCGAGTGACCGCCCGGGGGCGCTCGCGCGCTCCGAGCGGCGGCGAGCCGGCGGGCGCATCGCTGCCGGCGGGCGCATCGCTGCTGGCCGCGCCGTCCGCTCGACCGGCGCTCGCCCTCCTGCGGATCGTCGCGGCACGCGGCTTGCGACGCACGCGGGGCGGGGGACGCGGCCGCCGCTCATGGCGGGATCGCTCCACCCTGGAGCAGGGCAATGGATGGCGCAGCCAGGGATATCTTCGTCATCAGCGATCTGCACATCGGTGACGGCGGCGCGCGCGACAACTTCGAGGCAGGCAAGAAGACGTCGCAGCTGCGTGCATTCCTCGACCACGTGGGCAGCGAGGGGGGCGAGCTCTTCATCCTCGGGGACCTCTTCGAGCTCTGGCAGATGAACCTCAGCCTCCTGTTCGTGAAGCGGCGGGCGCTCCTCGACCAGCTCGCCGCGCTGAGGCTCGTCTACGTGCCCGGCAACCATGACGTCGATCTCGTGCACTTCATCGAGACGGACCTCCTCAATCACCCCTTCTTCGCGTGCATGCGCGCGCCGTTCACCCGGGAGCTCGACGGCAAGCGGTTCCACTTCTGCCACGGGCACGAGACCGATCCGTTCAACGCCGGGGACGAGCCTGGCTTCGGCCGCATGTTCTCCATCCTCGCCGGCGTCGCCGAGGACGAGAACGGCTCTCCTCTCCTCAAGGGCGGCGAGAGCGTGGAGGACGTCCTCGAGAAATTCGGCGACTCGATACTGACGATCTGGAAACGCACCCTGGCGACGATGAGCCAGCGCGTGACGGAGAGGGACCGGTCCCCCCGCGGGGCATTGACGCCGGCGCAGAACCCGGATCGGCTCGGCGAGCACGTGGTCGGCGTCCGCGCGGAGCTCGACACGGGCGCCTACGACGTGGCTGTCCTCGGGCACACCCACAAGGCAGGCTCCATCGGTGACTGGTATTTCAACAGCGGTTCATGGGCCGGGCCTCTCAACTCGTTCCTTCGCATCTCTCCGGACGGACATGTCCGCTATCTTGAGTGGAAAGACGGTCGCGCCGTCGAGCGCGCGATGCCCCTCGTGCTCCCGGACGCGAAGCCCGATCGCGCACGTTCGGCGACGAAGAGCCCGGTCGCCGCGGCCATCTCCGCCGCGAGGACGATGTTCCCGAAGCCTACGCGCCCGGAGCGCTCCCGATGGATCCTCATCGCGCAAGGCGCCCTGGCGCTCTCCGTGGGCGCCGGCGCCCTGGCGATCTCCGCCGGTCAGGGCTCCTCCGCGGGGTGGCGCCTGCTCGTCTCGGCCTTCGCCGCCTACGCGCTCGTCGACGGCGCCCTGTCGCTCGTCGGTGCGTTGCGGGAGCCGCCCATCCGACGTCTCCTCTCCCGCGTGCGCGGCGTGGCGAGCCTCCTTCTAGGCCTCGTCGTGCTCCGTCGCGGTCACATGGTCGAGATGTTCGTGGTCCTCGTGGGGTTCTTTGCGTTCATCTCCGGCGCGCTGCGCGTCGCGGCGTCGATCGTGCTCAAGGGAATGGTGGAGTCGAGGTGGCTTTTCCTCGTCGGCGCCGGCTCGACGGTCGCGGGCCTCGTCCTGCTGCTCTTGCCCGCGTCGGCCGTGCCGCTCAAGTTCGCGCTGGCCGGCTACCTCTGTTACTACGGCGCGGGGGAGCTCCTGGCAGGCGTCTTCGGGCAGCGGCTGCCCAGGGCGGCAGGCGTCCGTCCCTCCGCATGAGGCCGCTCCCGCGTCGTTGATTAACGCTCCTTCCTAACCAGCGCGCAGAAACACCCCCTCTCCGGGCGTCCTTGATCTACGCTCCCGCGTGCCTGGCAGTCCGGCGGCCGATCGCGCGGGGAGGCGTTCTCGCGGCGCGACCAGGGCGCCGGGCGCTCTCGCGGCGCGCCTCCTCGCCCTCGCTGGCCTCCCGGCCGTCCCGCGCGCCTCGCAGGTCAAGGGCCCCTCGGAGCTCCAGCCATGAAGATCCCCCTCCCGATCCCGCCGTTCCGCCGCGCCCCGCTCGTCGCGCTGGCCGCCCTCGCCGCGGGCACCGCCTGCTCGGCTCCGCACCCCCCTCTGCCAGCCGAGCCGCCCCAGGCCGCTCCTCCTGCGCCCACACCCACCCAGGCCGCGCCCCAGGCCCCGCGCTTCGATCAGATCCCCCGGCTGGAGTTCAACCGCATCGCCGTGGAGCTCGATCTCCCGCTGTTCTGGATCGCGGACCACAACGGCTCGGGCGCCGTCGACCCCGACGAGGTCTCCGCCCTCTGGTATCACTCCCCGGCGCCGGCCTGGGTCGCCTCCGGGGCCTTCACCCCGGCGTTCACGTCGGCTTATGCGGCGATGACCAAGGTCAAGGCCGAGGGCCACCTGCGCGCTGGCCTCGACGAGGCCGAGGTGCGCCGCCGCGATGCCGTCCTCGCGGAGCTCGCGGCCGGCCGCCCCTCGCTCCTCCGGGCCGACCTCCGCGGCGCGTCGGCCGAGGACCGCGCCGTCGTCGACCACCTGCTCAAGGTGGCCGAGCTCATCGAGCAGATCCACGCGAAGCAGCTCGGCTCCGCCGGCATGGCCGACAAGATCCCGGCCGACGACCCCGCCAGCCGCGCGATGTTCTGGCGCAACCAGGGGCCCTGGTGCCAGCAACCCAGGACGCGCGACGATCCGAACTGCAGCGCGCTGCCGAGCAGGCCGCCTCGCGTCACCGGCGTCTATCCGGCGCGCCTCCAGCAGGACAAGAAGTTCTGCGCCGCGCTCGAGGCGCGCCCGGATCAGAAGACGCTCCTCTCCCCCTTCACCGTGGTGGTCGAGGAGCGCGGCGCCCTCAAGGCCGTCCCTTACAGCGAGGCCTACAAGCCCGAGATGGAGGCGGTGAGCCGGGAGCTCAAGGCGGCGGCCGAGGCGATCCAGAGCCCGAAGGAGGCCGCCTTCAAGGCGTACCTGCTCGCGGCGTCGCAGGCGTTCCTCGACAACCGCTGGGAGCTCGCGGACGAGCCCTGGGCGAAGATGAACGCCGAGAACTCGGCGTGGTACCTGCGCGTGGGGCCGGACGAGACCTACTGGGAGCCGTGCAGCCGCAAGGCGGGCTTCCACGTGAGCTTCGCGCGCATCAACCAGGAGTCGCTGACCTGGCAGAAGAAGCTCGATCCGGTGAAGTCCGACATGGAGGCGGCCTTCGCGAGCCTCGCGGGCGCGCCGTACAAGGCGCGCAAGGTCGCTTTCCACCTGCCCGACTTCATCGACATCCTCTTGAACGCCGGCGAATCGCGCGCCGCGACCGGCGGGACGTCGGGGCAGAGCCTGCCGAACTGGGGGCCGGTCGCGACCGAAGGCCGCGGCCGCACCGTGGTCATGGTGAACCTCCTGCAGGACGACGACAGCCGCGCCGCCCTCCGGGAGGCCGCCGCGTCGCTCTTCTGCAAGACCACGATGGAGAACGTGTCCCTCGAGGGCCCGGTGGCCGCGCTCGGGACGGTGCTGCACGAGGCGTCCCACAACCTGGGCCCGGCGCAGGGTTACAAGGTGCAGGGCAAGACCGACGACGAGATCTTCGGCGGGCCGCTCGCCTCGATGCTCGAGGAGCTCAAGGCCCAGACCGGCGCGCTCTTCTTCACCGGCTGGCTCGCGCAGAAGGGCGTCCTCGACCCTGCGCTCGCCCGCATGTCCGAGGTGAGGGACGTGATCTGGGCGCTCGGGCAGGCGGGGCAGGGGATGTACACCGCAGGCGGCGAGGCGCGTCCTTACGGCCAGCTCGCCGCGATCCAGCTCGGCAGCCTGCTCGACGCAGGAGCGCTCGGCTTCTACCGCGGCGAGACCGCGGCGAACGGCGCGGACAAGGGGTGCTTCTCGATCCAGGCGGACAAGCTGCCCGCCGCGGCCGAGGCGCTCGCGAGGACGGTGCTCGGGATCAAGGCGCGCGGCGACAAGGCCGGCGCGCTGCGCCTGCGCGAGACGTACGTCGACAAGCCCGGCGCCTGGAAGGCGCTCCGCGGGGTGATCGAGGAGCGCATGCAGCGCATGCCGCTCGGCAGCGTCGTCTACGCGATCGAGCTGTAGGACTCTCCGTGATCCCGGCGAAACCCCGCGAGACCGCCTCGGCCGCGGGCGAAGCGACGAGCGCGCGCGGCCGGCGCCGCGCCCTCGGCCTGCTCGCCCTCCTCGGCCTGCCGGCGCTCGGCGTCGGAGAGCTCGTGGCGCACGTCTACTTCAGCGAAAGAGCTCCAGATTTCGACGCCTGGCGCGAGGTCGCGGCGCCCCTCGCGGCGATGAAGCAGCCCGGGGATCTCGTGGTCGTCGCGCCGGGATGGGCCGATCCGGCCGCGCGCCGCGCGCTCGGGGACGAGCTGATGCCGCTGCGCGACGCCGCCCGGCCCGACGAGAGCCGCTACGCGGCCGCGGTCGAGATCAGCGTCCTCGGCCAGCGCGCCGAGGAGCTCGCGGGCTTCCGCGAGGCGGCGCGGCAGGAGCGCGGCCCCTTCGTGCTCCGGCGCCTCGTGAACCCGTCGCCCGCGCGCGTCGTCTACGACTTCGTCGACAACGTCGCGCCGGCGTCGGCCGACGTGCGGGTCACGGATCCTCCGGCCGCGTGCCGCTGGAACCCGCGCGCGCGCATCGCCGCTGGCGGGCTCGGCGGGAACCCGACGTTCCCCGCCGAGCGCTTCGAGTGCCCCGGCGGCCCGTTCTTCAACGTGGGCGTCACGGTGATCGCGGACGAGGAGTTCCGCCCTCGCCGGTGCATCTGGTCGCACCCGCCGAAGGACGGCGAGATCGTCACGCGCTTCCGCGGCGTCCCGCTCGGCTCGGTGATCCGAGGGCACGCGGGCATGTACTGGATGATCGAGCGGGAGCGGCGGGGCGCGCCGGTCACGCTGTCCGTGCGCGTGGACGGCGAGGCCGTGGGCGAGGCGACGCACGCCGACGGCGATGGGTGGGCGGTGTTCGAGTTCCCGCTCGGCGCCCACGCGGGCGCGGCCGAGGCCGAGGTGGAGTTCGCCGTGAGATCCGCCGACTACACGCACCGCCACTACTGCTTCGAGGCGGACACCCGATGAAGCGCTCGGCGCCCCTCGCGCCCTCCGACGGCCTGATCGCGCTCGCGTTCGCGGCGGCGTACGTCGCCCTGCTGCTCGCGACCGCGGGCGATCTGGGCTACGCGCGCGACGAGGGCTTCTACTTCTTCGCCGCGAACCGCTACGGAGCGTGGTTCCAGGCGCTCCTCGACGCGCCGCGCGCGGCGCTCGATCCGCAGAGCGTCGACGCCGCCTGGTCGGTGAACCACGAGCACCCCGGCCTCATCAAGTCGCTCTTCGCGCTCTCCAACCTCGTCCTGCAGAAGCGGCTCGGGCTCTTCGCCGTGGAGGGCACGAGCTACCGGTTCCCCGCGATGGTCCTGTCGGGCGTCGGGGTGGCGCTCGTGTACCTCTGGGGCACCCAGGCGCGCGATCGGCTCGCCGGCGCGTCCGCGGCCGCGCTCTTCGCGATGCTGCCGCGGTACTTCTACCAGGCGCACCTCGCCTGCTTCGACGCGCCGATCGTGACCGTCTGGGCCCTGTGCGCCTACGCCTACTGGCGCTCGCTGCGGGACGGCGGCGCGCTGTGGCCCGTGCTCACCGGGGTCGCGTTCGGCCTCGCGCTCGACACGAAGCACAACTCCTGGTTCTTGCCGATCGTCTGCGTCTCGCACGCCGTCGGCATGGAGGTCAGGGACCGGATCGTCGCGCGCGCCAGCGCGGCGGGGGCGGCGCCCGCGGCCTCGCCTGCGCGGGCCGGAGGCGCCCGGCGACCTCTCGCCGCGCTCGCCGCGATGGCGACGATCGGCCCCCTGGTCTTCTACGCGCTCTGGCCGTGGATCTGGCGCGACACGCTCCCGCGCCTCCGCGAGTACGCGTCGTTTCACCTGAACCACGAGTACTACAACATGGAGTTCCTCGGCCGGAACTACTGGACGCCCCCGATGCCGAGGGCCTACGCGCCCGTGATGACGGCGGCGACGGTCCCCCTCGTGACCCTGTGCCTCTTCGCCGCGGGGCTCTGCGCGGCGGCACGCGAGCGCCTCCTCCATCCGCTCGCGTGCGCGGCGGCGCGGCTCGCTCCGGAAGGCGGGAGGCTCGCGCTCGCCGCAGAGCGGGCGCTCGCCGCGCGGCTCCGTCCGCCCGCGGACGACCCCGGCGGCACGGCGCTCCTCTGGTTCCTCGCCATCGCCGCTGTGTACGGCGCCTGGTTCTCGCCGAGCACGCCGATCTTCGGCGGCACGAAGCACTGGATGACGGCCTACCCGTTCATCGCCCTGTTCGCCGGCGCCGCGTTCTCCGCGGCCGTGCGGCGCGCTCGCGTCGGTCTACGCGCGCTGCTGCTCGCCCGACGCGGGTCCGGCGCGCGGGCCGGCGTCGCCACGCGCGCGGCCGCGCTCGCGCGCGGCCCGCTGGTCCCGGCGCTGCTCGGGGCGGCGGTGATCGCGGCGCCCATCGCCGAGACGCTGCACGCGCACCCGTGGGCGCTCTCGAGCTACACGCCGCTGGTCGGCGGCGCGCCCGGCGCGGCGAACCTCGGGCTGAACCGCACCTTCTGGGGGTACACAACGGGCGCGGTCGTCGCGTACCTCAACGAGCACGTACCACCCCGAGGGACTGTGTACATCCACGACACCGCCGGCCCGGCGTGGGAGATGCTGCTGCGCGACGGGCGCCTGCGAAAGGACATCCGCGGCGTGGGGGCGGTCGCGGGCGCGGACTTCGCCCTCTACCACCACGAGAAGCACATGCTGGGGCAGGCGTACCAGGCGTGGGTCGCGTTCGGGACCACGAGCCCGGATCACATCGCCGGGCCCGACGGCGTGCCGGTGATCCTCGTCTACCGCAACCGCGCCCGCTGAGCGCGATCAGCGCTTCTTCGCCGCGGCCTTCTTGGCAGGTGCCTTCGCGGCCTTCTTGGCGGGCGCCTTCGCGGCCTTCTTGGCGGGCGCCTTCGCCGCCGCCTTCTTCACGGAGGCCGGCGCCGCGGTCTTCCCGGTCGCCGCCTTCTCTGCCGGCGCGCTCGCCTTCTTGGTCGCGGCCGCCGGCTTCTTGGCCGGCTCCTTCTTCGCGCCTCGGACCGCCACGGCTCTGGGCTTGCTCGCCGCGGGCTGCTCCACCGCCGGCTCGGCCGGCTTGCGGGGCTTCTCACGCGGAGCGGCCTTCCTGGAGGGCGCCTCCTCCTCGTCGAGGTCCTCGTCCTCCTCCGCGTCGAGGTCTTCGTCCTCGTCGTCCGCGTCCTCGTCGAGATCTTCGCCCTCTTCCTCGAGGTCCTCGTCCTCGTCCTCCTCGTCGAGGTCTTCGTCCTCGTCCTCCTCGTCGAGGTCTTCGTCGTCGAGGTCTTCGTCCTCTTCCTCCACGGCCACCGCAACCGCCACCGGAGCAGGCTCGCGGCGCCGCGACGGCGGGACGTCGTTGCGCGGCGGAGCGGCGGCCGGCTTCCCGGCGACCTCGAGCTCGTCGAGCGGGTCGCCGAGCACCACCGCGATCTCGCGCTTGAAGTCGGTCATGTGGCTGTCGACCTCGAGCGCATCCTGCTCGGACAGCGGCGTGAGCTTGAGCTTGAGGACGCGGTCGCCCGCGAGCTCCCACGACGCGGCGCAGCCGCCCTCGCGCAGCATCTTCGAGGCGATGGAGTCGATCCGCTGGCGCAGACCGCCGCGCGCTCCGGCCTCGATCTTGCGCTGCAGCTCGAAGCGGCGCTCCAGCATCGGGAGCGTCACGACCTTCGCCTCGACGAGGTCGGAGAGCTCATCGGCCACCGCCTCCTCGATCTCGAGCCGCGCGTCGGGATCGCTGCTCTCGAGCGAGAACGTCGCCTCGCGGAGCTCGGCGTCGTAGCCCGTCAGCTTGCCGCCGGCGCTCTGGGCCGCCCGCGTCAGCGATTCGTGCAGCACCTGCGCCGGCGCGCGCTTGCCGACCGTCGAGGCGACGTAGCCGAGCATGTCCAGGCGCACGTGCACTGGGCCGTCGTCCTCGAGGCCAATCTCTGGCCGCGGCCCGAGCAGCGCGTCGCGCATCACGCGGAAGACATCCCGCTTGATCACGTTGTCCTCGGTGAAGATGTCCTCGACGTGCTCGGACTCCATCAACGTGCTCGTGAGGCTCGCCACGAGCTCCTCGACCTGGTCGTCGATCTCGTCGGTGCCGAACGTGGTCGTGGGCTCTCCGTCGACGAGGGCCCACGGCTCGAGCCTGGGCGTGATGGCCGCGATGTCCGCAGCCATCTTGTCCTCCAGCTCGCGCGCGAGCGCCGTCGCGCCGCCCCTGGCCACGAGGATGTGCCCGTGCGCCTTCAACGCGTCAACGATGCTCGTGGAAAGTCGGCGGGAGAGATTGCGCTCGTTCACGAGGCGCGCAGCTTACACGGTTTGCGCGGCCTGGCGATATTTGAAGACCGCGGATCGGCCGTGCTCAGGGGTCGTTCTCGATCACCTTGATCAGCACGCCGCCGATGCGCTCCGGGATGACCGCGCGCGCTGCGTCGGCTCCTCCGGACCGGATGCTGACGCGGACGATGAAGCCGACCCCGTCCTCCCGCTCGACGCCGATGCCGACACACCACGGCTCGCCGCTGATCTTGGCCTTGAGCTCGTCCTTGGCCCGCCGGGCCGATCCCACGTCGCTCATCTCGTTCACCTCTCCTGAATTGGAGCGCGCTGCAGCAACCTCTCGCGCTCACTCGCTGGTTCCGACCGCCAAGACCTGCCACGTCGCGGGCGCGTCGGCGACGCCCGCGCCGCTCGCCCCGAGCTCACCGCCCGCCTCAGAGGTGCCTGCGCGCGATCTCGGCCCACGTGCCGGTCGGCTCGATCTCGAGGTACCTGCGCCAGCACGGGCGCGCCTTCGTCGGATCGCCGATCTGCTCGTAGGCCATCGCGAGGTTGTAATAGGCGTCCGCGAAGCGCGGATCGCTCTCGATCGCCCCCCGGAAATAGCGGATGGCCTCCGCCGCCTGGCCGCGCTCGAGCATCACGTAGCCGAGGTTGTACTGCGCCTCCGGCTGGGCCGCGTCGAGATCGAGCGCCTTCATGTAGAGCGCCTCGGCCTGCTCCTCGGCGTTGCGCCGGAAGCAGATGTTGCCGAGGTTCGTGTAGGCGATGGCCAGCCACGGGTCGATCTCGAGCGCGCGACGGTAGAGCGCCTCGGCCTCGTCCATCGTCGCCGGATCCTCATCGAGCTGGCTGGCCTGCATGTAGAGCTCGTAGGCCGTGCGCGCGCGCTCCCGGCCCACCTTCGGGCGGAGCACGCGCACGACGTCGTCGCGCAGCTCCTTCACCTCGAAGTCGAGCACCATCTGCCCCGTGAGCGGCTCGAACGCGCCCGACGCGCCCCGGACCACGACCGCCTTGCCGTCGAAGGCGACGCGGAGCTCGGCGAGGGGGCGCGTCACCTTGGGGAGCGCGGTCCGGATGTTCTCGATCGCCCGCGCGACGTCGCGCAGGCGCACCTTGCGGGCGATCAGGTCGCGCGCGGCGCGCAGCGCGATCAGGTCCGAGAACGTGTACGCGCGCCGCCCCCGCCGCCGGCCGCTCGGCGCCGCGATGCCGGCGCGATCGAGCGAGCGCAGCCGCCCGGGCGAGATGCCGAGCAGCCGCGCGACCTCGGTGCCGGTGAACATGTCGGTGACCGGCTCGCGGGCGCCCGGCGCAGGGAGCGGCGCTTCCGTCGCGCCCTCCCGCGGCGCAGGCGGGGGCTGCGACACCCGCCCGCCACCCGGGCCGAACACGACGTGGATCACCTTGTCGGAATTTCCGGAGGCGGAACGATCCTTCTTGCTCATCGCAGCGTCACCAGCTCCGCGTCGACGATCGGCGGGGGCAGAGCGCGTCGTGGGGAGCGTACCCCCCCTCGAGCCGGATTGCTCCCGTTCTCCACATGGACACGCGCGTCAAGGGGGCACGGCGCGCGGTCGCGCTCACGGTCTCCGCTGACACGGTCGACACGCTCGAGCCCGTGTAGCGCGGGCCTGCAGCGGCGGGCGTCGTGCGGCGCGCTCGCGAGGGACGCGCGCCGCCGAGCGGTCGTCGGGAAGGTCCTTGCATCGACATCACGCGCGCGCCGTCCTGTCCGTCGTTATCAGCACGCGCGCCGTGACGTCCACGGTCAGCGCGAACGAGACCGCCGCCGCGCGTGGCGCGAAGCCGCAGCGGATCTCGGCCTGCATCGGCCCGAGCGGGCCCCCCGCGCGCGCGGCCGCCTCTCGGTGCGCCACGCGGAGCGCGCGCAGCCGGAGGTGGGGGTCGAGCGCGAGCGCCCGATCGAGCAGCGCCGCCAGCGGCGCGTCCGACGGCAGCGCGACGTGCAGGCTGGTCGACCCATAGTAGACGAGCGCGCCCCCCTCGTCGCGGGTGCTGCCCTCGCTCAGCACGTCGGCGCTCTCGAACAGCGCGTGGAGGCGCCCCGTCGAGCAGGTCACGAGCTCGATGTGCCTCCGCTGGAGGAGCGGGGGACGCTGGACCTTCGCCAGACCGGGACCGGGTAGACGCTCGCTGCGCGACATGGCGATCGCGATCGTGGCACCGCCGCGCGCCGCGTCCCAAAAGCGCGCGGAGATTCGCACAAAGTTGCTGCGGCGCCTGGTTTCGTGCGGGACGCCGGGGGCCGCGCGGCCGCGACGAATTTGGCCACGCGCGGCGCGCCTTGCCACGATGCGCGCCGCGCCGAAGGGCGCGAAGGAGCGAGCATGGACTACACCGGCAAGGAGCGCCGCAAGCACCGGGTCTTCATCACCCGCAACACGGAGTATCACGTCCGCGACGACATCTGCGTCGCGGTCCGCGATCGGGCCGCGCGCAAGTTCAGGCCGGCCCACCTCGCGCTGCACCTGAAGCTCCAGGGCGCGGTTCGGATCAACGCGAACGGCGTCGTGATCCCGGAGCCGCAGAACGCGCGCATCGGCTCCCCCATCTATTTCACCCAGATGGATCAGGACGGAATGGAGCGGCAGATCGTCACGAGCCGCGTGGAGTCGATCGAGCGGCCCGAGAAGGCCACGGTTCTCCAGTACCCCTCGTGACACAGCGGAGCGCCCCCGCCGCACGGCGCGGGCGCTCGTGGTCGTCGTCGAGCGCGCTGCGCGTGGCGTGTGCGCTCAGCCGAGCGAGCAGAAGCCTTCGTAGTCGATGTAGCTCGTGATGGTCGGCGACTCGCCGCAGACGGGGCAGCTCTTGTCGCGGCGCAGCTTGAGCTCGCCGAACTTCATCCGCAGCGAGTCGTAGGTGAGGAGCCGGCCGATGAGGGGCGCCCCCTTGCCGAGGATCAGCTTCACCGCCTCGGTCGCCTGGATGATGCCGATGATCCCCGGCAGGATCCCGAGCACGCCCGCTTCCTGGCAGCTCGGCGCGAGGTGCGCGGGCGGCGGCTCGGGGTAGAGGCACCGGTAGCAGGGGCCGACGCCCGGCATGAACGTCGTCACCTGGCCCTCGAAGCGGAAGATCGAGCCGTGCACGACCGGCTTCTTCTTGAAGACCGAGGCGTCGTTCACGAGGTAGCGCGTCGGGAAGTTGTCGCAGCCGTCGACGATGATGTCGAACTGCTCGAAGATGCGGTCGACGTTGCCGCTGTCGACGCGCTCCTGGAACTTCACGACCTTCACGTCGGGGTTGAGGTCGCGGATCGCCGCCTCGGCGCTGTCGACCTTGGGCATGCCCACCCGCGAGGTCGCGTGGAGGATCTGCCGCTGGAGGTTCGAGTTGTCGACGACGTCGGCGTCGACGAGGCCGAGCGTCCCCACGCCCGCGGCGGCCAGGTACAGGGCCGCCGGGCTGCCGAGGCCGCCGGCGCCCAGCAGGAGCACCTTGGAGGCGAGCAGCTTGGCCTGCCCCGCCTCGCCGACCTCGGGCAGGAGCAGGTGCCGGGAGTACCGATCCCGCTGCGCGTCCGTGAGGTTGGGCGGCATCTCGACCGGGTACGCCATGTCCTTCCAGCGGGAGAAGCCCGGGTTGGCGCTCTCCACGTTGGTGTAACCGAGCTCCTGGAGCGTCTTCGCGGCGAGCGCCGAGCGCGTGCCGCCCGCGCAATAGGCCACGATGTGGGCCGACTTGTCCGGCAGCCTCTGCTCGACCTGTATCTCCAGGAAGCCTCGCGGGATCGAGATCGCGCCCGGGATGAAGCCGGCGCGGTACTCCTCCTTCTCACGCACATCCAGGAGCACCATCGGGGCCTTGTCGTCGAGACGGCGCTTGAGCTCAGTCAGCGAGAGCTCGCGGATGGACTTGCGGACGTCGGAGATGAGGTCGCTATAGGTCGTGGGCATCGTGGCTCCTCAGGGATGCAGAGACTTAGGTGCCCGGCGCTACGAGTCAACGACGGACGGCCGGCGGTCGATAATTGTGGCCACGCGGGCAGGGCGAGCGCCGCGCGCGTCGGCAGAGGCGAGGCGCGGCGGCCCGGTCTGCCGGCGCGGCGCAGCCAGCCGCCCGGCGGCGGCCGGAGGGCCGGCGGGGCTCCGAGAGCGCGGCGCTAGCGGCTGCGGGGCAAGAGCTCGGGCCGCGATCGGAGCGAGGCGAGGGGCTCCTCCTTCTGCATTCCTCCCTCGCACTGGATGAGCGCGACGCGGCCTGCGGGCGGCACGTCGATGATCGTGGCCGGCTCGTTCTCCGACTTGCAGAGCGCGAGCACCTTGGTGCCCGGGGCGAGGCGCCCGCTGCGGAGCTGCTTGCGTGGCAGCTTGATCTCGGCGTCGTCGGCGAGCCGCCGGACGGTGATATCGGCTCCCTGGACGTCGCTCACCACACCGAGCTCGAGCGTCGGCTGCTTCTCCCGGAGCGGGCCCCACACGCGCTCGCCCTTCAGCTGGTCGTTCGGCGGCAGCCAGTCGACGGTCGGCTCCCGGGCGAGGCGCGCCAGCGGCACCCACCCGATCGCGACGTCGAACGCCGCCGTGACCACGGCCGTGCCGGGGTCGACAGCGGTCACCAGCGCGAGGTCCTTGGTCTGGCCGATGACCCATACGGGGGTCGAGGGCGGGAGGCTGCGCTTCGGCTCGCCGTCGCTGTCCGACGCAGGCGACGCCTGGACGGTGCCGTGGGACCAGCGCTGTTCCGGCTTCTTCATGGGCTTCATCCCGACCTTCCGCGCCTCGACCCACGCCGCGAGGGCGGCGCGCTTCCGCGCGAGCGGCTCGGGCAGCGCGCTGCTCCCTGGCAGCTCGGCCCCGTCGGGCGCGAGCGCCTCCCAGCGCAGGAGCGCGATGGTCGCGTCGAGCTGTCCGAGCGTCGCCTCTGCGTTCTGGGAGCCGAGCGCTCTGCCGGCGAGCTCGGCCAGCCGTGGCGCCGCGGCCGCGCGGACCCGCCCGAGGATCGCGCTCCCTTGCTCCTCGGAGACGTCTCCCCGCTTGACGGCGGCGTCGAGCTTCTCGACCACGCTCGCCCAGCGTCCGGCCGAGACATCCGCCTCGACCTGGCCATAGAGGACCTCGGCGATGGTGGCGTCGAGCTCCGCCGTGAGCCGGTCCGTGCCGGCGTCGCCGAGGACCGTCCTCGTCGGCGGGGCCGCGAGGAACGCGCGCGCCTCCGCGAGCTTGCCGGCGATGGTCGCGTCGTCGACCTTCTTGCTCGCGCACGCCGCGGCCTGCGCCGCCACGAGCCGCCGGACCTCGTGGGTGAACGCCTCGCTCTTCAGCTCGTCGATCCGCGCCGACAGCTTGTCGAACGCGGCTTCGCACTCCTTCTGGTCGAGCAGCTCGGCGGCGTCGTTGGCCCAGTCCTTCGCCTCGCGCCTGTCGACCTTCTCGCGCAGCTCGCCGATCTGGTACCGGTGCGAGTCGACGCCGAGCCCGCTCGCCTTGTCGAGCAGCCCGCGCGCCTCGGCGTACCGCTTGTCGGACAGCGCGCGGCTCGCCTCGTCGACGCGGCGCTGGCTCTCCGCGATGCGCGCCATCTCCGCCGTGACGGCGGGCTGCGGCGCCGGTCGCGCGGCGGGCTCGGCGGCGCAGCCCGCCGCGGCGGGGATCGCGGCGAGGACGAGGACGAGGGAGAGGGGATGACGGAGCAGCGGCCCTGCTGAGCGCATAGGACAGGACTGTTCCACTTCCTCCGGAGGAACGTCAACATCGCCTCCGGCGGCGTTTCTTGACCCTCGTGCGACGACGCCTTACGTGAGCTCCCCGTGAGCGACGACGATACGCGCAGGACGGGTGACCACGCGCCGGCTGCCGGGGAGAGCAGCGGAGCGCGCGTCTTCAAGGCGCCGAAGATCACGATCAACCGCGTCTACACGCGGCAGGGGGACGGCGGCCTGACCCGGCTCGTCGGCGGGCAGCTCGTCCCGAAGGACGACGCGCGGATCGAGACCTACGGCACCGTCGACGAGCTCAACGCGCTCGTCGGCGCCGCGCGGCAGACGTTGATCGAGCTGCTCCCGGGGGCGCCGGGCGAGGGCACCCAGCGCCTCGTGGAGCTCGGGCGCACGCTGCTCCGCGTCCAGCACGAGCTCTTCAACCTCGGGTCGATCCTCGCGACGCTCCCGGAGGACGTCCACCCGAAGCAGCCGCGCGTGACGCAGGCCGAGATCGATCTCCTCGAGGCCGAGATGGACAGCTGCCAGGCCGAGCTGCCGCCGCTGCGCTCGTTCGTCCTCCCCGGCGGCTCGCGGCTCAACACCGACCTCCACGTCGCGCGGACGGTGTGCCGCCGGGCGGAGCGCTGCTGCGTGCGCCTCGCCCAGGCTGGCCAGGCCGATCCGCACGCGGTCCGCTACCTGAACCGCCTGAGCGACGCGCTCTTCGTCTGGAGCCGCTGGGCGGCCGCGCTCCTCGGCACGCCGGAGCTCCTCTGGGAGCCCGACGCCTCGGCGAGCGGCAAGGCGCCGCCGGCCTGAGCCGCGCCGCCCTGGTCGGCATCACAGCGGCGCGCTCGTGGCCTTTCCGCCGCGGAGCAGGCGCGGGGGCTCTCCACCGGAGCGCGCGGTCGTCCTCGGCCCGGGCAGCGCCGCCGCGTCGGCCGCCGCGAGGGCGGCGCGCGTGCGCTGCACGAGCCGCAGGCCCGCGGCGAGGCCGACGCCTGCCACGAGGGCGAGACAGCCGAGCGTGATCGGGAAGGGGAGGGCGCCGGTCAGCCGCGTGGCCGGCACGGCCGGGCCGAAGACGAGCGCCGCGACGAGGTAGGCGAGCCGCTCGTGCCGGCGCATCAGCCCGTCGGGCAGCGAGATCCGGTAGGCGTCGGCCTTGGCGCGCGCGTAGCTCACGAGCGACGACGCGACCATCGCGACGAGCGGGATCGCGAGCGCCGCGGGGTGCTCCCTGTAGAAGACGGCGAGGCCGATGAGCGGCGCGGCGTCGGACAGGCGGTCGAGGCAGGAGTCGAGCACCGCCCCGGCGCGCGACGCCCTGCCGCCTTCGCGCGCCACCATGCCGTCGAGCGCGTCGAGGACGGCGCCGGCGATGAGCAGCGCCGCGCCGGACCGGAAGCGGCCGGCCGCGAGCAGCGGCGCGCAGGCGAGCGACAGGCCGAGCGAGAGGTAGGTGAGCGCGTCCGGCGAGACGCCGAGGCGAACGAGCGCGCGCGCGGGGGCGTGGAAGGACCAGTAGAAGGCCTCGACCACCGGCCTCGGGAGCAGCGCGCTCCCTGGAGAGGCGCCGAGCCGCGGCATCGCGGGTCGGCCGTGGCGCGCGACGCGCACGGCGTAGGCGCCGAGCACGGCTGTGCAGATTAGGATCGCAACGGCGCAGGGGAGGACGGCCACATCGAGGGCGGTTGCAGGGTTCGATCCGGGCCGCGTCAGGCGACGCGGGCGCCTCGCCGCGGCCGATCGGGCTGCGCTGCGTCGAGCGATGACCTCGCGCCGTCGCGGGCGGCCAGGCCGCGTCCCCGCGCGCCGCCGTGCGCGCGGCGCGGGATGCGAGGACCCCTCGTGGAGGGCCGCGCCGCGCGGGCTCGACGAGCTACGGGCAGCTGGCGCGCGAGAGCCGGATGCCCTGGTCCTGCTCCGTGTAGGCGATTCCGAGCTCCTGGCCTGTCCAGGCCAGCGCCGGGTACCGGGCGGTCGCGCCGCCGCTCGCCTCGAGCTCGCCGCCCACGGGCTCGAGATCCCGGCTCAGCAGCGTGACGAAGACGCCCGGGGGGCCGTCGCGGAACTGGTAGTACGCGACGGCGAGGCCGTGCCCTGTCCACGCGAGCGCCGGCCAGTTGGCGCTGCCTTCGCCCCGCGAGACGATGGCCTCGGGCGATACCTCGTCCTGCGCGGAGATCCGGAGCGCGCGGATCTGCTCCGTGCCGCTGCGGGTGTCCTCCCAGACGAGGAAGGCGTCGTCCCCGCCGAGCACGACGCGCGGCAGCTTCGCGGTGACGCCCGGGTGCGCGATCGGATCGAGCGGAGCGCTCTCCTGGCCCGGCCTGGCGAAGTCGAGCGCGTCGCCCTGGGTCCAGACCACCGCGGTCTTCTCGCCGTCCGAGGCGACGGCTGGAAATTGCGCCTGATCCAGCGGCACCGAGCTGCTCAGCGCGCCGCTGTCGAGGTGGCCGAGCTGCGACCCGCCCGTGTCCATCCACGCGACGAGCGTCCCGTCCTGGCTCGCCGCCGCGGTGGGCCAGGACTCGGCCGCTCCGCTCCTGGCCAGATCGAAGGCCGCGCCTTCGGCCGCGCCTTCCAGCGTCGCGCGGCGGCCGCGCACGACGCTGCCCGCGCCGTCCTGATCCTGCCAGAGGACGAGCAGGCCCTGCCCGTCGCGGTGAACGCTCGGGTGGCTGGAGACGCCCGGCCCGTCATCGATCACCTCCTCCCGCAGCTTGTTGCCCTCCGGGTCGACCATGGCGAGGTGGATGTCGCCCTCGTCGGCCGCGCGCTCCTGCCAGGCGATGGCGAAGCCCGCCCCGGTCCACGCGATCGAGGGCGTGATCCCGCGGCCGCTGCTCACCTTCAGCCCCGCGGCCGTGATCGTGCAGGCTGCGGCCTGGCTCCCGGTCCCGCCGCCTCCCGCTGCGTGCCCGCCGCCTCCCGCTGCGTTTCCGCCGCCTCCCGACTCTGCTTTCCCGACTCGTTCGTCGGAGCCGCAGCCCCACGCCGCGGCGAGGATCGCCGCGCTGATGGAGCCAAGAACCCAGTGCCTCATTGTTCCCCCGTCGTGGTGATGAGAGGCGCTCGGCGCGGCGCGCGCCGCGCGGAGATCGCGCCGAATGCCTCGATTCACGGGTCCGGCGCGGCGACATCCTCTGTCACGGAGACGGCGAGGAGCGGATCGCCGTGCGGACGACCGCCGTTTCTCCGTTCGATGTCGGGAGGGGCTGCGGGTCGCGGCCCAGCCCTGCGCTTCGCGCGGATCACACCCGCGCGCCGAGCTTCGGGGCGCGAAGCGCCGTTCGCTCGGCGCGCGGCGGCTCCAGCGCCGTGCGCGCCTGCAGGCATTCTCCGACCGGCGCTGCCCTCGCTGGATCGCGCGCCGCGCGCGCCGATCCGACCAGCCGCGCTACTCGTCGCCCTGCTGCGGTTGCAGCGCCTCGGCGACGGCCGCGAGCACGTCCTGCGCTGCGTCGAGCTTGCGTCGCGGCACCGACTTCAGCGCCTGTCGCACGGCCGCCTCCACCGTGCCGGTGCGGAGGCTGTCGAGCTCGCGCCCGCGCGCGGTGAGGCCCAGGAGCGCGCGGCGCCCGTCCTTCGGGTCGACCCGGCGCTCGATGATGCCGCGCTCTTGCAGCCGCTTGAGCACGCCCGTGAGGGTGCTCGGGTGCAGCTGCATGATCTCGGCGAGCTGCCCAGCGGAGATCCCGGGGTAACGCCCGACGATGCGGATGACGAGCCGCTGCGGGCCCGTCACGCCCATCTTCGCCTCCATGCGCTTCGACGTCGACTGCAGGCCGTGATCGACGGCCCACAGGAGCTTCATGAAGTCGAGCACCTCGCCCAGCCGAGAGCTCTTCTCTGAAGGGGGGCCGGCTTGAGACGAGCGCATCGCTGACGCTTGCTAGCTCGCCCGGACGCGGGCGGCTAGTGCTGGTCGCAGCGAGGGCCGTCGGTCCCGGGCGCGCGCGGGGCGCGGCGCCGGGGCAGATCGCCGAGGAAATCGAGCGGGAAGATCGCCGGAAGCCGCGGATCGCCGCGGGCGCGCCGGCGCGCACCGGGAAGCGCGGCGATGTCGAGCTACCCACAGCGCCGTCGTTGTCTCCGCGCTTTGCCGTAGCGCCGGCGGGCGGTTTCGGAGCAAGATCCACGTCGATGAGCTGGGCACGGCGAGCCGCTCTGTGGACCGGGCTCGGCGCGCTGCTCTGCATCTCGGGCGCGGCCGTCGGCCAGGCGCCGTCGGTGCGCGCGTCCTTCTCGGCGGCGTACCGCGCCTTCCGCGATCCCAGCCTGCTCGACCGCGCGCCCGCCCTCGCGGCGACGGCCGACGCCTGCCCTCCGCCCGCTGGCGACGCGCCGCCCGCCCTCACGGCGCTCCTCGTGCACGAGTTCCAGCCCGCGGCGGACGAGGATCTCGAGGACCCCGAGGGCGCGGTGCTGGCCACGCTGGCGATGCCGGACCTCGACGTGCCCCTCACGCGCCGCGCGATGCGGTTCGTCCGCTTCTTCGCGCAGTCCGAGGAGGGACGCGCCCTCTTCCTGCGCCGCTTCCGGCGCGCCGGCGCGTACCGCGAGATCGTCGAGCGCTCGCTCCGCGAGGCGGGCCTCCCGGAGGATCTGCTCTGGGTCGCGGCGATCGAGAGCGGCTTCGACCCGCGGGCGGTCTCGCCGGCCGGCGCGGCGGGGCTCTGGCAGTTCATGCCGAGGACGGGCGAGGCCTACGGGCTCGAGCAGTCCGAGTGGATCGACGCCCGCATGGGCATCACGCGGGCCACGGACGCCGCGACCGCCCACCTGCGCGACCTGTACGAGCGCTTCGGCCGCTGGGACCTCGCGCTGGCGGCGTACAACCTCGGTCACGAGGGCGTCCTCCGCGCGCTGTCGAAGGTCGCGGCGGCGCGCGATCCCGAGGCCCGCGGGCCCATCGGGCTCGCGGAGCTCTCGCAGGCCGGCGCCATCCCCAAGGAGACCGCGGACTACGTGCCGCAGATCATGGCCTTCGCGATCGTCGCGGCGAACCGCGGGCGCTTCGGGCTGGATCTGCCCGACGTCGCGCCGCTCCCGCCGCTCGACCTCGGCGAGGTCGCGGTGCCGCCGGGGACGCGGCTCCGCACGATCGCGCGCGCCGCGGGCATCTCGACGGCCGTGCTGCGCGAGCACAACCCCGAGCTCCTGCGCGACCGTGTCCCGCCCGGCCGCGTCGACCACCTGATCTCGTTGCCCGCCGATCGCGTCGCGCGCGCGATGGCCCTCTTTCCCGCCTACCTCGACCACGAGGAGCTCGACGAGGACGAGGGCGACGGCGCGGCGAGCGCCGGGCTGCCGCAGCGCGCCGCGATGGGCGAGCTCGCGCTGGACGGCGCGTCGCTGCCGCCCCGCCCCGTGTCGCTCGGTCGGAACCGGCTCCCGCTCTTCACCCCGCCCGGCCAGGCGCCGGCGCCCATGCCGCTCCTCGGCAACCCGGAGGCGCTCGACGCGAGGCTCCCGATCGTGATGATCGGCGGCGGCGTCGGCTTTCGCCCTGCCTTCGAGGACGACCCGCTCGGCGTCCGCAGCGGGCGCCTCGCCTCGACGTCGCCCTTCGACGACGTCGGAGGCCCGAGCGCGCGCCGCGCCCTCAAGGGGCGCGAGGCGGCGATCGAGAAGCAGATCGGCCTCCTCGCGGGGCGAGGCCAGGAGCAGGTGCAGCGCTTCCGCCTCCCGAACGGCATCGCGGTGGACCTGCGCGAAGACCCCGCGGCGCCGCTCGTCTCGATCAGCGCGGCGGTCGCCGTCCCGGTGCGGTCCGCGAGCGACGCCGGCGCGGCGGGGCCCGCGCTCGCGAGCGAGGCGCGCGTCGCGATCACCGTGCCTCCGCGGGATCTCGACGTCGGCATCGATCTGGTCGCCGCGCGGCTCAGGATGCTGCTCGGCGAGGCGAGCGACGCGCGCGTGGCCGAGCTCAGGCGGCAGGCCAGCGCGGCCTCGCGGCGCGCGCTCGAGCGGGCGCCGTACGGCCCCTCGTGGCTGGCGCTCGGGGACGCGCTGTTCCCCGCCGGCCACCCGCTGGAGGGCACCTTGATAGGGGCGCGCGGCGACGCAGGCGCGGCGAGCGAGCTCCTGCTCACCGAGTCGCTCCGGCGCGAGCGCGCCGCGGCCCAGGCGACGATCGCGCTCTCGGGCGACGTCTCTCGCGCGGCGGTCGAGCAGGCGCTTGCGCGCTCGCTCCAGCGCGCCGTCGAGGAGCCGGAGCGGCCCATCGGGCCGCATCCGCGCGAGGAGCGGATCGTCATCGAGGACGCGGTGCCGGCGCCGCGGCTGCTCTATGGCTGGATCGCGCCGCCGGAGGGAAGCACGGACGAGGCGCCGCTCCGGGTGGCGATGGAGATCCTCGTCAGCCCGCGCGTCGCGCGGCTCGCGAAGGCCCTCGTGACGGAGGGGCAGCTCGCGTCGGCGGTGACGGGGCGCCTGTCGCTCGGCGCCCAGGCGAGCGTCGCGGCGGTGGAGCTCACCCCTGCGCCGTCGCGCAGCGCCGCCGAGCTGGAGCAGCGCCTCGACGCCGAGCTCGCGTCGCTCGCGGCGTCCGGGCCCACCTGGAAGGAGCTGGCCCTCGCGAAGGCCTTGCTCAAGCTGGATCTCGAGAGAGAGCTCACGCGGCGCGCCACGGTCGCGCCGCCGCCCGCGTCCCCTCGGCCGATCACGGACCTGCGGCTGCGCGCTGCGCTCGACCCAGGCAGCCTGCCGAGGCTGCTCCGCGCGCTCGAGGAGGTCGAGCCGGCCGACGTCCGCGCCGTCGTTGCGCGGACCTTCGGCCGAGAGCGTCGGGTGAGCGTCACGACCTGGCCTCGCGGCGGAAGCGCCGTGGCGACGGCGGCCTCTTCAGCGCCCCCGCCGCCCGCTCCTCCGCAGCCCTGAGGCCGCTGGGCCTGTTCAATCGGCCGAACGCGGCCGAGCATGCCCGAGCGTGGCTAAACGTGGCTGAACGCCGCTGAACATGTCGCTGTGTGACCGGCGTCACATGTTCAGCATCCCGTGTGCCAGCCGGCCTTTTTCATCATGAACTTATGGACAGGTATGGACAGCTAGTAGCGATTGGAGATAGCACGGGAGAATGACGACCCCTGTGAAGCCGCTGATGGCTGCGGTAGCGGCGAGCGAGCACTCCGGCCATTTCCAGGATGGTGTCTATCGGCCTTCCCTCTCGTCGCCCGCGGAGGCGCCGGCGCTCCGGGTGACGCGAAGCGGCGTCGTGGAGCGCCCGGCGCGGACCACCGCGAGGACGCACTCTGGCGTGCGGCTCTCGGAGGTGTCCGAGCTGCCTTCGCTGCTCGACCATGTGCCTGCGGTCATCGCGCTGGAGCGGCAGCCGGTGCTGCGCAACCTGCTCATCACCCAGTGCTACTACGAGATCTCCGCGGAGCTCGTGAAGCTGCTCGGCGGACGCAACGCCCACTGGTGCACCTTCGCCACGTGGGCCTCGAAGACGGCCGGGCGTTTCATCCGCAACGAGGAGGTGCCGGCGGTGCTCCGGGAGCTGATCCTCTCGGACGAGGACGAGCGGGAGGTGATCTCGCAGCGCGCCGGCATCGCGACGGGGCGCGGCAAGGGCGAGCCCGAGCGCGCTCCGCTCGTCAGCGGCGTCAACCTGCTCACGCCCTGGTGGGGTCATGGACTCGATCTGATGGAGATCCCAGAGCGGATCTTGCGCGAGCTGAGCTCGGACATCGCCCTCGGCAATCTCAAGGTCTTCGAGGAGCTCGGACCCCTGTTCGTCCGCATGATCCAGCTCTATCGAGAGTGCCCGCGGCCCGGCGACGCGCAGCTCGCCGCCCTGCTCGACGGGCTGCAGACAGGGGAGTCTCGGGAGGGCGGACAGGGGCTGCTCCGCAGCGCCGTGGTGCGCTACCACGAGGCGATGCTCACGGAGGACAAGGACAGGAAAGCGGAGCTGATCCTCCTCGCCAATGCGCTCGTCGGGCTGCACGAGCAGGTGCGGCTCCAGCCGTACATCGCGCGGGCGCTCAACGCGCCCGTCCGCTGCGTGCGCGACTCGGTCGGCGTCCCCGGACGGCTCCTGCCCGAGGCGCTGAGGTCCGTCATCCGGGAGCAGGCCGAGAAGGTGCAGGCGCTCTGGCGCCTGCTGGCCACGAAGGAAATGATGACCATGCGCCTGCCGGACGAGCTCCTGGATCTCGGCCACGACCTGCCCGCGCCGCCCGGCTTGCCGCTCCACTGCGCCGAGCTCGCGACCATCGAGGATCGCGAGCTCCGCGAGCTCCTGAGCGAGTACGGCGCGCACGACCAGACGACGCACGGCTGCGGCGCAGAGGACTGGGCGTCGCTGCCCGAGCGCATGGGCTACATCCTCGAGCTGTTCCGCTCACGGCAGTCCTGCTCGCGGCTCCTCGAGCGGCCCTTCAGCCGCGAGCAGCACGCCGAGATCGTCGCCTGGCGGGTGCCGATGCCCAGTCACGGCGCGCTCTAGCGCCGCGCTCCGGAGCTCCTGCGGCGTCTCCGGCGGTCGCATCGCGGCGGGACGCGGCGGGACGCGCCGCCTGGGCGCGCTGCTTCATCTCTTCCAGCGCGTCGCCCTCCGCTCAGGGGAGGGCCGCGCGGCGCTCGGAGAGACGCGCCAGAAGGCCGAGCGCGCCCTGACCCTCCGCGATCTCGCGCCCGCGCCGGAAGGCTGCCTCGGCCCGATCTCGCGCCTCCGCGGCCGTCGGCGCGCCGCGCGCGAGGGCGATCTCGCCCTCGAGCCGATAGAGCTCTGGCTCGAAGTAGCGCTCGTCGCTCTTCTCGACGAAGGCCCGCGTGTCGGCGAGCAGCGCGCTGGCCTCGTCGACGTTGCCCGCGCCGAGCTCCGCCTCGATGAGCGCTGACCGCCAGTAGGTGAGCGACACGCGGCTGCCGACGCCCGTCAGCATCGCCAGGCCTCCGCGGATGCGCGCGGCGCCCTCCGCGTGGCGCGCGCGCGCCGCCTCGCCGGCCGGGCCATCGGCCGCGCGCGCCGCCGTCGCCCAGCCGAGGTCGATCTGGCTGAGCGCCGCCCAGTGGGGCATGCCCACCTCCTCGGAGAGCTTGCTGAGCGCGTGCGCGTGCGCCTCCGCGCCCGCGAGATCGCCGAGCAGGCAGCACAGCACGGCCGCGAAGTGCTCGACGAAGCCGCGGCTCACGGGCTGGTTCAGCTCCTCGCACAGCGCGATCGCCTCGTCGACCGAGGCCCTGGCGCGCTCCGGCTCGCCGAGGTGGAGCGCGATCCAGGCGAGGTGGGACAGGGAGAACGCCGCGGCGTCCTGGCCGAAGAGGAAGGCGAGCGGGAGGTGACGCGCGGGATCGTAGAGCGCGAGCACCTTGTTGAAGTGCTCGCGGGCCTCGCGGAGGTGCCCGCGGAGGAAGCGCGTCGCGCCGAGCGCCTGGTGGGCGCCCAGCGTGATGCCGGCGTCGCCCGTGCTCTCGGCGAGCGCGAGCAGCTGCTCGCCGTGCTGCTCCGCCAGCGCGTAGTCGCCGCGGACGTGGAAGAAGATCCAGAGCCCCCACAGCGCGGGGAAGAGCTGCGGCGAGGAGCCCGCCTCGCGGCAGAGCGCGTGCGCGCGCGCGTACGTCGCCTCGACCTCCGGGGCGGCGTAGCCGCGCGTGATCATCAGCGGGACGCCGAGCGTGGTCTGCAGCGTGATCTCGTGGCGCGTCCGCTCGTTCGTCTCCGGGAGCTGCTTGAGGAGCTCGAGCCCGCGGCTGAGCTGGCTGATCGCCTCGGCGTGCGCCGACGAGAACAGCGAGGCCTCGCCCGCGCGCTGCCACGCAGCGACGGCGGGGCCGATCAGCGCGGCCTCTGTGTAGTGCCGCGCGAGCAGCTCGGGCGGCGTATCCGTGGAGCGCTCGGCGAGGACGGCGGCGATGCGCGCGTGGTACACCTGCCGGGTGCTGCGGAGCAGCGACTGGTAGGCGGCATCCTGCACCAGCGCGTGCTTGAACGTGTACGTCGAGCGCGGGGGGCGCCCCCGCTGGAAGAGCAGCTCGGCGTCGACGAGCTGCGCGAGCGCCTCGCGCAGCGCCTCGGGGCTCGACGCCATGAGCAGCGGCTCGGCGCCCGCGCTGCCCGCCGCGCACTGCTCGAGCGCCTCGTAGCCGAACGATCGGCCGAACACCGCGCCGAGCTGCGCGACCTCCTTGGCGGGGCCCAGGCGATCGAGGCGCGACATCAGCGAGTGCTGGAGGGTGGTCGGGATCTCGAGCGCGCCCACCCCCGGGCGCGCGGCGCTCGGCGCGCCGGTCGACTCCCCTGCGGCGGCCTGCGCGGCGGCCGACTCGACCACCATGCGCGTGAGCTCCTCGGCGAACAGCGGGACGCCATCGCTGCGCTCGGCGAGCGTCCGGATCACCTCGTCCGGCAGCGACGCCTTCATGCCCGGCGCGCCGCTCGTCGCGTACGCGCCGGCCAGCTGCTGGACGAGCGCCCGCATTCGCTCGGCGTTGAGCGGGGCGAGGTAGATCTGGGTGAAGTGCGAACGCACCGGCCACGGCGGCGCGAACGTCGGGCGCGCGGTCAGGAGCAGCAGCAGCGGAGACGGCCGCCCCTCGTCGATGAGCCGGCCGAGCAGCTCCAGGGTCGACGGGTCGGCCCAGTGCAGGTCCTCGGCCGTGAGCACGAGCGGCTGCCGATCGGCGAGCCCGAGGAAGAGCTGCAGGAGCGAAGAGATGGTCTCCTGCCGCTGGCGCTGCGGGGTGAGCGCCGGCACGGGGTGGCGTCCCTCGGTCGGGATCGACAGCAGCGCGGCGAGCAGCGGGACGGCGAGCGGCCCCGCCTCCGCCTCGGCGAGCAGCTTCTCCAGCCGCGCGAGCCGGTCTTCGCGCGGCTCGATCCCTGCGCCGCGCTCCGTCGACGGCGCGGCGCCGCTCAGCGTGCTCGCGCGCTCGCGATCGCCCGCGAGCAGCGCCTTGAGCAGCTCGATCACCGGATAGAAGGCGCTGTTCTGGAGCTGCGGCGAGCAGCGCGCCTCGAGCCACAGGTGCGGCGTCCCGGCCAGCCGGTCGCGGAACGCGCGCACGCTCCGCGACTTGCCGATCCCCGCCTCGCCCGTCATCAGCACGACCTGCCCCGCGCCCCCCGCGGCCCGCGTCCACCGGGCGGCGATCTCGTCGAGCTCGCTGTCTCTCCCGACGAGCGGCGTGAGCCCGTGCTGCATCCTCGCGTCCAGCCGGTCCCGCGCGGTCGTGCGCCCGTGCACCGCGAAGACCTCGATCGGCTGGCGCGCCTCTTTCGGGCTGATCTCGCCGAGTGCGTCCACGTGGTAATAGCCCTCGACGAGCTTCAGCGTCGCGCGGCTGACGAGCACCGTGCCCGGCTCCGCGTGGGCCTTCAGCTGCGTCGCGGCGTTCAAGGTCGGGCCTGCGAGCGAGGGCGCGGCGTCGCTGTCCGCCACGACGACGATCCCTGTGTGCACGCCGACCTGCACGGACAGCGGCATGGACACGAGCTCGCGCGCGTTCAGGCGGGACATCTGCTCGACCAGATCGAGCGCCGCCTGCACGGCGCGGAGGGCGTCGTCCTCCCTCGCGACGGGGTGGCCGAAATACGCGATCGTCTCCTCGCCTGGGGAGCGGAGGAAGACCCCCTCGTGCGCCCCGATCACCTGGGCGCACACCGCCTGATACATCTGGACGAGCTCGTGGAACGCCTCGCTGTCGACCGTGTCCGCGATGCGCTCGGCGCCGGCGAGCCCGCAGACCAGCACGGTGAGCTGGCGGCGCTCGCCGCGCCCGCTGGTGGACATCGGCCGCGTCCCGGGCGCGACGCTGGGGCGGGAGGTGAAGTTCGTCGCCGGCGCCGTCTCTGGGCTCCCGGAGGCGCCCAGGTGGATCGACGCGTTGCGGATCGGCCTCGCCGGCGCCGCGGCGGGCGCGAGGTTGCGGCCTGGGATCGCGAGCGTCGGCGCGGCGCCGAGCCGCTCGTCCTGCCGCTGCTGCTCGGGGGATTTGCGCACCGTGCCCGGCGGCGGCTCGATCTGCTCGGAGGGCACGAGCTGGGTCTCCTGCTCGGCCTCGACCTGCCGCGCCGGTCGCGTCGCGATCGCCCGCTGCTCCAGGGCGCCGCCGCGCTCCTTCTGCGAGGCGGCGTGGCCGGGATCGGGCGGCAGCGGCCACGGGATCTCCGACACGTCGCACTCCTCCAGCAGCTCGTAGGCCTCGCGGGCGGACCGGAAGCGGTGCGCCGGCGACTTGGCGGTCGCCTGCTCGAGCAGCGCGCCGAGGGGGTGGCCGCGGAGCGCGCGGGGGATCGGCACCGGCTCGGGGCTCAGCTGGCGGAAGATGACCTCCGCGACCGTGGCCTCGTGCATCACGGGCGCGCCGATCAGGCACTCAAGAAAGGTGAGCCCCCATGCATAGATGTCCGCCGCTGTGGTCGGGGTGGACTGCACGAGCTGCTCCGGGGCCATGTAGGCCGGGGTCCCGTTGAACTCCCCGGTGGGGGTGAGCGCGCGGTAGTCGGCGGACCGGGCCTCGCCGATGAGCGCGGCGATGCCGAAATCCAGCACCTTGGCGTGTGTCCGCTTGCCCGACCCGGCGACCATGATGTTGTGCGGCTTGAGGTCGCGGTGCACGACGCCGCGCTCGTGGGCGAAGCCGATGGCGTCGAGCACCTGCAGCATCAGCCGCTTCGCCTCGCTCGGCTCGACCCCCCTCGTACGCTGGCAGCGCGCGGTCAGCGTCTCGCCGTCGACGTACTCGAGCGCAAGGTAGAGCTCGCCCTCGGGCAGGCGCCCGGCGTCGAGCAGGCGAACGATGTTCGGGTGGCTCAGCTGGGCGATGACCTGCATCTCCCGCTCGAAGCGCGCTTCCTGGGAGCCCGACTCCCGCGAGCGCCGCAGCACCTCGGGCCGAAGCAGCTTGAGCGCCACGCGCTGGGTGGTCACGATCTGGCGCGCATCGTAGACGACGCTATGGCCGCCGCTCCCGAGGTGGCCGAGCACCTGATACCGGCCGTCCACGAGCGCGCCGACCTCGAGCAATCCATCGCGAGCGGGCATCTCCTGATCTCTTACCGCCGAACGCCGCCGGAGTGGATCGTGAACGCCGCTGCCGGTCCAGGTTGATCGCTCGCGCCGCCTCGAGGTCGGCTGAAGCGACGCGAGGCAGGCCGGGGCCGGCCGGGTGTCGGGTCGACGCGAGTCCCACCTCTACCGGCCTTCCCGTGGTGTCGTGCGCTCGGCTGCCTTCGCTGGCGTGATGCAGGCAACCAGATCGCCTCGGCTTGAGCGCGTGGTGCGGGAGGAAGAGGTCTGATACCCTCGCGCTTGATGGGCAATGCCCCGCACTCCGGCAGCATGCCGCCACCTTCGAGTGGTCGGGGCCAAGGAGCCCTCCTCTACGCCGTCGACGATGAGGAGCTCAACCTGGACCTCATGGATCGGGCGCTCCGCTCCGGCTACCAGGTCCGCACCTTCGGGGACCCTCGCCGCGCGCTGGCGGCTGCGGTGAAGGAGCCGCCCGCCGTGGTCGTCGCCGACTATCGGATGCCTCATTTCAGCGGGCTCGCGCTGCTGCGCGAGCTGCGCCGGCAGGGGCTGAGCTACGTCCCGGTGCTGGTCTGCGCCCCGACGGACGTCGAGCAGATCCAGAAGATCTCCCGGGAAAGCGCGGCCTTCCGGATCATCACGAAGCCCTGGATCGCCTCGGATCTGCGCCGCCAGGTCGACCTGGCGGTGAGCCTCCACCAGCTCCAGGTCGCGCGGAACCACCGCTGAGCCGGGGGCGCTCCGTGGCGTTGCGCTGCGCTGTCCAGGGCGACGCGACCGGATCGCCGCCGGGCGGCGCGGGAGCGTGCTCGCGGTGCGGGCGCGTCCGGTGGTGCCCTTGAGCGATCGCCTCCTCGACGTGGTCGCGCTCGAGCTGCCGCAGCGCTTCGGCGACCAGCAGGGCGTGCTCGCCGAGATCGACCGTCTCCTCGCCTCGTCCGCGCTTGCGGGGGCCGAGCTCGTGCTGCTGCCCGAGCTCATCCTCACGGGCTACGTCTCGCCGCGCGGCGACAGCGATCTGCGCCGCTTCGCGGAGCCGATCGACGGCGAGTCGGCGGCGCGGCTCGCCGAGCTCGCGCGAAGGTACGGGATCGCGCTGGCCGGCCCCCTCGTCGAGGCGAGCGGGGGCCGCTTCTACAACAGCTTGCTCGTCTTCGACGGCGACGGACGGCGCGTGTGCCATTACCGCAAGCGTCATCCGTGGTTCCCGGAGCGCTGGGCGGCGCCTGGAGATCTGGGGACCCCGATCGTCGAGCTGCGCGGCATCAAGCTGACCGTCGCGATCTGCTTCGATGTTCACTTCCTCTCCGAAGACGCGGGCGACGCGCTCGACGAGGCCGATCTGCTGCTCTTCCCCACGGCGTGGGTCGATTCGCCCGGGGAAGGGGACATGCGCGCCGACCTCCTGCCCGCGCTCGCCCGGCGCCATCGCATCTCGATCGTGAACGCCAACTGGGGGCCGTCCCGACCTGCGCTCGAAGGCCAGGGCGGCTCGCGCATCCTCGACGCGCAAGGGCGGTCGGTCGCGGCGGCGCCGCCCGGCCCGGGGTCGAGCGCGGTGCGCGCCACCTTGCGCTTCGCGCGAGACCGGCGCGGTACCTGAGGGGGAGCGGGGAGCGCCAGCGCGCCCTCGCGGGGAGGATCGAACGCTCGCTCGCGCTCGGGCAAAGGATCGCGTGCCCCGCGCGGGCGCGGCGCAGCCGGGGCGCCCGCGTGGCTCCCTCGATCGCGCTCAGGTGAAGGGGAGCCGGGTCAGATCGACGTTGCCTCCGCTCAGGATGACCCCGATCCGCGCTCCCTGAACCGAGCGCCGCAGGACCGCCGCCACCGCGACGGCCGCGCTCGGCTCGATGACGAGCTTCATCCGCTCCCAGACGACGCGCATCGCCTTGACGATGTCCTCTTCGCTCACGGTGACGATCTCGACCCCGCGCTCGCGCAGGACCGCGAAGGTGAGCTCGCCGAGCGAGCTGCGGAGGCCGTCGGCGATCGTGACCGGGTCGTTCGAGGGGAGGATCCTCCCTTCGCGCATCGATCGCGCGGCGTCGTCCGCGGCCTCGGGCTCGGCGCCGATCGTGCGCGCGCGCGACAGCGAGCCGGTGGCGATGGCCGTCCCGGAGAGCAGCCCCCCGCCGCTCACGGGCGCGACAACGGCGTCGAGATCGTCCACCTGGGCCGCGAGCTCCAGCGCGGCCGTGCCCTGGCCGGCGATGACGCGCGCGTCGTTGTACGGATGGACGAGGATCGCGCCCGTCTCGGACATCACGCGGGCGATCGTCTCCTCGCGTGACCGAAGCGTGGGGGCGCAGCCCACGACCCGGGCGCCGTAGCCCTCCACGGCGGCGCGCTTCACGGCCGGCGCGTTCTCGGGCATCACGATGTACGCGGCGACCCCGCGGATGCGGGCAGCGAGCGCGAGCGCGGCGGCGTGGTTGCCCGAGGAGTGGGTGGCGACGCCGCGCCGCGCCTCCTCGTCCGAGAGGGACAGCACCGCATTGCACGCGCCGCGGAACTTGAACGCGCCGACCCGCTGCAGGTTCTCGCACTTGAAGAAGACGCGCGCCCCCGCGATGCCGTCGATCGTCCGGCTGGTCATGACGGGCGTCACGTGGGCGTGCGGCGCGATGCGCACGGCGGCGCCGCGGATGTCCTCGACGGTAGGCAAACGGCTCATGGGACGATCATCGGAGCGCGGTCGCGGCCCGGCGTCCACCGCGAGCGCCGAGCGCCCGGGCGCTGCCCTCGCGGCGCTACTTCAGAACAGGTCGGCCGCGATGCCGTCGGCGAAGACCCAGGCGGCTCGCGGGACGCGGACCCGCCCGCCGGCCACCTCCAGGCGGCCGGCGCGCTCGAGCCGCTCCGCGGCCCTCCGCCGCGAGGGCGGCCACGCCGGCACCCCGAGCGCCGCCGCAGCGGCCTCGAGATCGAGCCCCTCGCGCAGCCGCAGCCCGAGCATGATCCGCTCGGACAGCCGCGTCTCCGGCTCGAGCCGCTCCTCGCTCTCCACGGCGATCGCCTCGTCGCCATCGGCCATCGCAGCCATGTACCGTTCCGGACTCACGATGTTCCGGTACCGGACCGCGAACGCTCCTCCATGGCCCTCCGCGCCGCCCGAGCGCAGGCCCCAGCGCGGATCCGGTCGCGACACCGTCCCGTAGGCGGCGCACCCGAGCCCGACGTAGTCGATGCCTTGCCAGTAACCGAGGTTGTGGCGCGCCTCGTGGCCCGGCCTCGCGTAGTTCGACACCTCGTAGTGGGCGAGCCCCTCTGCCTCGAGGGCCTCGTCGATGGCGAAGAACGTGTCCGCCACTCCATCGTCTCCGGCGAGCGGCAGGCGACCGCGCCGCGCGAGCTCTCCAAACGAGGTGCCGGGCTCGACCGTCAGGCTGTACGCCGAGATATGGGTCACCCCCGTCGAGGCCACGGCGCGCGCCTCGGCGGCGGCGTGCTCGGGGCGTTGCTCCCGCGCCGCTTCGGCCGTTCCGACCGCGACACCGTAGATGAGATCGCCGCTCACGCGCGGCATCCCGGACCGGAGCGCCGCCGAGAGCGCGCCGAGACCGCCCTCTGGGTCGTGCAGGCGCCCGAGGAACCGGAGGCGCTCGACGTCGAGGCCCTGAACTCCGATGCTGAGCCGGTTCACTCCGATCGCTCGGAACGCTCGGGCCCGCTGCTCATCGAGCGACGTCGGGTTGCACTCTGCGGTCACCTCCAGGTCCGGCGAGAGCCGGCCGGCGGCCGCGGTGATGGCCGACAGCACCCTGCCCATCTCGTTCGGCTCCCACAGGGACGGCGTCCCGCCGCCGAAGAAGATGCTCCGGAGCTCGCGCTCGCCCAGCACATCCTCCCGCTTCCGGAGCTCGGCCAGCACGGCGTCGGCATAGCCGCGGTGGTCGATCGCGTCCCGCGCCTTCGCGAAAGACACGAAGTCGCAGTAGGGACACTTCTTGAGGCACCAGGGGAAGTGGACGTAGACGGTGATCGGCTCCATGGTTTTCATGAATCCGCGACAACCTTCGACCCGACGCAGGCGGGCGAAGCGGAAACTCCGAGATGAATCGAGATGAACGGAGAGGAGGACGAGGACGCGTGCAACACGTATGAGGACGACGAGAACGACGAGGACGCGCGGCGGAGCGCGCGTGCCCTGCGCCGGGCAGCGCGCGCGCCGCGCATGGTGACACAATTGCGGGGTCTAGATCGCGGTGTTAGCGTGCGAAAGGGAGGGGGCGCATTGCGCCCACCGAACTCTTCATGCTGACGTTGACGGAGCTTGTCGATCGCGTTCGGACCTACCAGCCGGCTGCAGACGTCGATCTCATCGCCCGGGCCTACGCCTACAGCTCTGATGCGCACAAGGGGCAGACCCGCAAGAGCGGCGACCCTTACTTTTCCCACCCGGCGAGCGTCGCCGCGATCATCACCGAGCTCAAGCTGGACACGGCGAGCGTCTGCGCCGGGCTCTTGCACGACGTCGTGGAGGACACGCTCGCGACGACCACCGACATCGAGAACAGCTTCGGCCAGGAGGTGGCGTTCCTCGTCGACGGCGTGACGAAGCTCTCGAAGATCAACTTCGCTTCCAAGGAAGATCGGCAAGCCGAGAACTTCCGCAAGATGCTGGTGGCGATGGCGCGGGATATCCGCGTGCTCCTCGTGAAGCTGTGCGACCGCCTCGACAACATGCGGACGCTCGAGTTCATGAAGCCCGAGGCGCAGGACCGGATCGCCCGGGAGACGATGGAGATCTACGCGCCGCTCGCGAACCGCCTCGGCATCGCGCGCTTCAAGAGCGAGCTCGAGGACCTGTCGTTCAGGTACATCGAGCCCGAGGCTTGGTCGGACCTCTCGCAGAAGGTCAAGACGACCGCGAAGGAGCGGGACAAGTACATCCACGAGGTCTCGAAGGTGCTCGCGGGCAAGCTCGCGGAGCAGGGCTTCGCGGTCGACGTCACCGGCCGCGCAAAGCACCTCTACTCGATCTGGCGCAAGATGCAGGCGCAGCAGTGCGATTTCGATCAGGTCTACGACGTCATCGCGTTCCGGGTCCTCGTCGAGTCGGTGGCGGACTGCTACGCGACGCTCGGCGTGATCCACTCGCAGTGGACCCCGGTCCCCGGCCGCTTCAAGGACTACGTCGCGCTGCCCAAGCCGAACATGTACCAGTCGCTGCACACGACGGTCATCGGACCCGGGCGCGAGCGGATCGAGATCCAGATCCGCACCCACGAGATGCACCGCGTCGCGGAGCAGGGCATCGCGGCGCACTGGAAGTACAAGGAGAACAACTCCGGCGGCATCGACCCGAAGGACGCCGCGCGGTTCGGCTGGCTCCGCCAGCTGATGGAGTTCCAGAAGGAGCTCAAGGATCCTGCCGAGTTCCTGGAGAGCGTCAAGGTCGACCTGTTCCAGGACGAGGTGTACGTCTTCACGCCGAAGGGCGACGTGCGCGTCTTTCCCCGCGGCTCGACGCCCATCGACTTCGCGTACGCGATCCATACGCAGGTCGGCGAGCACTGCTCCGGGGCGCGGGTCAACGGCGCCATCGTCCCGCTCCGATCGAAGCTCCGGAACGGCGATGTGGTCGAGGTGATGACCAACCCGAGCCAGCACCCTTCGAAGGACTGGCTCGATTACGTCTCGACCAGCCGCGCGCGCTCGAAGATCCGAAACTTCCTGCGCACGGAGCAGCGGGAGAAGTCGCTCAAGCTCGGTCGCGAGCTCCTCGAGAAGGAGATGCACCAGCGGAGCATGAGCCTGAGTCGCCTCACGAAGAACGAGGGCGAGCTGCGCAAGGTCATGGAGCGCTTCGGGGTCGCCTCGGCCGACGAGCTCTTCATCTCGGTCGGCTACGGCAAGGTGAGCGTCCGCGCGGTGTGCGAGTTCCTCGCGCCCACGCCCAAGGAGAACGAGAAGGGCACGCCGACCCCGCCGCCCGAGTCGATCAAGGAGGGGCGCATCGAGTCGCTCGTCCGCAAGGTCACCGGGCGCGACAGCCACGGCATCCGGCTGAACGGCATCGACGACGTCCTCGTCCGCTACACGAAGTGCTGTAACCCGCTCCCAGGCGACGAGATCGTCGGCTTCATCACGCGCGGCCGCGGCATCACCGTCCACCGCCGCAACTGCGCCAAGGCGTTCGACACGGACCCGGAGCGCCGCGTGGAGATCTCCTGGGACGCGCGCGCGAAGATCAACCGCCCCGTACAGATCAAGGTGATGACGGCGAACCGGCCGGGCATCCTCGCGACGGTCGGCCATACGTTCCACGAGCAGGGCATCAACATCAGCGAGGCGACCTGTCGGGCGGGCGACGACGGCCGGGCGATGAACACGTTCACGTTCCTCTGCTCCGACCTCGCGCAGCTGAAGAGCGTGATCCGGCGCCTGCAGCGGATCCCCGGCGTGATGGCGGTCGAGCGGACCTGAGCGGTGGACCTCAGCGGCCGCGGCGAGCGCGTGCCGCGCTGCTCGTCCTGGGCGGCGCGCCCGCGGCGCTCGGTCCGGCCTCCGCCAGGGCGCGGGTGAGCGGACGGCCGAGGTCGCCACTCGGCTCGTGTCGCGCGGCGATCTCCTGCACCTTGCGGACGAGCCGGGTCACGTCGTTGTGGCGGACCGGGGATCCAGCGGAGGCGCGATCACAAAAGAACGTGCGGCACCCGAGGGGCCTCGCCGCGTAGATCGCGCAGCGGCCGGCGTCGGTGAGCATCGGGCACCGCCGCTCCGACGCCTGCGGCAGCGCGCGTCGCCGGCTCGGGCCGCCGGCGGACACGCCCGGCTCGGGCGGTCCCGCCCCGTCTGCTCGCACGATCCCTTCGAGCGCTCGGCGGCCCCCGCGAGCCGCGATCGCGCGCCGGACGGCAGCGAGCTCGACGGACGTCACGTACGGCTCGCGGCCCGTGATGCCGAACCGACAGCACTCGGTCGAGGCCTCGCACGTCCAGCCGCTGAAGACCTCTTCCGCCTCGCGGTACACGGCCGCGAGCTCGGTGAGCAGATCAGCTTCACGGACGGGTGGATCGAGGGGCGTGGTTCGACGCATTCGTTCGGAGGCGCTCTCGTGGTGATAGGACGTACTGCCAGCCCGAAGCGGCTGCGGCGCAAGGGGTGGGGGAGCAGGGCGGAGCTCCAAGGGGCGACCCTAGTTCCACGCGGCGCCGCTGCGAAGCGGCAATCCGCGATCGTGACGCGCGCTCTGACGCGGGGCACCAGCGCCGTCCGTTCTGGAGCGAGCTGCCGCTGTGACCGCGGGGGCGTCGGCGCTGTTCCCTGTTCCGGATGCTGCGATGCCGCGCGCTGGGCGGCGAGCGCGCACGCGCTATTCTCGCGGTGGATGCCGGTGCTGCGCCCGAAGCTTCGAGCTCTAGAGATCGTCGTCATCCAGGATGAGCGCCATGGCCGCGCGTTGATGCTGCGCGACACCGAGGGCATCGCGCCGGCTCCTGTCGTCGTTCCTGGCGCGAGCGCTGCCGTGCTCGCGCGCTTCGACGGGAGGCGATCGATCGACGAGATCGCGCGTGACGCCGCCCGGTCGACGGGCCAGCCCGTGGACGCCGCCCATGTGTCGCAGCTGGCCGACGAGCTGGAACGCGCGTGGATGCTCGACAGCCCGCGATTCCACGCGCGCCGGCGGAGCGTCGTGCAATCGTTCGACGCGGCGCCGATCAGGATGGCCGCGCACGCGGGCGGCGCGTACCACGGTGATCGGCGGAAGCTCGCCGACTTCATCGAGCGAAAGTGCCTCCAGGTCGCGCGGCCGCAGGGCGGAGCGACGCGCGCCGTAGCATCGCAAAGCGCGCCGACGCGCATGGTCGGGCTCTGCGCGCCGCACATGGATCTCTGGCGGGCCGCGACGGGCTACGGGCACGCCTACGCAGCGCTGGAGCAGGCGCTGGCAGGCCCAGGGCTCGAGAACGTCGATACGTTCGTTCTGCTCGGGACGTCGCACGCCGCGATGCGCCGTCCGTACGCCGTTTGCGAGAAGACGTTCGCGACGCCGCTCGGTCCTCTCGAGCCAGATCGAGAGATGATCGCGGAGCTCGCGGCGGCGAGCCGCTTCGACGTGCGCGAGGACCAGTACCTCCACAAGAACGAGCACTCGATCGAGTTTCAGGCCGTGTTCGTGCGGCACCTCCTCGGCGGCCGCGCGGCGTCGATCGTGCCGATCCTCTGCGGCCTCTCGGAGTGTCAGGCGCGGCGTCGCGACCCCGCGCAAGATGATGGGGCCGAGTCGTTCCTGAGGGCGCTCGGCGACGCCCTGGCGAAGCGTCCCGGTCGCGTCCTCGTCATCGCAGGAGCGGACCTCGCCCACGTCGGCCCGCGCTTCGGTGATCCTGCGCCCCTCGACGAGCGCCAGCGGACGGCGCTGCGCGACCGCGACCTCGCCTCGATCGAGCGCGCGACGTCGATCGATGCGCCGGGCTTCTTCGTCGACGTGGCTCGGGACCTCGCCAGCCGTCGCGTCTGCGGCCTCGGCCCCATCTACACGTTGCTCCGCGCGCTCCCGCCGTCATCGCGCGGCGAGATGCTGCACTACGAGCAGTGCGTCGACCCCGAGGAGGGATCGATCGTCAGCCATACGTCTCTCGGATTTTACGGTTGAAGATCCGCGCCTGGGCGTCCGCCTGGCGCGCGCTGGCGTTTCATCACGAAGCGCGCCGAGAGCCCCCTTGGCGATGACGCCACGCGAGG
Organism: Sorangium aterium; assembly: GCF_028368935.1. Lineage (NCBI taxonomy): Bacteria > Pseudomonadati > Myxococcota > Polyangiales > Polyangiaceae > Sorangium > Sorangium atrum. The sequence goes on along the minus strand of NZ_JAQNDK010000003.1, from coordinate 1,613,011 downwards.
CTCACGGGCCGTGTGATGGGCGTCAGCTCAGCCGCGCGGGACCCTGCGGCGCGCGATGTCGAGGCCGAGCCGGTCGGCCTCGCGGTAGATCGCCTGCCGCGACATGCCCAGGGCACGCGCAGCCGACGCGACGGAGCCGTTGGCCCGGGCGAGGGCGTCCTCGAGGCGGGCGCGCGCGAGCGACGGATCCGTCGCGGGCGGGAGGTTCGGCTTGATGCGCGGGCCGCGTGCGAGCGATCCCGCGATCGGCGTGACGGAGAGCGGACCGTCCGGCGAAGCCTGGGCTGCGGTCACGATGGCGGACTCGAGCTGCGGCACGCCGCCCGGCCAGCCGGCGCGGACGAGCGCCTCCAGGAGCTGCGGGGTGAAGCGATCGAGTCCGATCGCGTTGCGCTCCGCGATGTCGCGCACGATGAGCGGAACGTCCTCGCGCCGCATCTCGAGCGTCGGGATCGTGATCCGCTTGCCGGAGAAGAGCGAAGCGAACCACGGCGCCACGCGCCCGTCGCCGGCGGCCCGGTCGAGCGGCTGTCCGGTCGTCGCGATGATGCTGACGCCGTTCGAGCGGCCGACCGAGTGCGCGATCTCCAGCTGCTGCGGGCGCGGCAGGCGATCGGCATCGAGGACGAGCCATGTCATCGGTCGCGCGCCCGGCGGAATGACCGGCTTCGTCTCGGCGCTGCCGTCGACGACCAGCGTCTCACCCAGGCCCTCGCGCACCGCAGCCGCGAGGCGAGCCAGCGTCCGCTTCCCGACCCCGGGCGCGCCCTCGATGCAGACGCTGGAGCCCGACTGAACCAGCTTCATCACCGGATCGATCCAGTCCTTGCGCTGCTTCGAGCCGAACACCAGCGGCCCCAGCCGCGACGGCGCGCCGTCGTAGAGCGCGAGGTGCCGCTCGACGAAGACCGCGAGCTGATGCCCGAGGCGCACCACGTCGCCGTGCATCACGCCGATGCGCCGGGCGCGGACGCCGTTAACCCACGTGCCGTCGTGGGTGTCCATGTCCTCGATGTAACAACCGTCGGAGCGGACGCTGATCTTCGCGTGCTCCGGCGCGATCCCCTGGCCCTCGATGCGGCCGTCGCGCGCGGCGCTGCCGATCACGGCGCCGTCCATGAGGCTCACGATCCGCGGCGGAGCGTCGAGCCCGATCAGGACGAGCCCCCACCCGCCGTCGTCATCCTGTCGCTTGGCGTGGACTCCGGACCGGTACTCTTTCTGAAGGACCGGCGCCGTTGTCTCCGCAACGTCCACTCGCAAAGCAGTCTGTTCGTTCATGCTCCCCCCAAGTCCAAAGGACCTGCCTGGTCGACCCAGGCCAACCAAGAGCGCGCCGAGTGGCGGGCACCCTTATGATGTAAGAGCCCCCCACACGGTGCCGCTGTCGCGAACGCGAAGGCTTTTGTGAGCGGCACCGTGCGCGGTGCTGCTTGGCGAGCCCCCTCGCTCGCAATGGCCACACAATACTCGACCAGAGCGGCCGTGCAACCTGCCGGCGACGGAAGTTTTGAGGTTTTGTTGTTGAGAGCTTGACTCTCACCACGCCGATTGGTACTCATCCGCCACGCATCGACGGAGCGAACCTCCGGTGATGACCCGGCGCGAATCAGGATTTTTCTGACAAACGCCTTGAGATGTGGTTTCCTGAATTAAGTGATTGACATCTGCGGGAGTAACTCAGTGGTAGAGTGCAACCTTGCCAAGGTTGACGTCGCGGGTTCAAATCCCGTCTCCCGCTCCACGACATAGGCTCTGCGACAGCGAGCAGACCCTGCGAGGCCGGTGTGACCCACCGGCCTCTGTGTTTTGTTCAACGTTTCGCTCAACGTTTCGCTCAACCGCTCGGCGCGGCGGCGTCCTGGGAACGCACGGGGCGATGCGCCGATCGGTACGCCAGGCGGCGGGCCTGTGATACGAGGATTCGCCTCATGTCCGCTCCGCTCCACGAGCGCCTGCGCCTGCTTGCCCATAGCCTCGAGCGGCAGTTCCTAGGCAAGGACGAGATCATCCGCCTGCTCATGATCGCGGTCGTCGCGGGCGAGCACTGCGTGCTCCTCGGCCCGCCGGGGACCGCGAAGAGCGCGCTCATCCGCACGCTCGCCGAGCTGATGCAGGCCCGGTACTTCGAGTACCTCCTCACGCGTTTCACCGAGCCGAACGAGATCTTCGGCCCGGTCGATATCGGTGCTTTTCGCGAGGGCGTCTACCGCCGGAACACCTCGGGGATGCTCCCCGAGGCGGAGGTCGTGTTCCTCGACGAGGTCTTCAAGTCGAACAGCGCCATCCTGAACGCGCTGCTCACGCTGCTGAACGAGCGCAAGTTCGCGAGCGGCGGCCAGGTGCTCCGCTGCCCGCTCATCAGCGTCTTCGCGGCCTCGAACGAGGTGCCCGGCGACGAGACGCTGACCGCGATCTTCGACCGCTTCCTCCTGCGGGTGCAGTCCGACAACCTCGACGCCTACCACTTCAGCGAGCTGCTCCAGCGCGGCATCCAGCAGGAGATCCGGCACATGGCCGGCGAGCCGCTCCGCCCGCTCGTCGCGGCGCGCGAGCTCGCCGAGCTCGGCCGAGGGTTCGGCGCGCGGATGAACTTCGGAGATGCATTCCTATCGGCCTACAAGGGGCTGGTGTTCCAGATCCGCGCCGAAGGGATATCGCTCTCGGATCGCCGTGTCGTGAAGATGCTCAAGCTCTTCGCGGCGAGCGCGTACCTCGATGGCCGCCAGACGACCGACGCGAGCGACTTCTTCGTGCTCAAGCACATCTGGAACAACCAGGATCAGGCGGCGATCCTCGAGGGCATCGTGCAGCCGGTGCTCGAGGCCTTCTTTCGTGAGCACCCGGATCGCCGCCGCGTCGGCGCGCTCGGCGTCGGCGTGGAGGCGCTCGCCGCGGAGATCGATCGGATCCGGCAGATCCTCACGGGCGGCGCCTCGCTGGGTGACGTCCAGCTGTTCAGTCAGCTGAAGGCGCTCGGCGAGATCAAACAGGCGCTCGCCGGCATCAACGACGCTCGCGCCCGCGAGCTCGAGGCGCGCGTGTCTCAGCTGCTCGAGGCTTCGTTTCGGAGCGGGCGCTTCGCGCAGATCTAGCGGCGCCCGGTCCGGGCGCGGCCGGCGCGGCGACGTCTGTCCTGGAGCGGGCCGTACGCCCAGCCGGGGTCCGGGCGGGCGTGCCCGGGGCGGCGTCGGTCCTGGAGCGAGCCGTACGCCCAGCCGGGGTCCGGGCGGGCGTGCTCGTGGCGGCGTCGGTCCTGGAGCGAGCCATCCGCCCGGTCGCGCTCTGCCCAGGTGCGCTCGGGACGTCGGCGTTCGCTCTTGAGCGAACCCTCGGCTGCGCCGGTCCTCGGCTGCGGGCGGCTGCACCAGCGGCCTCCGGCGCAGGCCGAGGTGACGCCTTCGCGTCCGACCGGGCCGAGCTGGCCTTGCGGCGGTAGTCGACCGGACCTGACGACGCGCCCATCATCGCGCCTCGGATCCGCTTGGGCACGCCGAACGCCTCACGGATGTGGAGGAGCTCATCCACCGTCAAGGCGCGCCACTCTCCCGGCCGGAGGCCTTCCGAGCTCACGCCGGCGAACGTCGTGCGCGCCAGGCGCATCACGGGCCAGCCGGTCGCCTCGCCCATGCGCCGGATCTGCTGGTTGCGGCCCTCGCGGAGGGTCACCTCGAGCCACGTCTTGTCGCCCTCGTGGCGGAGCAGCCGCGCCTCGGCCGGCAGCGTGACGCCGTCCTCGAGGCGGATCCCCTCGCGCCACGGCGTGAGGTCGTCGTCGCTCATGACGCCCTGCACCTTCAGCACGTAGGTCTTCGGCACGCCGCCGCGCGGATGGAGCAGCGCGTTGGCGAAGTCGCCGTCGTTCGTCATGAGGAGGATGCCGCTCGTCGCGAAGTCGAGCCGACCCACGGGGTAGAGCCGCGCGCCCGTGCCGCGCACGTGGTCGGCGACCGTCGGCCGCCCCTCGGGATCGCGCATTGTCGAGACGACGTTCCGTGGCTTGTGCAGCGCGACATAGACCGGCGCCTCGGAGACGAGGCGCTTGCCGTCCACCTCGATGCGGTCCTTCTGCCGGTCGGCCTTCAAGCCGAGCTCGGTCACGACGCGCCCGTTCACGCGCACCCGTCCGGCGAGGATGAGCTCCTCGGATGCGCGGCGCGAGGCGACGCCGGCGCGCGCGATGATCTTCTGCAGACGTTCTTCCATGGTGTGTGCTCGGGACCTACGCCGACGCGGTGGTGTCGGCAGACGGCACTGATAAGCACGCCCCTCGCGCCGCGTCGACCGACCTGGGCGGTGCGCTGCTGGGATCCGAGGCCGACGCCGGTGCGCCTGCACGCCTGCCCCGGCGAGCGCCGGCTGTGGCAAGAGCACCTGGGCGCGCTCGCGCCGTCAGGGCAGGGGGCGAAATCGACCTCCGCTCGGCTCGAAGGAGGCGCGCTCTATTTCTTCTTGTCGCCGGAGGGCGCCGCGCTCCCGCTGTCGTCCACGGCCTCGTTCGCCTTGTCCGCGGCGGCCTGATCTTCTGCAGCCTTCTTCGCGGCTGCAGCGGCGGCCTCGTCCTCTTTCTTGCGCTCGTCGTCCTCGAGGCGGCGCTTCAGCTCGTTGTCGTGATCCCACCGATCGACCCGCTCGTCGGCGTCGATGTCCACGCCCATGCGCTCGAGCCGGCCCATGCGGTAGATCTCCCAGACGTCCGGCTTGCCGTCGCGGTTCGTGTCGCGCTTGATGCGCGCGAGCTTGCCGCCGCTGTAGTACTTCCACTCGTCGGGGTTGCCGTCGTGATCGGAGTCGACCCTCACCTCGGCCAGCCTTCCGCCGGCGAACGTGAGCCATGTGTCGATACGGCCGTCGTAGTTCGAGTCGGACTCCTCGTGAAGGCTCTCGCCCTTGTCGTTGTACTTGCGGACGACGTCCTTCACCCCGTCGAAGTTGGTGTCGATCTCGCGGCAGACGAGCGCCCTGTGACGGTCTTCGCCCGTGCCCACGATCTGCCAGACGCGCCTCACGTTGGGCTGGATCGCGCCTGGCCCGGCGGTCTCGCTCGTCTCGCGATCTTCTTTGCCCTTCCAGTCGCACATCGAGCGATCGTCGATGCTGCCGTCGGCGTTGCGAGCCGTCTCGACCTTCGGCGCCTTCGCGCCCTCGAACCCTGGATCCGAGCTGCACGCCGCGCCGAGCAGGCTGAGCGTGGCCAGCGCGATGAGCGCTTGTGTCCTCATGTCACGGTCCCTTCTTGGCGGCCGGCTGGCCGGGCGCGGAGCCCGCGGGCGCGGCGCCCGCAGCCGGGGCCGATGTGGGCGCGGGGGTCGCCGATGCAGGCGCGCCCGCCGCGGGGGTCGCTGTGGGCGCGGCGCCCGGCGCCCCGGCGGTCGCGGGCTGCCCTGCTCCCGCCCCTCCCTCCGGGGGCGCGGCGCCGCCTGGAGGGGTCATGGGCGCTTTCGGCGCGCCGTACGACTCGGCGCAGAGATCGACCACGCTTCCGGGATCGGCCTTGCCGTCGGCGTTCTGATCGCTCGCCACGACCGCGCACTTCGCGTCGTTCGGGTTGTTGAACTGCCACCACTGGTCGATGATCCCATCGCCGTCGGAGTCGCGTTCGCGGCGCACGAGGCGCGGACCCTCGTAGTAGTCCCAGGTGTCGAGCTTGTTGTCGAAGTTGGTCTCGCGCTCCTTCAACACGACGGCGCCGCGCTCGTAGTGCGCGATCTCGTCGGCCCGCCCGTCGCGGTCGAAGTCCGACTCGCGCCGCCGTTCCACCCCGTTGCCGTCGTAGTAGATGAAGGCGTCGATCGAGCCGTCCAGGTTCAGGTCGACGACCCGACAGACCTCCCGACCGTCCTTCTTCACGTGGATGATGTCGGGTATCCGGTCGCCGTTCACATCGACCTTCTCCGCAGAGGCGGAGTCCTTGTCGCAGGGCTCGTGGACGACCGCCGTGTCCCGTTCGCTGGTGGAGCCCTTCGCGCTCGAGGGCTCCGGCGTCGAGGACGCGCAGGCAGCGACGGAGATGGTCATCAGGGCCACGAGCGAGCACCTGGGCGACGGCCAGGTGAGCGGGAATCGCGTCATCAAGAGATTCCTCCGGCCAGCCCGGAACCCTCGGGACAGAAGCTCGACGCGCCGGGCGAGCCGTCCCGACGCGGACCAGCTTCGGCCGCAGTCTAGACCGCGGCCCGCGCGCACATCAAGAAGCCCGCCCGGCGCGACGCGACGGACGCGACGGACGCGACGGACGCGACCCACAACCCAAGCCCGAGCCGATCCCCGAACCCCGGCGAGCGCGGTGGCGCCATTCCGATTGACATCATACGTACCGGCATCTAGGGTAACGTCTTGTCAGTCGTCCCCTTCGAGACTGGCGGGTTACCCTCCCGGGCGTGACATGTCGCGGAAGAAAGTCTCGACGACCATCTACATCACGCCCGAGCAGGCCGAGCGGCTGAAGATCCTGCACGAACGCACCAAGGTCCCGATCGCCGTCTACATCCGCGAAGGGATAGATATGGTCCTCAAGCACTACGAGCACGTGCTGCCGGGGCAGATGTCCCTGGAGAGCCCGCCGGTCGCCGCGCCGCCGATCCCGAAGAAATGACCGGCGCCGGGGGCCGCGAGGCTCTGGGCCTGGGAGGCAGGACGCCTGGGCGCCGGTCGCTCGGGGTGGATAGCTTCGCGGCGCGGGTCGCGCTAGGAGCAGGCACGCCGCGGTCCACCATTTCCCTCGGCGCTCGTAGAGCCGCGCGCAGCGGCTCGCTCCCCGGAGGGGCGCGGACGTTCCAGTCCGCTCCTTCCCATCTCGGTCGAGGCCGCGCGCTGCGGCCGCCAACGCTGGTCAGGTCGCCGCGCCCTGAAGCTCGCTATGCCCGTTGATTCCAAGCTCATCCGCAACTTCTCGATCATCGCCCACATCGACCACGGCAAGTCCACGCTCGCCGACCGCATCCTCGACGTGACCGGGGCGCTCACCGCCCGCGAGCAGAAGGAGCAGTTCCTCGACAAGATGGACATCGAGCGCGAGCGGGGGATCACGATCAAGGCCCAGACCGTTCGCCTGGACTACACCGCGAAGGACGGGCAGACGTACCGGCTGCACCTCATCGACACGCCCGGGCACGTCGACTTCAACTACGAGGTCTCGCGCAGCCTCCAGGCGTGCGAGGGCGCGCTGCTCGTCGTCGACGCCACCCAGGGCGTCGAGGCGCAGACCCTCGCGAACGTCTTCCTCGCCCTGGACAACAACCTCGCGATCATCCCGGTCCTCAACAAGATCGACCTCCCCTCGGCCGACGTCGAGCGGACGACGCGCGAGATCGAGGACGTCATCGGCCTCGACTGCTCCGGCGCCATCCCCGCCAGCGCCAAGACGGGGATCGGCATCGCGGAGATCCTCGAGGCGGTGGTCGAGCGCATCCCGGCGCCGAAGGGCGACCTGAACGCGGCGCCCCGCGCCCTCATCTTCGACAGCTGGTACGACAGCTACCGCGGCGCGGTCGTGATGGTGCGCGTCGTCGACGGCATCATCAGGAAGGGCCAGAAGGTCCGCTTCATGGCGACCGGCCGCGACTACGAGGTCACGGAGATGGGCGTGTTCACGCCCCACGCGACCGCCATCACCGAGCTCGGGCCGGGGGAGGTCGGCTTCCTCGTCGGCAACATCAAGAGCGTCGTCGACACGAAGATCGGCGACACGGTGACCGACGCCGTCCACCCCGCGACGACGCCGCTGCCCGGCTTCAAGGAGGTCAAGCCGATGGTCTTCGCCGGGATCTTCCCGACGGACTCGGCCCAGTACGAGGACCTCCGCGACGCCCTGTCGAAGCTCCACATGAACGACGCCGCGTTCGTCTTCGAGCCCGACACCTCCGAGGCGCTCGGCTTCGGCTTCCGGTGCGGCTTCCTCGGCCTGCTGCACATGGAGATCATCCAGGAGCGGCTGGAGCGCGAGTACAACCTCGACCTCATCACGACCGCGCCGAGCGTCGTCTACCACTGCTACCTGAACGACGGCTCGATGAAGTCGATCGAGAACCCCGCGAAGCTCCCGCCGCCGAACCTCACCGATCGCATCGAGGAGCCGATCTTCCGGATGACCGTCCACGTGCCCTCGGCGTACGTCGGCGCGGTCCTCGCCCTGTGCCAGGAGCGGCGCGGGGAGCAGAAGTCGATCCAGTACGCCTCGTCCGACCGCGTGATCATCACCTACGACATGCCCCTCAGCGAGGTGCTCTTCGACTTCCACGACAAGCTGAAGAGCGTGTCGCGCGGCTACGCGTCGATGGACTACGAGCTCGTCGGGTACCGCGCCGACGATCTCATCAAGCTGGACATGCTGGTGAACGGCGACCCGCTCGACGCCCTCAGCGTCATCGTGCACCGCGACAAGGCGTACGCCCGGGGCCGGGACCTCGCGGTGAAGCTCAAGGACATCGTGCCGCGCCAGCAGTACGAGGTCGCGATCCAGGCGGCGATCGGGTCGAAGGTCATCGCGCGGACGACCGTGAAGGCGATGCGCAAGGACGTGACCGCCAAGTGCTACGGCGGCGACATCAGCCGCAAGCGCAAGCTCCTCGAGAAGCAGAAGGAGGGCAAGAAGCGGATGAAGATGGTCGGGAGCGTCGAGATCCCGCAGGAGGCGTTCCTCGCCATCCTGAAGATCGACTGAAGCGCGGGGGCGCTGGTCGCGGCGCGCCGCCCGCGAGCGCCGCGCGGCCACGCGAGCGTGGCGGCGCGCGGCGCTCGCTCGTATAAGCCGCCCATGAAGCCCGCCCCCGTCCGGCCGCGCGAGCTCCGCGCGGCGACCCCTGCCTTCGCCCTCGCCCTCGGCCTCGCCGTCCTCGCGTGCGACGATCCGCGCGCCGCGGCGCCTCAAGCGGCCGCCTCGGCCTCCGCGCCGCCGGGCGCGGACAGCGCGGCGCCGGCCCCGAGCGCCGCGGCGACCCCCGCGGCCGCGGAGGCCGCGAAGCGCGATATGCCGCCGCGGCCGATCCCGATCGGGTCGAGCGGGCCGATCCAGCCGAGCGCGCCGCCGGAGCAGCAGATGATGGCGATCCAGTACACGCTCGCCATGGTGTCGCCGCGGTCGACCGACCCGCTCGTCGACAAGCCCTACCTCGAGGGCATCCTGCCGAAGCTCGCCGTGGCGGTGCGCACCGCCGACAAGGGCAAGACGCCGCCGAACCCCGTCAAGGCGGCCAAGGGGAACAGGAAGATCGAGGTCGACATGGGCAAGGGGTGCACCGAGCGCACCCCGTCCAACCTGCTCGCGCAGCGGGCAGGCTCCTCCCTGAAGGAGGCGTACGACGCCGGGATCCTCGTCGTCTCCTGCCACGACGACCGGTGGGAGTGCCACCAGTCGACGCGGGATCCGAGCGACGTCTTGTGCCACGCAGCGCCGCGGCGCTGAGCGTGGTATGGGCTGCGCCTGCCATGCAGGAGACGCTTGCCTACTCGGTCCCCGGCGCCAACGCGCTCCCTCGAATGGGTCCGCTCGCCGAGATGCTCGTCGAGCTGAACCGCGAACGCCCGCCGCTCGCCCGGCTGCGCCACGACGCCACCGTCGCGTTCGGCCCGACGATGCGCGTCGAGCGCTTCGCCCTCGGGAACGGGCTCAAGGTGCTCGTGCTCGTCGACCCCTCGGCGCCCGTGGTCTGTCTGCAGACCTGGTTCGGCGTCGGCTCGCGCCATGAGCGCGTGGGCAAGACCGGCATCGCCCACCTCTTCGAGCACCTCATGTTCGGCGAGACGGAGAGCGTCGCCCACGGCGCGTTCGACCGGATGCTCGAGGAGGCCGGCGCCGAGACGAACGCGGCGACGTTCCTCGACTGGACCTACTACCACACGAACCTGCCGAAGGACGCGCTCGAGCTCACCCTCCGCCTCGAGGCGGAGCGCATGGCGCGGCTCGTCCTCCGCGATCCGCAGGTGTCGAGCGAGAAGGAGGTCGTCGCCAACGAGCGGAGGCAGCGGGTCGACGACGACGTCGACGGGGCGGTGAGCGAGCTGCTCTACAAGGAGGCGTTCACCGAGCACGCCTACGGGTGGCCGACCATCGGCTGGATGGAGGACATCAAGGGCTTCACGACCGAGGACTGCGTCGAGTTCTACCGGACGTACTACGCCCCCAACAACGCGGCGCTGGTCATCGTCGGCGACGTCGCGCTCGACGAGGCGCTGCGCGGGGTGCAGGACCACTACGGCGCGCAGGAGCCGTCGAAGATCCCGGTCGAAGAGGTGTGCCCCGAGCCGCCGCAGATCGCGGAGCGCCGCGCCGAGGTGGTGAAGCCGACCGCCACGCACAAGGTCGCGATCGGCTATCGCGCGCCGGCGCTCGGGGATTTCGACCACGCGCCCCTCGCCCTGCTGAACGAGATCCTCTTCTCCGGGCGGTCGTCGCGCGTGCACCGCGCGCTCGTCCAGGAGCAGGAGATCGCGAGCGAGATCCGGGGCTGGGTCGGCTCGTTCCGCGATCCTTCGCTCTATGACATCTACCTCTCGGCCCGCGGCGAGCACACCGGCGAGGCGCTGCTCGCGGCCCTCGAGCCGCTCCTCGAGGCGGTGCGCCGCGCGCCGGTCACCGAGGCGGAGCTCGATCGCGCGAAGGCGCGCATCGAGCTCTCGGTCCTGCAAGGGCTCGAGACCGTCGCCGGCAAGGCCGAGCAGATCGGCTTCTACGAGACGGTGCTCGGCGATCCCGCGTCCCTGTTCGAGCGGCTCGCCGCCTACCGGCGGGCGACCGTCGGCGATCTGCTGCGCGTGGCGCGGCGCTACCTGGTGACCTCGGCGCGGACGGTGATCCACGTGATCCCGGACGGGACGAGCGACGAGGACGACGAGGACGGGACCGACGCGGAGAGCGAGGAGGCATCGTGAGCCAGAGCGTGAAGAGCGGCCTCGCCTGGGGCGCCGAGGGGCAGGGCAGGGGAGCGACGGGCGGCCGCGTGGCGCCCCGCGAGGGCGCGGTGCTCGTGGAGACGAGCCACGCGCTCCCCATCGTCAGCATCGTGGTCGCGTTCCCCTCCGGCTCGGCGCACGATCCGGCAGGGCGCGAGGGGCTCGCGCGCATCACGGCGCGCATGCTCCGCCGCGGCGCGGAGGGCTACAGCGCGAACGAGATCGAGGAGACGATCGACGCGCTCGGCGGGGAGTTCGGCACCGACGTGGCGACGAGCGCGACGACGGTGCATTTCGAGGTGATCAAGCGCTCGCTCGATCGGTTCGTCGAGCTCGGGGCCACGCTCCTCGCCCGCCCGACGTTCTCGCCGCCGGAGCTCGCGCGGCTCCTGCGCGAGGCCGAGGCCGAGCTCATCGAGGCGCGCGACAGCGATCGCTCGCTCTGTAGCCGCGCCTTCCGGCGCACCCTGTTCGCCGGGCACCCCTACGGCCGCCGCACCGCGGGCACCATCCCGACGCTGCGGGAGATCACGCGCGACGAGGTCGCCGCGTTCTACGCGCGGCACTACACCCGGCGCAACGCGATCGTCGCCATCTCGGGGGACATCGAGCCCGGCGAGGCGCACGTGGTCGCCGAGCGCCTCCTGTCCGGCCTGCCCGAGGGCGAGGCGATCCCCGATCCGGTGACGGATCCCGGGGCGAGGCCGGGGCGTTGCCTCGTGTTCGTCGACAAACCAGCGGACGCAGACGCAGATGGTCATCGGCGGGCTCGGCACCGACGCCCACGACCCCGATCACATGGCGCTCCTGGTCGCGAACACCGCCTTCGGAGGCACCTTCTCGTCGCGGCTGATGCAGGAGGTGCGCGCGAAGCGTGGCTGGTCCTACGGCGCCTCGTCGCGCGCGGGCTTCGATCGGCACCGCGACGCGTTCACCATGTGGACCGCGCCCGCGGCGCAGGACGCGCCCGCCTGTCTCTCCCTGCAGCTCGGGTTGCTCGAGGCGCTGCGGCGCGACGGGATCACCGAGGACGAGCTCACGTTCGTGAAGCGCTACCTCGTCCGCTCGCACGCGTTCGAGATCGACACCGCGAGGAAGCGCGTGCACCAGAAGCTCGACGAGCTCCTGTACGATCTGCCGGAGGGGTACCACGAGACCTACCTGAAGCGGATCGAGGACGTCACGCTCGAGGAGGCGAACGCCGCCGTGCGGCGCCGGATCTCCGAGGACGATCTCGTGATCGGCGTCGTCGGAACGCACGAGGAGATCGGCGAGGCGATCGCCGCGGCCGTCCCGAAGCTGGCCGAGGTGAAGGTCGAGCCGTACGATCTCGAGTAGCCGGCGGCGCGCCGAGGGCGATCACGTCGCGGCGCGCAGGCCGCGAGACCCGGGCGCGCGCCGTCTCGGGCGGCCTCGACCGAGGCGGCGAGGCCTGGCGCTCGCGGTGCTGGCGGCCTGCACGAGCGGCGTCGGACGACCGGGAGCGCGATCGGAACCGCCCGTCGGCCGCTGGCATCCAAGGCGCTGCTCCTTCGCGAGATCGTGGCAGGGCTCGCGGCCCGCTCCAGGATCATCGACGCCTCCGGGCGCGATTGCTCAGCGCGCGCCGCGCGATGTCTGCCACGGCGCACCTTGCGCCGGCTCGCGAGGGCGAACGAGGGGAGCTCGCGATGAAGGCACGAACCATCCACGCGCCGGTCCTTGCGGCGGTGACCGCGCTGTCCGGGCCCGCTGCCGCGGCGGTCCCCGTCACGATCACCCACCAGGGGCGCCTCTTCGATTCGGTGGGCCAGCCCATCGACGACACGCTCGATGTGGTGTTCGCGTTCTACGACGCGCCCGACGCGCCCGTGCCCGTCTGGAGCGAGCTCCACACCGTCACGTTCGACCAAGGCTATTTCTCGGTCGACCTCGGCGAGCTCGCGCCCGTCGACAAGCCGGTCTTCGACGGCACGGCGCGCTACCTGGGGATCACCGTGGGGGACGACCCCGAGATGCTGCCGCGCGCCAGGATCGCGAGCGTTCCGTATGCGCTCGAGGCCAGCAACGTCGCGGGGGACATCACGCCGAACTCGATCTCCATCGGCGGCCGCCTCGTCGTCGACAGCAGCGGCGTGTGGGTCGGCGATCCGATCGGCCTGCAGGGCGCGCCGGGGCCGGCGGGCCCGCCCGGCGCGGTGGGACCGGCCGGTCCGAGCGGGCCAGCTGGGCCGCCTGGCGCTGCCGGGCCGCCGGGTGCACCGGGTGCGCCGGGGGCGGAGGGGCCGCAGGGACCCCCTGGCGTCATCTCGAGCACCTACGTCTCCGGCGCGGGCGCAGCCCCTCAGAAATCGCTGCAGTTCCTGGCTGCGCCCGCGACCGTGAGCGTGACGGCCTCGGGGCAGCGCGTCGTCGTCGTCTCCAACAAGGCGCTCGGCGCGGCGTCGACCCCCGCGGATCAGCTCCACCTCTGGATCTGCGCTCAGCAGCTCTCGCCTCTCGGGGAGCTCAGCCCAGAAGGGACGGGCGTCTATGCTGTCCAGGTCCCGGCGCACACCCGCATCCCCATGGGGCTGAGCGCCGTGCTGTCGCCGCCCCCGGGCCAGTACAACGTCGGCCTCTGCGGGAAGTCCGATAGCCCCTTCTGGACCAACAACGACTATTCGTACACCTCCGCTGTCGTCGCGATGCAGTAAGGTCGGACCGGGCGGCCAACCTCGCGCGCCGCGAGGTGCGCGGCGTCTGCCCTCCGATCGCCACCATGCAGAAGGAGCTGATGACCCCCGCGGCGATCCTGCTCGGCAGCCTCTTCATCGCGGCAGGGCTCTACCTCGGGCTGCAGCGTCCGCCGCCGCCACCTGCGCCTCCGTCGGCCAGGGTGGAGGCCTCGACGGCGCGCGCGGGCGCGCTGCCAGCGCTCGCGGACGCGCCCGCTCCTTCGCTGCCTGCGCCTCACCCCGCGTCGGCAGGGGCCGCGCCTCTGGCGAGCGAGCTCTACAAGCGTGTCGAGGGGGACGCCGCCAAGGAGCTCGAAGCGCGCCGGTCGCTCTTCGTGAAGCAGTGCTGGGAGCCTTCGCTCAGGAAGAACCCGGCTCCAGCCCGCGCCAGGTACATCTTCAACATGACCTTCGATGCGTCGGGGAACGAGATCGCCCGCGGCATCAGCGAGGTGCGCGGGATGGATCGTCCCGACGCGGCGCAATGCCTGCGGATGATGCCGCTCGGGCTCGTCGTGCCGCCGCCCGGAAACCGCGTCTCCGTCGAGGTCGAGATGACCCTGCCATGAGCGCGCCGCGGCCGTGAGCGCGCCCTCGCCGCGGCGGCCGCGCTGCAGCGATGCCTCTCCGCCGTTTGGTCCGCGATGGGCGGTGGGCTAAGGTCACGCCGTGTCTTGGCTTGCTGAGCTCGCCCTGCACCTCTGCCGCGCGCTGCACCTCCTGGTCCTGGCGATCGCGCCCACGTGGCTCTCGCCTGAGCCGCTCCCGGCCGGCGCGCTCGCCCTCTCGGGAGCGCTCTCGGCGGCCGCGCTCGCCGCCGCGCTCGGCCTGTCGGCGTGGTTCGCCGCGCGGCTCGATACACGGCTCGCCAGGAACGGCGCGGCGCTGCTGTGGATCGCGATCGCCGCGGCGCTTGCGGCCACGCTCTACTACCGCGGGCCTCGCGCGCCGCTCGCGCAGGGGGTCGTTTTCGTCGCATTGCCCCTGTGGGCGGCGCTCGCGACGCTCGCCGCTGCCGCCGCGGAGCGCTGGCTCGGTTCGAGCTTCAAGCACCGGCGCATGGGGGCCGCGATCGTCGTGATCGGCCTCGGAGTCGTCCAGCTGAACGGGGCAGCGCCCCTGCTCGGGTCGCGCGAGCGGATGTGGTGGGCGGCGCTTCGCCGCGACGGCGCACACCTGCGCGCGATCGACGAGCTCGCGAGGCCGCTCCGCGAGCGGCGCAAGCTCGACGATCTCGACGGCGTCGCGGCGCGCTGCCTGAAGATGCACCCCGCCTCCGCCGCGCCCGCCGCGCCCGCCACGTGTGCCTGCCTCGCGCTGCGCGCCGAGGCGAGGCTGCACGCCCGCAACGCTGGGGCCGCCCTCCGCGACGCGGAGTCCGCGCGCGAGCGGTGCCCGGAGCAGAGCGGCACGCGCGCGGTCCTGGCCGAGGCGCTCGCCGTCGCCGGCCGCCCCGAGCGCGCCGAGGCCGAGGCGCGGGCCGCGCTCGAGGAGGGCGGCGACCCGTCGCGGCTCCGCTATGCGCTCGCGCTCGCGCTCGAGCGCGCGGGTCGCCTGGCCGAGGCCAGGGCCGAGGCGGATCGCGCGATCGACGCCGGCGCTGGCCGGAAGGCGCAGCTCCTCGCGGGAGCGCTCGCGATCCTGGCCGGGGATCTCGACGGGGCGAAGGCGCGCCTCACGCCGCTCGCCGAGCAGGATCCCTCGGACGCCGAGGCGCTCTACAACCTCGCGCTCATCGCCGACAAGCGCGGCGACTACAACGGCGCACGTCAGGGCTACCTCGCCGCCCTGAAGGCCGATCCCAGGAGCGCCGATGCGCGCTACAACCTCGCGCTCCTGACGTTCCGCGCGGGCATCGTCGAGGAGTCGCGCCACCACGTCCGCAAGTTCCTCGACGCGTTCCCGGACGATCCGCGGGGCAGCCAGCTCGCGCAGACGACGGGCACGCCGCTCGGCAAGACGGACAAGGCGGACAAGACGGACACGACCGACGGCGCCGCGCTTCCGGGCCGGCCCGGCGCGCGGCGGTCTCTGCAGGAGCCCGCCGCCGCGAGCTCGGGTTCTCGCTAGCTTCCGCCGCGAAGCGTCGTAAACGTCGCAAGCGGTGCAACTGATGCAGCTGATGCGACTGATGCAACTGATGCAACTGATGCAAGCGTCGCGAATGCAGGGCGCGCGCGGGGGATGGCGGCGCTTCTGCGCCATTTCGCGCTGTCGGCCCCAGCTCACTTTTGCACGGCGCGAACGTGACCCTGGACGACGACCTGTGTTATTCCAGAAGGTCTGGGAGGCTGCGTGACACCCGCCGCGGGGAACACCGTTGCCGATCGCTTTCGCCTGGTGCGTCCGCTCAGGCAAGGTGGGATGGGCTCGGTGTGGCTCGCCCAGCACCTCGGCCTCGACATCCCGTGCGCGATCAAGTTCATGAACGCGCAGGGCGTCTCGAAGGAGGTGCGGCACCGGTTCGAGCGCGAGGCGAAGGTCGCCGCGCAGATCCGCAGCCCGCACGTCGTGCAGATCCTCGACCACGGCGTCTGGCAGGGCACGCCGTACATCGCGATGGAGTACCTCGAGGGGGAGGACCTCGATACCCGCATCCAGCGCGTGGGGCGGCTCGACCCGCACGACACGATGGCGATCACGGCTCAGGTGGCGCGCGCGCTCACCAAGGCTCACGCGAGCGGCCTTGTCCATCGCGATCTCAAGCCGGCCAACATCTTCCTCGTCCGGGACGACGACAGGGAGATCGCCAAGGTGCTCGATTTCGGCATCGCGAAGGACAGCACGCATCAAGTCACCTCCACCACGAAGACCGGCTCGCTCCTCGGGACGCCCGCGTACATGAGCCCGGAGCAGGCGCAGGGCACCAAGAGCATCGATCACCGCTCGGACCTCTGGTCGCTCGCCGTCGTCGTGTTCGAGTGCCTCACCGGCAAGCTCCCGTTCAACAGCGAGGCGTTCGGCGATCTGCTCCTCAAGATCATGGTGAAGCCGCTGCCCGTGCCGTCGCAGCTCGCCCCCGTGCCGCCCGGCTTCGACGCCTGGTGGGCCCGCGCGGCGTCGCGCGAGCCGGAGGCGCGGTTCCAGAGCGCGAAGGAGTTCTGCGACGCGCTCGCGATCGCGCTCGACCTCGCGAGCGAGAGCTTCGAGCCCAGGACGAGCATCGTCGGCCCGTTCCGCGTGTCCGGCGAGCGCATCTCGGTGGAGCTCGGGTTCGCGCCACGATCGAGGGAGAGCGCGGCGCTCCCCGACGCGGGGCCCGACAGCGCGGCGCCTTCGTTCGGGGACGCGGTCACGCTGATCGCCTCGTCGGACGCCGAGGTTGCGCGGACCCCGGCCGGGTCCGGCGCGACAGTGGCCTCGCCAGGAGCCGCGGAGGCCGCGTCCGCGATGGCCGGCCGCCAGATGCGGTCGCACACCGCCAGCGCGCTGGTCTCGGTGGTGTCGACCCCGGTCCGGCGGCCTGTCGTCGGACGCGCGCTCGCCGCCGCGGCGGCCGGCGCGGTCGCTCTCGTGGCCGTCGCGTTCTTCGCCCTGCGCGGCGGGAGCCCTGACGCGACGGGGCAGCCGCTCGCGCAGCCGGCTCCCACGGCGTCGGTGTCCGATGCGCCGCGGCGGCCCGACGTCGTGGCGCCGGCCACGGCCTCCGCGCAGGCGCCGGAGCCGCCCCCCTCTGTGGCCCCGGCGGCCGCGGGCTCTGCGACGGCGTCCCCGGTCTCGGCGACGCCGGCGAGCGGCCCGCGTGCGCCAGCGGCTCAGCCCGCCCAGGCGAAGCCGCGCTCCCCCACGCCGCCGGGGAGCGCGCGCCGCAAGCCGAAGCCGACGGACTTCGGCATCTGACGTTCACCCGCAGCACTTCGCACGGACCTCCTTCGTATGGCTCGTCGACTAGGGATCGCTTCCTTGCTGCTCGCCCTGACCTGCGCGCCCGCCGCGCTGGCGCAGGTCTCGGACGCCGATCGCGCGACCGCGCGCTCGCTCGCCGTGGAGGGGCAGGAGGCCCTCGAGCGAAAGGACTTCGCGGCCGCGCTCGATCGGTTCAGCCGCGCCGACGCCATCATCCACGCGCCGACGCTGCTGCTCGGCGTCGCCCGCGCCCAGGTGGGCGCGGGCCAGTGGATCGCGGCCCAGGAGTCGTACAGCCGCATCCTCCGCGAGGGAGCGCCGGAGAAGTCGCCCGAGCAGTTCTTCGAGGCGATCGCGGCCGCCCAGCGCGAGCTCGACGCGCTCGCGCCCCGGATCCCGCAGGTGCTCATCTCGGTGAGCGGGCCGGACACCACCTCGGTCACGATCGACGACGCGCCGGTGCCGCGCGCCGCGCTCGGGGTCCGGCGGCCGGTCGATCCAGGCGACCACGTCGTCCGGGCGTCGGCCGCGGGGTTCGCTCCGATCGAGGTGAAGGTGACGCTCGCCGAGGGCGCCAGCGAGACCGTCGCGCTGGAGCTCAAGCCGGCCGCGCCGCCGCCTCCGGTCAAGCCGCATCTGTCTGTGGCGCCGCGGCCCGATCAGGGCGCTTCTGCTTCCGGTTCCGGCGGCAGCAGCCGCACGGTGCTGGCGGTTGCCGCGCTCGGGCTCGGCGGCGCCGGGCTCGCGGCCGGCGCCGTCGGCGGCGTGCTCGCGCTCGGGAAGCACGGCGATCTGTCGGAGCGCTGCCCCGGCGGCCGGTGCGACCCGTCGCTCAAGGGCGAGCTCGACAGCTACCACGCGATGGGCACCCTCTCGACGATCGGGTTCGCGATCGGCGCGGTGGGCGTCGGCGCGGGCACGGTCCTGCTGCTCACAGCGCCGAGATCGCCGCAGCGCGCCGGGATATCGATCACGCCCGTGATCGGGCTCGGCTCCGCGGGGGCGAAGGGGAGTTTCTGATGCGCCAGGCGTTCGGAATCGGCTCGATTCTCTGCGTTGCCATCATGGCCGCCGCGGCATGCACCAGCGTGCTCGGGGACTTCACGGTGAGCGAAGCCAGCGCGACCTCGACCGGTGGAGGCGATGGGTGCGCGGCCGGCACGGCGGACTGCGACGGCAACCCCGACGACTGCGAGGTGAACCTGCTCGACGACCCGCAGAACTGCGGCGCTTGCGGCGCGGTGTGCCTGGACGGCGGGAGGTGCAGCGCGACCGGCTGCAGCGGGGTCACGGAGATCGCGCGCGGGTTTCCGACCATCGAGGCGCCGAACGCGAACCTGCTCACCGTCTACCAGGGCGAGGTCTACTGGACGGCGGGCGAAGGCACGGATGGCAGCGTGCAAAAAGTGTCGGTCCTCGGCGGAGCCGTCACGACGCTCGCCGTCGGCCAGAACGCTCCGTACGGGATCGCCGTCAACCAGCACGGCGTCTTCTGGTCCAACCTCAACGACAAGGACGTCTTGACGGTGGACCGCAACGGAGCACGCACGCCAGAGGTGCTCTTCGACTCGGACTTCGCGACCCTCGGCGTGGCCGCGGACGAGGACGCGGTGTTCTGGGCGCAGCGCGCGGCCGGCATCGGCACGCCGGGCGAGGGGAGCCTCATCGGCAAGATCACGATGCCCGACGCGGAGGTGGACGACGAGTTCCACGAGGACAACAACGTGTCGCCGCACCTCATCGCGATCGACCGAGAGCACGTGTACTGGGTCGATCGGAGCCTGCGCGGCTCGGTGAACCGGACGCAGCGGGCGACCGGCGACACGCAGCGACTGGCCAGGGAGCAGCCGTTTCCGTACGCGATCGCCGTGGACGACGACCACGTCTACTGGACCAACAGCCCGCGCGGGGATCACGCCGGCGAGCTGTCTGCCGTGATGAGGGCGCCGAAGGACGGCTCGGAGAACGCGGCGGCCGTCTGGACGGCCATCGAGGATGATGACGTGGCGCATGCGTCCCCCGACTGCATCGCCGTGGATGGGTCCGATGAGTTCGTCTACTGGACCGACCAGGGGTCGCCCCGCGTGATGCGGAAGCGCAAGGACGGCACCGGCAGGACGCGGCCGCTGTACGAGGGCGGCACGCCGCGCGGTATCGCGCTCGCCGGCGGGTTCGTCTTCTGGGCGGACGAGAGCAGCGGCACGATACGCAAGCGGGCCCGCTGAGCTGAGGGGCGGCTCCCATGCGCCCCGCGGCGCCGCGCACCGGCTCAGCGCGGGGCCGAGCGCGCCCGCTCAGCCCGCGGCGTCGCGCACCCGATCGACATCGACGCCCAGCCGGCCGGACGTGTCGTCGGCGGCCGAGACGACGCGCGCACCCTGGATGATGTCGCGCGCCATGAGCTGCGTGGAGAGGATGGCGCAGAACGCCATGTCGTCGGTGTTGCTCATCGACTTGCCGCCGGTCTTGCGGCACTTCGCGATGAGCGCCGCGACGGGCTGCGCCTGCCAGATGCCGGCGTCCTTGATGGCGTCCGGCGACAGGCACGCCTCGACATAGTCCGGCGTCCCGCTCCCGAAGAAAGGCTGCACCACGGGCGCGCGGTAAGGCTGCTTCTTCCGCTCGAGGACGCCGGGCGGCAGGAGATCGCCCATCGCGCGCTTCAGCACGTGCTTCTCGTCGAGGGTGCGGAGCTTGAGCGCGTCCGGCAGCGCGTCCGCCACGTCCATCACGTTGGGATCGAGGAACGGGAAGCGCCCCTCGACCGAGTTCGCCATCATCATGCGCTCGCCCTGGGAGGAGAGCAGGTAGCCGGAGAGCAGCGTCGTGATCTCCAGGTACTGCGCGCGCGCGAGCGGCGTCCATCGCATGAAGTCGCGCGGCAGCTGCTCCCTCAGGCGATCGGCCGCGGCGGTGTCGCCGATGCCCTCGCGCATCGCGGGATCGAGCATCAGCTTGATGCGGCTCGTGGCGTCCCACCGCGGGCGGTGGGAGTAGAACGGGTCGTCCGTCTGCGCGAGGTTCCGCCCGAAGAAGGCCTTGGCCATCTCGACCTGCGCGACCGGCGACCGCTGGAGGTAGGGGTAGAGCCGGAGGAGGAGCTGCGGCCTGAGCTTGCTGTCCGGGTGGCGCGCCCAGAAGCGGCGCACCCGGTCCTCGCGGAAGATGTCGTAGCCGGCGAAGAACTCGTCGGCGCCCTCGCCCGTCAGCACCACGCGGTAGCCGCTCTGCCGGACGAGGCGCGCCAGGATGAACAGCGGGGCCGGGGCGGTGCGCAGCAGCGGGGCCTCGGCGTGGTAGACGACCTCCGGGAAGACGCCGGCGATGTCGGCGTCGCGGCACTGGATCGACGCGTGCGACGTGCCGAGGTGCGCGACGGCGGCGCGCTGGTACTCGGCCTCGTCGAACTCGCGCTCGGCGAACTCGACCGAGAACGTGCGCAGCGGCACCTCGCGGTTCGACGCGATGAGCGCCGCGACGATCGTGGAGTCGAGCCCGCCGCTCAGGTAGCTGCCGACGGGGACGTCGGCGCGCAGGCGGATCGTCGAGCCGCCGCGGACCGCCTCGCGCACGCTGGACACGAGCCCCGCCTCGTCGCCGCCGGGCGCGCGCCCGGCGGGGAACTCGGGGCGGAAGCGGACCGAGACGCGCGGCGCCACGTCGCGATCGAGGTCGAGCGTCGCCACCGCGCCCGGCGGGATCTGCTGGATGCCCTCGTATGGCGTGAGCGGGGCGATCGGCGCCCAGAACGTCAGCGCCTCGTCGAGGCCCTCACGCGAGATCGCGCGGGGGATGGTGGGGTCCTGGAAAAGCGACTTCACCTCGCTGGCGAACCGGAGGACGCCGCGGTGGACCGTCCAGAAGAGCGGGTTGATGCCGACGCGGTCACGCGAGAAGAACGCGCGCCGCTGCTTGACGTCCCAGATGACGAACGCCCACTGGCCGTTCAGCCGATCGACCATGGCCTCGCCGTACTCGGCGTAGGCGTGGATCAGCGCCTCGGTGTCGCTCTTGGTCCGGAAGTGGTGGCCCTTCGCCGTGAGCTCCTCGCGGAGCTCGATGTAGTTGAAGATCTCGCCGTTGAAGCAGACCCAGAGCGTCTCGTCGGCGTTGGCCATCGGCTGCCAGCCGCCGTCGAGGTCGATGATCGACAGGCGCGAGTGGGCCAGCGCGACGTGGCGATCGCGGTAGATGCCGAAGCCGTCGGGGCCGCGGTGGCGGAGCGCCCGCGCCATCTTGAGGGCCAGCTCGCGGTCGGGGTTCGGCGCGTCGGTGCGTAGGTTGATGAGGCCGGCGATACCGCACATATCAGATGAGCTCGCTCTTCTTGACTTTGCCGCTCGCCGTCTTGGGGAGCGAATCCATGAACTCGACGAACTTGGGCACGGCGACCTCGTCGAGCTCGGACCGCACCTTCTTGCGGACGTCGTCGGCGGTCACAGCGGCGTCAGGGGCCTTCACCACGGCGGCCTTCACCGCGACCCCGAGCACCTGATCCGGCACGCCGACGACCGCCGCCTCGACGACGCCCGGGACCTTGCAGATCACGGACTCGACCTCGAGGGGGCTCACCTTCTCGCCGCGGGTCTTGATGATGTCGTCCTTGCGCGCGACGAAGTAGAGGTACCGGTCCTCGTCCATCTTGAAGAGGTCGCCGGTGTGAAGCACGACCTCGCCCGGGAGCGGCCCCGGCCGGAGCGCGCAGGCGGTCGCCTCGGGGTTCCTCCAGTAGCCGCGCATCACGTTCGGCCCGCGCACGACGAGCTCGCCCACCTCGCCCGGCTCCGCGTGCGTGCCGTCCTCCCGCTCGATCCAGAGCTCCTCGTTCGGCATCGCGATGCCCACGGAGGACGGCCGCTCGAGCGCCAGCGAGGGCGGCAGGTAGCAGACGCGGGTGCACTCGGTCTGGCCGTACATCGCGAAGAAGGAGACGTTGGGCAGGAGCTCGCGGAGGCGCAGGAGCTGCGGCGCTGGGAGCCCGTACGCGGCGTTCGTCATGTACCGGAGCGCCGAGAGATCGGCCTTCGCGAAGTTCTTGAGCGAGAGCATCGACGCGAAGATCGTCGGCACGCCCGCGAAGCCGGTCGCCCGCTCCTCGGCCATCCGCTGGACGATGGGCCACGGCATGGAGAAGCCCTTCTCGAGCACGACGGTCCCGCCGAACGCGTGCGTCACGAGCAGCTGGAAGAGCCCGTAGGTGTGCGACAGGGGCAGCACGCAGAGGATCACGTCGTCCGCCGTGTGCTCGAGGTACGCGCCGATGGCCGCGGTGCTGTTGCGGAGGTTCTGGTGCGTCAGCATGACCCCCTTCGACTCGCCCGTGCTGCCGCTCGTCCAGCAGAGCGTCGCCAGATCGAGCTCGATCGCGCGGCGCGCAGGGGGCTCGCCGGGCGCGCCGGCCAGGGCCTCCTGGAAGTCGCGCCCCTCGGGCGGGGGCCCGGGCGCGGCCGGGGGAGCCGCGCCGCTCAGGAACGTCGCCGCCGGCCTCGCGCCGGGCGGGAGCTCGGCCACCGCGGCGAGGCCCTCGCGCATGCCGCGCGCCGCCACAAACACGCGGGGGGCGGCGAGCTCCATCACCTGACCGAGGCGCCGCGGTCGCATCGCGGTGCCGAGCAGCGACGGCACGCCGTCGGCCCGGAGCGCTCCGTAGTACGCGACGACCGCGTCCACGCCGTTGTCGAGCGCGACCATGACGCGATCGCCGCGCTGCACGCCCGCCTCGCGGAACAGGGCGGCGCAGCGATCGGCGAGCGCGTCGAGCTCCCGGTACGTGAGCCGCCGTCCCTCGCAGACCAGCGCGACGTGGTCGGGGCGCGACGCGGCGAACGATCGCAGCGCGGAGTCGATGAGGAAGCGATCCGAGCGCGGATCGCGACGAGCGGTGTGCTGCGTGCTCATGCGCCCCCCGGGTTCGGGCTAGTTGCTGTTCTTCTTCCCGCTCACGTAGGTGACGAGCCTGGCGATCGAGCCGAAATTCTCCGGCACCATCTCCTCGTCGGCGACCTGGATGCCGAGGTCCTGCTCGAGGAACTGAACGATCTCGAGGACGGCCGTCGAGTCCAGGATCCCTTGATCGAGCAAAGCGACCTCGGACCCGAGATCGGCGGTAGCGCCCCGGTATCCGAACGAGGTCACCAGGAAGTTGCGAATCGTCGATTCGATGCTGGAAGTGCTCATGGGGGTAGTCTCGACGTCTATCACCCCCCCGGCTTTCCTGTCGAGAACACTCCGCGGAGCGACGGCCAACGCGCGGATCGAGGCAGGACGCGGTTGCGGTTCATCGCTCACGCTCGCGTCCGCGCTCGTTCGTGTGCGGCGTCGTGCCGTCCGCGTCCGAAGGCCGCCGCCAGGGCACGCCGCTTAGGTGAGATTGGCGACTGACGATCTCGCTGCGAGCCCGTCCGTCATGGTCGTCA
The DNA here is from genome assembly GCF_028368935.1 of Sorangium aterium. Classification (NCBI taxonomy): domain Bacteria; kingdom Pseudomonadati; phylum Myxococcota; order Polyangiales; family Polyangiaceae; genus Sorangium; species Sorangium atrum. The sequence continues at coordinate 1,589,163 of NZ_JAQNDK010000003.1, read as the reverse complement.
ACGTGAGTGAATGTCAGCGTGGTTTCGCGCTGTTTCCGGCGGGTTTCACGCCCGCGGAACGGCGTATCAGGCTGAGAATCCCGTTGACAGCGGCGTGCGCGGTCCGATGGCGCGGATCATCAGGCGTGGCCCTGATCGCGGACGAGCAGCGGCTGCGCGTGGAGGTACTGCGCTACCCGGCGCTTCGCTTCGATGTCCTTGAACACGCGCTCGACCTGCTGCGGCGTGATGCCGACGGCGGCAGCCGCGTCCGCGGCCGGGACGTTGTTGTTGTAGGCGTACAGGCAGAGGTCCATCTTGTCGTAGGGGAGCGCGAAGTAGAACTCGTCCTGCCCCTGCGGCATCGAGAACGTGTCCGTCGTCGGCGCGCGCCTGCGGATATCGGCAGGGACGCCGATGTACTCGGCGAGCGCGTAGACCTGGCTCTTGTACAGGTGCGCGATCGGCTTGAAGTCCGCGGCGCCGTCGCCCTGCTTGACGAAGAAGCCCTGATCGTACTCCAGCAGGTTCGGCGTGCCGGCGACGGCGTAATTGAGCCTGTCCGCGTGGTAGTACTCCATCATCTTGCGGATGCGCTGCTTGAAGTTCGTCGCGGCGACGAGCTGCAGGTACGCGTTCAGGGGGATCCGCTTCACGCGCGGCTCCTCGCCGGGCGGCTGCGCCGTCAGCTGCGAGACGTTCAGCCTGTCGCTCTCGAGGATCGAGGGGAGCGTGATCTTGAACTTCCAGCTCTCGTTGTAGTCTGGGTAGACCATCCGGATCGCCTCGTCCTGCCGCTCGTAGCAGCGGAGGCCGGTCAGCGCGGGCTTGATGTTCTCGATGACCGCCTCGATGCCGAGCCCCTCGGCGAGCAGCTTGCCGAGGCGGAGCGCGTCATCGGAGGTGTCGCGCTCGGGCATGAAGATGCCCAGCACCTTGTCCTTGCCGAGCGCGCGGACGCACAGCGTCGAGACGACGGAGCTGTCGATCCCGCCCGAGATCCCGACCACGGCCCCGCGCCGCCGCAGCGTACCGAACACCTGATCCCGGATGGCCTGCTCGATCTCTTGCGCTACTGCCGGGGCATCGATCCTGAGGACGTCTCGCGAAAACATGGTTGGCTCCACCCTTTCAAAAAGATGGACCAGCCTATTAAAACGGGGCGCAACAGGGAACCCTGTTCGCTGCGAGCGGGCATATGCCGCGGGGAGCCGCGTGCGGGGTCCGCGCCTTCCATCCATGGTTCCGTGGGTTCCACGCGCCAGGGCGTCCGTCTGCCCCGGCCGCGCCGCCACGCCCCGCTCGGGCGGCCGGGGCGGTCGTCAGGGCGCTGGCCGTGGCTCGCCGGTCGCGGAGAACTCGTTGGCCTCCGCGGCCAGGATCCAGAGCACGGCCATCCTGACCGCGACGCCGGCCTCGACCTGGTCGAGGATCACGCTCTGTGCGCCGTCCGCGACGCGCGGATCGATCTCGACGCCGCGGTTCATCGGCCCCGGGTGCATCACGATCGCGTCCGGCTTGGCGAGCGCGAGCCGGGCCGGGTTCAGCCCGAACGTGCGGCTGTACTCGCGCGTGCTGGGCAGGAAGCTGCCGCTCAGCCGCTCGCGCTGCACGCGCAGCATCATCACCACGTCGGCCCCCTCGAGGGCGGGCTCGATCCGGTCGTAGACGGTCGCGCCGAGCGACTCCCCCGCGATCGGAAGCAGCGTGCGCGGGCCGGCGAAGCGGACCCGCGCGCCCATCGTCGTGAGCAGGTGCGCGTTCGAGCGGGCCACGCGGCTGTGGACGATGTCGCCGCAGATGGCGACCTCCAGCCCTTCGAGTCGGCCCTTCGCGCGCCGGATCGTGAACGCGTCGAGCAGCGCCTGCGTCGGGTGCTCGTGCGTGCCGTCCCCCGCGTTGACGACCGCGGCGCGCGTGTGCGCGGCGACGTGGTGCGGCGCGCCCGACGCGGCGTGCCGGATGACCAGCACGTCCGGCTGCATCGCCTGGAGGTTCTGCACCGTGTCGAGCAGCGATTCCCCCTTGACCGCGCTCGACGTGGAGACGCTGATGTTGATGACGTCGGCGCTGAGCCGCTTGCCCGCGAGCTCGAACGACGTCCGCGTGCGCGTCGACGGCTCGTAGAAGAGGTTCACGACCGTCTTGCCGCGGAGCGTGGGCACCTTGCGCACGCTCCGCCGGGAGACGTCGAAGAGCGACTCGGCGGCGTCCAGGAGGGCCACGATCTCGGTTCGCGAGAGACCCTCGATGCCGAGCAGGTGTCGGTGCGGGTAGATCCTCCTCATGCGCTGGCTTATGTTCCTTCCGGTGGCGGGGGGGGCTCCGAGAGCTTTGTGCCGGCGGCGGTGACGAGAGCCCAGAGCTCGCCCGCGCGCTCCACGACGTCGACGCGCTGCCCGGGGGCGAGCTCGACCGCGCGGACGACGTAGTCGGGGTGAATCGGCAATTCCCTGCCGCCGCGATCGACGAGCGCGACGAGCTCGATCCGCTGCGGTCGCCCATAGTCGAGCACGGCGTCGAGCGCCGCGCGGATGGTGCGACCGGTGTAGACCACGTCGTCGATCAGCACGATGCGCCGGCCGTCGACGGGGAAGGAGATGTGGCTTGGGCCGATGCGCGGGTTCGGCAGGGCGGTCGCGGCGTCGTCGCGGTAGAGCGTGATGTCGACGGCGCCGACAGGCGGCGCGTGCCCCTCGATCTCGAGGAGCAGCGCGGCCAGCCGCTTGGCCAGCGGCTCACCGCCCCGTCGGATCCCGATGAGCGCCAGATCGTCTATGCCGCGGCCGCGCTCGGCGATCTGGAGCGCGACGCGCCGGAGGCCGCGCCCGATGGCGGCCGGGTCGAGCAGAGCTTCCATGGCGCGGCGAGGGCTAGCACGGCGAGCGCCCTGCACCCAAGGGCCGCGTGCGCCGCCCGCTGGATCGCCCGCGCGCCCGAGGGAGCGCGCCCCCTCCGGCCGTGCCGAGGAGGAGGAGCGTCCTCGGCGCGGCGTCGCGGCAGCGGCGCGGAGGCGTGGGCCGACTCAGTCGGGCTGGTGCAGCACCCGCTGGGTGCGCTCGACGAAGTAGAACCGCTCGAAGCCCGCGCGCTGGAACGTGAGCGCGCCGAACCCGTTGACGGCGATCGCGGCCGCCCCGATGGCGTAGAACGGCACGCCGAAGCGGCGGCCGGAGACGGCGATCATGGCGAAGAGAAACGGGGCGAAATCGTTGGAGAAGCGGTAGCCGAACTGGAGCCAGCCGGTGTTCTGGTAGAGGAGGCTCGGCAGCGCGACCGCGGATACCGTGGCGGCGAGCGCCCAGAACGGGGGCGGCGTGCGCCGGGGCCAGAGGGCCCACGCATAGATCGGCGTGGTCACCCAGAGCGCGAGCCCGTGAGCGTTGATCTGGAAGGGGGCGCCCTGCACGTGCGTGTACGGCAGGCCGGTGAGCACCACCGCGAGGTTGCGCGGCAGGTAGTGGTACGAGAAGAGCCCCCACTTCTCGATCCGCGCGCTCCACGCGATGTGGAGGTACCGGTGGCCGAACTCGACGGCGTCGCCGAAGCGCGCGTGGTTGTGCCAGAGCAGCGCCGAGAGCACGAGCGCCGCCGGCGCGGCGAACAGGGCGAGCCGGCGCAAGAGGGCGCGCGGGTCCGAGCGGTCCACGCGGAGCGCCTCGAACAGGAACAGCGGCAGGGCGAATCCGAGCGGCGTGCGGGTCGCGAAGCCGAGGCCCAGGGCGAGCCCCGCCGCGAGCGGATGGGCGGCTTCGAGCGCGCAGTAGAGGTAGACGCACGCCAGCGCGACGCCGACGACGTGCGCGGCGAACCACACCGTCCCTTGCACCGCGCTGAACCAGTAGACGCTCCCGAGCGCGAAGAGCAGCGAGAGCGCGACGTTCTCGGCCTGCGTGCGGTGGCTGCGGCGCGAGGCCGAGAGCTTCTCCAGCGCGAGGAAGAGGACAGCCGGCCCGATGCCGGCGAACGCCAGGAAGAACTGCCCGTCGCGCACGCGCTCGGCGCCGCCGGCGAGCTTCACGAGCGGCGCGATGAGGACCGCGGGGAAGGGGGGGAAGCTGACGTAGTAGCGGTCGCCGAACACGGCGAAGTCGTTGCCGCCCGCGTGCGCCGGCGGCGGTCCGCCGAGATCGAGGCGGCCCTGGAGCCACGCCTCAGCGAGCAGCGCGTAGTGGTTGTAGGGCGTGTGGACGCCGAAGATCTCGCGGGAGGAGCTCGCGGCGTACACGAGCGTCACGAGCGCATAGAGGGCGATCGCAATCGCTGCGCGGCGGCCTGCTCGCCGTGCTTCCCCTGAAGGTTCCGGCCGCCGATCGGCGGCGCCCGGCGGCGGGGGCCTGGCCTCGGGCGTGGCGCTGCGCTCCATGCGCGGGCGACGCTACCATGCAGCCCGATGTGAAGGCGGCTGCGGGTCGTTCTTGCGAGCCAACGCACCCCGCGCTAAACGCTCCGCTTTCACTGGACCGGAACCCATGTCCCAGTTTGCCGTCTCCGCCAACGACATCGACATCTCCGGTATTTCGCTGGACCTGCCGCTGCCGCTCGACTGGATCAACACGACGCTCGCTGACGCCGACGTCACCGGGCGCGCGCCAGGCCACATCACGGCCCGCCTCTCGCGGACGGGGAACGAGATCGTCGTGCGCGGCCGCGTCAAGGCGCCCGTCGCCACGCCCTGCGCGCGGTGCCTTGCCCCTGCTGCGCTGGACATCGACGCCGAGCTCTCGCTCCTCTTGCGTCCTGCCCCGAAGGCGGACGGCCACGGGCATGGCCACGGCCACCGGCGGGACGACGCCGCCCGCAACGGCGCGGCGAAGGCGGGGGCCGGCAAGGTCAAGGAGCCGGAGTACGAGTTCACAGCGGACGAGGCCGACGTCGACACGTACGATGGCGAGTCGGTCGAGCTCGATCCGTTCATCCGCGAGGCCATTCTCCTCGAGATGCCGAACTTCCCCTTGTGCTCGGAGGCTTGCCCGGGTATCGGTCCTGCCGCGTCCCGAGAGGACCGCGAAGGCGGCTCCTCGGCCCTCGTCCGTGGGGTGGCGGAGGAGGATGAGGCCGCTCCAGGCCTCGACCCGCGGCTCGCGCCGCTCAGCGCGCTCCGAGAGAAGCTCGGACAGAAGCCCAGCGGCTCTGACAGGCGCGCAGAACCTGCATCGACCCCCCCGGCCAAGGCCGGGACACCGAAGAAGAAGACCAAGAAGGAGTAGTTCCGTGGCCGTCCCCAAGAGGAAAACCACCCCCAGCAAGCGCGACATGCGGCGCGCCAACCACGACAAGGTGACCCCCGTCCAGCTCGTCTCTTGCGAGAACTGCGGGGAAGCCCGGCTCCCGCACCGCGCCTGTGGCGCCTGCGGGCACTACAACGGGCGCAAGGCGAAGGCGACCAAGGCGACCGCGGCCTCATGACGGGCGCGGGTGCGCCGGCGCGCGCGAACGCTGCGCCCGCGCACCTGGGCGCGGCGCCGGCTCGCGCGGATGCGCGGGGGGCCGTCGCATGAGCTCCACGCGGCCGAGGAGCCGCATCCTCGGGACGGGCAGCTACGCGCCCGCCCGAGTCCTTCACAACACCGATCTCGAGAAGATCGTCGACACCTCCGACAGCTGGATCAGCGAGCGAACGGGGATCCGTCGGCGCCATGTCGCTGCCGAGGGAGAGCTCACGAGCGACATGGCCGCCGCGGCTGGCCGCTCTGCTCTGGACGCCGCCGGGCTCTCGGCGGCCGATCTCGACATGATCATCGTCGGGACGATCAGCGGCGACACCCCGATGCCCTCCTGCGCCGTGTACGTGCAGCAGAAGCTCGGCGCTCAGGAGATCCCCGCGTTCGACATCTCGGCGGCCTGCGCCGGCTTCGTCTACGGCCTCACGATCGCCGATCAGTTCATCGCGAACGGCGTGGCCCGGCACGTCCTCGTGATCGGCGTCGAGCTGCTCTCGCGCATCCTGAACTGGAAGGATCGCACGACGTGCGTCCTGTTCGGCGACGGCGCGGGCGCGGTCGTGCTCGGGCCTGCGTCGGGCGACGGCAGGGGCATCATCTCGACCCGGATCTTCAGCGACGGCATGCTCGCGAACTCGCTGGTCATCCCGGGCGGCGGCACGGCCGAGCCGCTGACGGCCGAGGGCATCGAGCAGAGCCGCAACAAGGTCCACATGGTGGGGCAGGACATCTTCAAGGTCGCCGTGAAGAACCTGTCGAGCGCGTCGCTGATCGCGCTCGACACGGCGGGCATGGCGGCTGCGGACCTGGACTGGGTCGTCGCCCATCAGGCGAACCTGCGGATCATCAGCCAGGTCGCCGCGCGGCTCAACCTCCCGCTGGAGAGGTTCGTGCTCAACATCGAGGAGTACGGCAACACGTCGAGCGCATCGATCCCCATCGCGCTCGACGAGGCGGTCCGCGATGGGCGCATCAAGCCGGGGCAAAACGTCCTGTTCTGCGCGCTCGGCGCTGGCATCTCCTGGGGCGCGTCCGTCATCCGGATGTGAACGGGCCCATGCGCGTGTGCCTGCGTCGGGGTCGAGGTCTACGCGTGGCGGTCGAGCTCGCCGGGCGATCCAGCCTGAGGTAGTCTCGCGCGCGCCGGCCGCATGACGTGGTTCGGGGGACGGACGGCGTCCGCCTCCCTGGCTTGGAATTGAGGGCAAACGTGAAAATCGCTTGGCTGTTTCCAGGGCAAGGGGCGCAAGAGGTGGGGATGGGCAAGGCCCTCGCGGAGGCCTCGGCGGCCGCGCGCGGCGCGTTCGCGCGAGCGGACGCAGCGCTCGGCGAGCCGATCTCGCGGCTCTGCTTCGAGGGGCCGATGGAGGCGCTGACGCAGACGAGCAACACCCAGCCCGCCATCGTCGCGACGAGCTGCGCCGTGGCCGCGGCCCTCATCGAGCACCTGCCCAACCTCGATCCGCCGCTGTACGCGGCCGGCCACTCGCTCGGCGAGTACAGCGCGCTGGTCGCCGCCGGCGCGCTCGAGATCGAGGATGCGGTGCGGCTCTGTCGGATCCGGGGCAGCGCCATGCAGGAGGCCGTGCCGGCGGGCGAGGGGGCAATGGCGGCGCTCATCGCGCTCGACCAGGAGGTGGTGCTCGCGATCTGCGCCGAGGCGGCGCAAGGCGAGGTGGTCGCCCCGGCGAACTACAACGGGCCGGGGCAGATCGTGATCGCCGGGCACGCTGGCGCGGTCGCGCGGGCGGGCGAGCTCGCCGTCGCCCGCGGGGGCAAGGCCATCCCGCTCAAAGTGAGCGCCCCCTTCCACTGCGCGCTGATGCGACCCGCGGCCGAACGCCTGCGCCCCGAGCTCGATCGCACCCACCTGATGCCGCTCGCCTTCCCCGTGATCGCGAACGTCGACGCCACGCCGAACGCCGATCCGGAGCGGGTACGGTCGCTCCTCCTGCGCCAGATCGATGGAACCGTGCAGTGGATGCGGACGATCGAGCGCATGGCGGAGGACGGCGTGACGCACGCCCTCGAGATCGGCCCTGGCAAGGTGCTCGCCGGGTTGGTGAAGCGGATCACGAAGCAGATCAAGGTGCTCAGCGTGAGCGACATGGCGGGGATTGAGCGCGTGAACGCGTTCCTTTCGGAGGCATAGGCATCGATGTTCGACCTTACGGGCAAAGTTGCGATCGTCACGGGTGGATCGCGAGGAATCGGGCGTGCCGCGTCGGAGGCCCTCGCGGCGCAGGGCGCGCACGTCATCGTCAACTACGTGCGCGGAGAAGCCGAGGCGCGCGCGGTCGTCGAGGCGATCACCGCGCGCGGCGGCAAGGCCGAGGCGCTCGGCTTCGACGTCGCGAACCTGCAGGCGACCGAGGCCGCCATCGCCGAGGCGGCGAAGCGCCTTGGCCGGCTTGACATCCTCGTCGCGAATGCGGGGATTGCGATCGACGGCCTGCTCCTGCGGATCAAGGAGGAAGACCTCGATCGCCTCTTCGCCGTGAACGTGAAGGGCTCGATCGCGTCCGCGCGCGCCGCGACCAAGGTCATGATGCGCGCGCGCACGGGCCGCATCGTGTTCCTCTCCAGCGTTGTGGCGGAGATGGGCAACGTGGGCCAGGCGGCCTATGCGGCGACGAAGGCGGCCCTGCTCGGCGTGACGAAGTCGCTCGCCCGCGAGTACGCGGGGCGCGGCATCACGGTCAACGCCGTGGCGCCCGGGTTCATCGACACCGACATGACGACGACGATCACCCCGGAGATGAAAGAGGGGCTGACGAAGATGGTCCCGCTCGGGCGCACGGGCCGAGCGGAGGAGGTCGCCGCGGCGATCGCATTCCTATGCTCCGACGAGGCGAGCTACGTGACGGGCGAGACGCTGCGCGTCAACGGCGGAATGTACGTGTGAGAGCGCTGGCTTGAGGACCCCGTCTGCCAGGCGTCACGCACAGCGGCAAACCAGGCGCACACGAAAAAAGCGGTCGCAGGTAATTCGATGGTGCAACGCTGATGGCGATGGGCTACTAGGGGTTCCGTTTTCCCGGGAGGAATACCATGGCTGAAGGTCGCGACATCACGGCCGAAGTAAAGCGGATCATCAAGGAACAGCTCGACGTCGACGAGAAGGACATCAAGCCTGAGGCGAGTTTCATCGACGATCTGGGCGCCGATTCGCTGGGCCTGGTGGAGCTTGTCCTCGCGTTTGAGGAGGCGTTCGAGATCGACATTCCGGACGAGGACACGGAGAAGATCCGGACTGTCCAGGATGCGATTGACTACATCGAAAGGAATGCCAAGGACAAGAAGTAGCGTCCCCACCGCCCTACCGGACGCGGCGTCACCATGGAGGTGGGTTGGCGCGTGAGTCAGCGAAGGGTCTGCTCTTCGCCGATGCACGCGCTCTCACCTCTGTGGTGGCGCTAGGGCAAGAAGAGCCATGGAACGCGTTGTCATCACCGGCATCGGGCTCGCTACGCCCAACGGCCTCGGGACGCAGGCCACCTGGCAATCTTTGCTGGCTGGTCAGTCGGGTATCGCACCCATCACCCTCTTCGACGCGAGCACGTTTCCCACGCGCTTCGCCGGCGAGGTGAAGGGCTTCGTGCCTGAGGAGTACATCCCCAAGAAGAAGGTGAAGGAGATGGGCCGCTTCGCCCAGCTCTCCGTCGCCGCATCGCAGATGTGCATGCAGGACTCGGGGATCGAGCTCACCGACGAGGACCGCGATCAGTGCGGCACGTTCATCGGTGTCGGCCTCGGGGGCCTCGAGTACCTGTTCCAGCACTCGATCACGCTGCACGAGAAGGGGCCTCACAAGGTCAGCCCCTACTTCATCCCGACGGTCATCGCCAACCTCGCCGCGGGGCAGGTGGCGCTGTCGCTCGACCTGCGGGGCGCGAGTTACTGCAACACGAGCGCGTGCTCATCGAGCGCGCACTCGCTCGGAGAGGCGTTCGAGTGGATCCGCCGAGGTCGCTCGCACATCATGCTCACGGGCGGCGCGGAGGCGACGATCACGGGCCTTGGCATCGGCGGCTTCTGCGCGATGTTCGCCCTCTCGAGGCGCAACGACGAGCCGCAGCGGGCGAGCCGCCCCTGGGACAAGGGACGCGACGGCTTCGTCTGCTCCGAGGGCGCCGGGTCGCTGCTGCTCGAGTCGCTCTCCCATGCGAAGAAGCGCGGCGCGAAGATCTACGCAGAGGTCGTCGGGTACGGCGCCTCGTGCGACGCGTACCACATCACGAAGCCGGCGCCCGACGGCGCCGGGGCGCAGCGAGCGATGAAGATGGCGCTCGACGACGCCAAGCTCGCGCCGGACGCGATCGACTACATCAACGCTCACGGCACCTCGACCCCGCAGGGGGACATCGAGGAGACCCGGGCGATCCTCAAGACGTTCGGCGATCACGCGGCGTCGAAGCGCCTCTGGGTGAGCTCGACGAAATCCGCGATGGGCCACCTGCTCGGGGGCGCAGGTGGGGTCGAAGCGGCGGTCTGCGCTCTCGCGCTGCGCCACGGCGCCGTGCCGCCGACGCTCAACTTGGACGATCCCGACCCCGAGTGCACCCTCGACTACGTGCCGTTCACCTCTCGCGAGCGCCGCCTGAAGCATGTGATGTCGAATTCGTTCGGGTTCGGTGGCACCAACGTGTCGCTCGTGTTCTCCCAGTTCGACGGCTGATCGCGCGCCGCGCTGGATGACTCGATGAAGTGCCCATTTTGCGGCCATCTCGAGGACCGGGTCATCGACTCCCGCGCTGGCGGCGCGGGTGAGGTGATCCGGCGTCGGCGCGAGTGCGCCTCGTGCGAGCGCCGGTTCACGACGTACGAGCGCGTCGAGGACATCCTGCCGACGGTCGTCAAGAAGGACGGTCGGCGCGAGTCGTTCGACCGGCAGAAGCTCGTGCGAGGGCTGCGGATCGCGTGCAACAAGCGGCCCGTGTCCACCGATCAGATCGAGGCCATCGCCGACGCGATCGAGCGCGAGGCGCAGGAGTCGGAGCGGCGGGAGATCTTGTCGACCGAGCTGGGCGAACGGGTCATGAACCACCTGCGTACCCTCGATGAGGTCGCCTATGTCCGGTTCGCAAGTGTTTATCGTTCCTTCCGGGACATTGACCAGTTCATGGTCGAGCTTGGCAAGCTTGTGAAGGCCAAGGCGCCCTAGTAGATCCGGCACTTCGATGTCTGCGAAGCCCCCCAGCCCCGATCCCGAGCTCGACGTCGCGATGATGCGCCTCGCCATCGAGGAGGCGCACAAGGCGATGCCGTCGCCGAACCCCCCGGTCGGCGCGGTGGTGCTGAACGCCGCAGGGGAGGTCGTCGCCGTCGCGCACCACGCGCGCGCGGGCGAGGAGCACGCGGAGGGGCTGGCGCTCGCGGCCGCCGGCGACGCGGCGCGCGGCGGGACGCTCTACGTGACGCTGGAGCCCTGCAACCACGAGGGGCGCACGCCGCCCTGCGTGGATGCGGTGCTGAGCGCCGGCATCAAGCGCGTCGTTGTCGGCGCGCCCGATCCGAACCCTGCGGTCGTCGGCGGCGGGGCGCAGCGGCTCAGCGACGCCGGGCTCGCCGTGGAGATGGGCGTGGCCGGCGCCGAGGCTCGCGCGCTGATCGCGCCCTGGACCAAGTTCATCACGACGGGCATCCCCCACATCACGCTCAAGCTCGCCCTGTCGCTGGACGGTCGCATCGCGACCCGCACGGGCGCCTCGAAGTGGGTCACCGGCCCCGAGGCGCGCGCCAAGGTCCAGGAGCTCCGCTCGCGCCACGACGCGGTGGCGATCGGGATCGGCACGGCGCTCGCCGACGACCCTCGGCTCACCCTGCGCGAGCCTGCGCTCGCGCCCGGGGGGCGGAGCCCCATCCGGCTCGTCTTCGATACGCGGCTCAGGCTGCCGCTCCACACGCGCCTCGCCCAGACGGCGCGGGAGGTGCCGACCTGGGTGCTCACGGGCGCCGACGCGCCCGAGGAGGCGGAGCAGGTGCTCGTCGACGCTGGCTGCGTCGTCCTGCGCGCGCCAACCTCGGCGGAGGGCCGGGTCGACGTGACCGCCGCGATGCGCCTCTGCGCCTCGCAGGGGATCGTCTCCATCCTGGTCGAAGGAGGCGCCGAGCTCGCCGGCAGCCTGCTCGCGTCGCGCCTGCCCGACGAGCTGCACGCCTTCGTCGCCCCGATCCTGCTCGGCCCCCGCGGCCGACCGGGCGCTGTCGACTGGGCCGGCCCGGACACGCCAGGCGACGCACCCCGGATCGTCGATCCTCGCTGGGAGCTCTGCGGCCGCGACGCGTACGTCAACGGCCCGCTTGCCTTCCCGGCGCGCAGCTGAGCGCAGGGCGCCCGGGCCGGTCAGCTCGCGGCTTCTGCGCCGCGCTTCTGCATCTTCCGCTGGACGATGCGCTTCTTGAGCGTGCCCATCCGGTCGATCATCAGCACGCCGTCGAGGTGGTCGAGCTCATGCTGGACGGCCACGGCGAGCAGGCCGTCGGCCGCGATCTCGAACGTCGCCCCGTCGCGGCCGCGGGCGCGGACGGTGACGCGCTCGGCTCGCTTGATGTCCTCGCTGATGCCAGGGAACGAGAGGCACCCTTCGGGGCCGGTCAGCTGCCCCTCTTGGCGCACGATCTCCGGGTTGATGAACACGAGGAGGTTGCTCGGCTCGTTGTCCGCGGCGATGTCAACGAGGAAGACGCGGTGTGGCTCCCCGATCTGCGTGGCCGCAAGGCCGACGCCGGGCGCCGCGTACATGGTCTCGGCCATGTCGTCGATAAGCTTCGTGATTTCGGGCGTGATGTCCCCGACCGGCTGTGCCTTCTGGCGCAGGCGCGGGTCGGGATAGTGGAGGATGGTGCGGATGGCCATGGCTACTGAGCATCATAACCTCCGTTCCTAGCTGGCGCCCGTCAAGACGCTCTCATCTCGCGGGTTCCGCGTGCTCTGCGTGCTTCGCGCCGGCCGCCGTTTGTACAGCCAGCCGCTAGCGATTTCGTCGGAACGAGGTCGACGTATCGACGCTGAGCCCGCGGGACTGAAGATCTTCCACGATGTCCGGCACCAGCCCGGAGGGGTGAAACGTCCCCTCGAGCGCGCCGCCGGCGGCCGTCCGCTCGACCACGAACGTGAAGACGTCGCGAATGGCGATCTGCCCGCCCTCCACCGCGAGCTCCGCGATGCGGAGCACGCGGTGGCGACCGTCGCGGAGCAGCGCGATCTCGATCGCGAGGTCGAAGGACGAGGCCAGCCACTCGCGCGCCGTCTCCGGCGTGATCCCGGGGCGGGTCGCGGCGATGTCGGCGGGGAGCCTCGTCACTGCCTGCCGCAGCGTCGGCGCCCGTGAGGCCGCGAGCACGCCGTCCATGCCGCCGCCGATGGCGTCCACGATTTCGGCCGCAACGTGGCCCGAGAACGAGCTCACGACGACCCGCTCCGGCCGGATCCGCACGGCCGCCCGCACGGCCCGGGTGCGTTCGTCCGTCGTGGCGCCGAGCGCGATGGACAGCGTGTTCGGCTGATCGAGGGCCAGCTCGTCCTCCTCCTGGAGCACCACGAACCGGTCGTCGGGCGGCGCCGCGGCAGCGAGCGCGCCGAGCAGCCAGCCCGTCCCGGCGTCCCGCGTCCCGGTGACGAGGAGGTTGCCGCGACCGAGCACGCACTGGGCGAGCAGCCCGGCCATCGCGCGCGAGATCGTCCCGTTGCGCACCAGGTCGTCCAGCGTGACGTCGGGGCGCTGCGGCTTCCGGATCACCAGGGTGGAGCTCGCGGCCGGCGGCAGCACGGCGAACAGCCGGCGCCCCTTCGGCAGGGTCCGCTCGATGAAGCTCGCGCCCGCCTCGATCGGCTGGCCGGCCGTCATGCAGAGCCGGCGGATGGCCCGGCCGACCGCGCGCTCGCTGCTGAACCCGACCTCTGCGATGACGCGCCGGCGCCCGTGCATCGCGATCACGTGGTCGTAGCGGAACACCTGGATCTCGCTCACCTCGGCGTCTTCGAGCAAGCGATCGAGCGGACCGAGCGTGAAGAGCTCCCGCTGCGCGTCGGCCAGGAGCGCCTCGACGTCGACCTCGGGGGGGAGCTCGCCCGCCGCGCGCAGCGCCTCCGCGCCCGCGGCGATCGCCTGCGTGATGCGCGGGGCGAGCGCGCTGTCCGGCGGGGCGCCGCTGTCGAGCGCCGCGAGGTCGACCACGTCGGCGAGCCGCTCCATGAGGCGCCCGAGCGCCCGGCGGTGCGCCACGGCTTGCGCCGAGTCCCCCTGTCCCCGGTCGACCCGATCCGAGACGGGCGGGATGGCCCGCCGGCTCGGGATGGGGACCACGCTGGGGTGGACGGCGACGTTCGAGGCGCCCTGCGGCGACACCGCGGCGGTGCTCGTTGCGCTCTGCGCCGGCAGCGGGGTCGCTGTCGCGTACGGGCGCGGCGCCTGTGGGGGCGGGATGGCGGCGTTGACGGCGCGGCCGTCGCGCGCCGGCGGGGCGTTGGTCGCCGCCGGGTGCGCAGGCAGCGGCGGGACGGACGCGCCGCTCGGCGAGAGGGGCGGGCGAGGCGAGGGGATGCGCGGCGGACCGGGGACGGGGATGGCCGCGGCCGCATCGACCGATTCGTCCGGATCGTTCTCGAGGGGGAAGTGGCTGATCACGCCCTGGCTGGTGCGCGACGGCTCGCCCCTCTCGTTGATCAGCGGCAGCGGCGCCGACCGGTGCAGCCCCTTCTCGGCGGACGGCGGCGGCCCGCGATCGGGCAGAGGTCCCGGCTCTCCGGACATCTCTTCCGGCGCGCGCGGAGGCGCGGTGCTGTCCGGAGGGGCCGTCCCGGCCGCCGCCGTCTCGATCCGCAGCACGAAGTCGCCGATGTAGATCTTGTCGCCTTCGCGGACGATCGTCGCCTGAGCGATCTTCCGGCCGTTGACGTACGTGCCGTTCGTGCTCTTGAGATCGGTGACGATGAAGCGCCCGTCGCGGAAGAGCAGCCGAGCGTGCCGCTTCGACACGTTGCCCTTCGGCAGCATCAGGTCGTTGCCCTGCACGCGGCCGACGTTGATCTCTGTCCGGTCGAAGGTTTCGCGGCGCTCCGCGCCCCCCTTCTCGCTGATGATCACCGAGAACATCTCGTCGCCTCGCGGGGCCAGGGCGGAGGTGAGACCCGATGCCCTCGCCACGCCATACGAGCAAGCTCGAACAGACATGTCAACGAGGTGCCTTCGATTCCTGCTCCCGGGCGGCGAGCGGGCTCGAGCCCGGGACTGAGCCGCCTGCGCCCCTGAGCGCATGCAGCGCGGTGCAGGTCGAGCGTGCGACGCCGGTCCTGGGATCGATCCGCCGAGTTTCCGGACCAGCCGTGCGTCGGGACCACCTCGTCGAACAGGCTGAGCCTGCGCCGCCCGGCGCCTGGCGCCCTCCGAGCAGGCCGCCTGCTCAGGTGAGGCGCTCGATCGATGTTCTTTGCAAGGTTCGGCAAGCGCCTGGCTCGCGCTCGGCGGGCTCCTGGCTCGCGCTCGGCGAGCGCGCTGCACGAGGAGCGCGCCCCGAGTCGCGCCCCATCGCGGCGGAGGCCAGGAGATCGCCGCCCGACGTGCGAGGCTCGCTGCGTGACATGGCGAGGCCCGCACGGATCACGCGACGCCCTGCGCGGGTCGAAGGACAAGGCTCTTCGATAAGAGCGCAAATCTTGACGGTTGCGCGAATCCTGCTTCGCACCCCACGGCGCGCCGTCACCACGCGTGATCGTGTACTGCCGTCGGGATCCGCTGTACGGCGCGAAATTCTCGTCGGAGGCTGCTGCAACCGGAGACTGCCGGTGAAGCGGTACTGCCTCGCGTAAGCACCGGCCGAACCATCATCGCTGCTTGACCTTGGCGCATCGAGCCGTTTACGTTGGCGCCCGCTCGGACCGGGGAGAATCGTCGAAGTCGCCGCGCACGCACATCAACCAGCGGCTGGGCAGCCGCCCTGCGCAAGCTGGATCTGTCTACGAGGGGGGTTTGCTGCATGCAGCCAAGCCCGCATCGGAATCAGGGACCGCACCCGTGGTCACCTCCCGACTGCCAGCCTGCGCGCCTCGGGTATCGACGAGCTCTGAAGTGGAGGAAATATGGCAGTTGGCAAGGTTAAGTGGTTCAACGACGAGAAGGGTTGGGGCTTCATCAAGCAAGAGACTGGCCCCGACGTCTTCGTTCACTATTCGCAGATCAACGGGGAGGGGCGCCGCCGTCTTTTCGAAGACGAGACCGTTGAATTTGAGATCAAAGAAGGTCCCAAAGGTCTGCAGGCGGTCAACGTGATCCGCGCCACCGCCTGACTTTCCTCCTGACCAGAGCCCCACCGGATTGCCCGCGCAGCGCCCCCGCTGCGGTCGAGTCACGGCATCGCCGAGCCCCGAACATCGCGCGCCCGCTTGGAGGGTCCTGCGTGTAGCGGATGGATTGCGCGCGGCTCCGGTGGGGCGCTCGGCGGAGCGTCGATTCGAAGGGGAGCGCTCGGCGGACGGCCGAGCGCGCGGCGGGCTCATCGCTCGGGGACCGGGACCTCGCGGAACGCGTCTTGACCCGGGACGAAGCGGTGCGACGTGATGCCCCCGATCGTCCCCGCGTCGTCGATCTCGTAGACATTGAACCCGGCCATCCGTTCATCGCTGTCGTGAAGGAGCGAAGCGCTGGTTGCGCCCACGGCGTCGATGTGACCCCGCTCGGTGTGCAGCTTGCGGTGAATGCGCCGGTGCAGGTGCCCGTGCAGCAGCAAGCCGCGGCGAACCTGCCGCAGCAACCGCCCCTCGGCCGCGGCGTCACCCAGGCCTTCCAGCAAGGTCTTCGCCCGGCTCGCCGGGTTGTGGAAGGGGTGGTGCTGGAGCACGACCGGCGTTCGCCGTCGCACCTCCGGGTGCGCTAGCACCCGCTCGAGCGCGCGCAGCTGGACCGGCCCGAGCCGCCCCGATGCCACCAGCGGGGGACGCGGCCAGGCGGTCGAGAGGCCGATGATCGCGACCGGCCCGCGCAGGTGCACGAAGGGGAACGCCGAGCCTGCGTCATCGCGGCCGGCCCCGCCGTCGTCGCTCTTCCCAGGCGCGTCGAGGACGAGGTCGGAGCGCAGGTACGGCGCGAAGTACCGAGAGAAGCGCTGCGAGCGGTGCGCGCCCTTCGTGTACGCGTCGTGGTTCCCCGGGACGATGCTCACCCGCTCGGGAGGAAGACCGAGATCGCTCTGCAAGAAGTTGCGGACCAGGACGAACTCTCGCTCGAGCGCGAGGTTCGAGACGTCGCCGGTGATGACGACGTGGTCCACGCCGAGCCGCCGTATCTCCCGCGCCGCTGCTTGCACCGCGTGCGGCTTGTGGATGGCGTGGCGCCGGAAGCGGAGGTTGAGGTAGCCCGTGAGACGCTTGTTCAGGAGCCGGAACGGGATGGCCCCCTCGAGGGAGAGGAGGTGCAGGTCGGAGAGGTGCGCGATCCTCACGGGCGCAGTATGGGCTCTTCCGGCGCAGCGGCCAACCGCCGCGCGCCTCGGCCCGCGCGGCGGCCCACCGCCGCGCTCCTGGGATCGAGCGTCGTCCGCCAGGGCTCAGGCGTCGCGGGCGCAGCGGAAGCCGCGCCACGCGCGGCGGCTGGTCGGTGAGTCGTGCCCCCGCGCGGCGCCGCGCAGCCAGGGCCGGCCCAGGATGTAGCTGCCGCCCCGCAGCACGCGCTCCTCCCCCATGTCGGGCCCACGCGGGTTCTTCGCGCTGCCGCTTGGATACTCGGGATGGTAGTAATCAGCGACCCACTCCTCGACGTTGCCGGCGAGGTCGTCGATGCCGTCGGGGGTGCGGCCGGCCACGAGCGAGCCGACGGGCGCGAGCTCGAGGAAGCCGTCGCCGTCGTCGAGCTCGTCGAACGACAGCCTCCCGTGGTTCGCGTGGAAAGGGTTGTAGACATGGCCCCACGGGTAGCGGCGCCCGGCCACGCCGCGCGCAGCCCGCTCCCATTCGGCCTCGGTCGGCAGGCGACCGCCGGCCCAGCCGCAGTAGCGCTGCGCGTCGCTCCACGAGACGAGCACCACCGGATACCCGGGCCGATCGAACCGCTGCCCGCCGGAGGCGTACGGAGGTTCGGCGCAGACGCCGGCCGAGACGCACCGGCGGTAGCTCGCGACGGTCACCTCGGTTCGATCGATCCAGAAATCCGACAGGTACACCTCGTGGGGCACGAGCTCATTCGCGAAGCTCGCCTCGGTCTCGTCGACGCACAGCTCACCGGCCGGCTCGAGCTTGCAGAGCGTCACCGCGTGCGCGATCTCGACCTCGCTCGATCCCATCATGAAGCTCCCTGCGCGCACGAGGACGGCGGGCGGGCCGGGCGCGCGCAGCGCGACGACGCTCGCGGGCGAGCGCGCGCGCTGGCCCTCGGCGCCCGCCGAGAGCGCGGCCTCCGGGCGCGCCGGGAGGCGCGGGGCGCGCCGCGCGCGGGGTGGTGGAGCGGCCGCGCCGGCCAGGGAGAAGGCGACGAGCGAGGCCACCGTGGCCAGCGTGAAGAGGGCCGCCGGGCGCATGTCGGAGACGTAGCATGCTCCAGCCTCGCGGACTGTTTCAGCTCTTCCGACTCCGCTCGAGGGGGCGGTCGGTCGTCTGGGACGTCACGAACACAGCGGGCCGCCTGGTCGGGCGGTCGACCCTGCGTCACGCGACGCACTTTTGCGCCGCACCTTCGCCGCGCGTCACGCACGGCGCTCGCCGCGCGACGCGCCGCAAAAGTGCGCTGGGCGCCGAGGAGCGATAGACTCGAGGGGCTCGATGTCAACCCTTATGGACAACGCGAACACGGTGAGCGCGGAGGTCGACGCCGCGGTGATCGAGGCGCTGCATGAGGCGCTCGAGAGCGGAGAGCTCGTGCTCTTCGTGGGGGGAGGCATCTCGGCCGCGGCCGGGCTGCCGACGTGGCGTCAGCTCGTCGACCTGCTCGTCGAGAGGGTGCGCGAGCAGGCCAGCGACGAGGTCGCGATCGCCGAGGTCGCGGCGCTCGCGCGATCGCAGCGCTACAGCGAGGCGCTGGGCGCGGCGGAGCAAGCGCTCGGCCCAGCGGAGTTCAACGCGTTCGTCGAGGATGCGCTCGACGACGAGGGGCTCGAGCCGCCGCGGATCGCGATCGCGATCGCCGCGCTGCGAGACAAGCTGCGCGCCGTGCTCACCACGAACCTGAACCACCTGCTCGAGCGCGCCTTCGGCTTCGAGTGGGACACCCTGTGGCGCGTCACCGACGAGGTCGCGTGGCGGCGGCGGTTCATCCTCAAGCTGCACGGCACGCTGAAGGAGCCGCACAGCTGGGTGTTCGCGCGCGAGCGCTTCCTCGCGTCGATCGCGCCGCCCGACGTGCGCAAGTCGCTCACGACCGTGCTCTCGAGGTGCCCCGTGCTCTTCATCGGCTTCGGGCGCGCCGACGGCAACTTCGACGAGATGCTGGCGGACATCCACGCGCTCTCGGGCGCCTCGCCGCCGCCCCGCTTCGTCATCGCCCCGGGCGCGAGCCTGACGCCGCTCCGCCGCAAGACGCTCGCGGACATGGGGTTCCTGCTCCTGCCTTACGACACCCCCGACGGCAGCCACGACCGGGTGCTCGCGCTCCTCGATCGCACGTGCGCGCCCCGGCCGCGCGCGGTCACGTCGCGCGGCCGCTCGATCCTTCCGCCCCCGATCCCCGATCTCGAGCTCCCGCCCTCCTCGTCGCCGCTCGGCGCGCCGTACGACCTCCCGCCCGACTCGGCCGCGTACGACGACACGGTCACGATGACGGGGGCGCTCGAAGGGTCGCGGCGCGAGCGCGTCTCCGAGCCCCCGGCGAGCCCGATCGAGGTGTTCTTCTCGTACTCGGAGAGCAACCGCGAGCTGCGCGACAAGCTCGAGACGCACCTCGCCATCCTCAAGCGCAAGGGCGTCATCCGCGGCTGGCACGACGGCGAGATCGGCGCTGGCGAGGAGCGCGACGCGGCGCTCGCCGAGCACCTCGAGACCGCGAAGGTCATCCTCCTGCTCATCAGCGCGGACTTCCTCGCGTCGGACTTCTGCTACGACGTCGAGATGCAGAAGGCGATCGAGCGCCACGATCGGGGTGAGGCGCGCGTCATCCCCGTCATCCTCGACGCCTGCGACTGGGAGGGCGCGCCCTTCGGCAGGCTGGCCAGCTTGCCGCGGGGCGGGCGCCCGGTGACGAGCTGGGTCAACCAGAGCGAGGCGTTCACCGACATCGCAAAGGGCATCCGAAAGCAGGTCGAGCAGCTCACCCAAAACCCCTCCTGAGCTCACCGAGCGCCGGCACCCAGCCGGTGAGCCATTCAGAGGTGCCACCGCCGCCCGGGATCTGGGGCGTCCCCGCGTCGACCAGCCGGAACCTGGCCGCGCGCGACGATCTGCTCGCCGAGATCGGCGCCGCGCTCGCCAGGCGGGGCGTGGCGCCGCTCTGCGGGCTCGGCGGCACCGGCAAGACCAAGCTCGCGATCGAGCATGCGTACCGCAACGCCGGCGCCTACGACACCGTCTTCCTGATCGACGGCCAGAGCCAGGCGACGATGGACGCCTCCTTCGTCACGCTCGCCGCGGAGATGAGGCTGCCCGAGCACGAGCAGCTGGATCCCGCGCGCGCCGTCGCCGCGGTGCGCGCCAAGCTCGGGCGTCGCGGGCGCTGGCTCCTCCTCTTCGATGGCGTGCGCGACCCGAGCGAGGTCGAGCCCTATATCCCGAGCGTCTCCCACGGCGGCCGCGTGCTCACGACGTCGCAGAACCCTATCTGGCGCGGCCTCACGACGGTGAACGTCCGCGGTATCGAGCGCGCCGAGTCGGTGCGCTTCCTGCTCCAGCGCACGGGCGAGACCGACGCGGAGTCGGCCGACGCGCTCGCAGAGGAGCTCGGCGATCTGCCGCTCGCCCTGGCGCAGGCCGGCGCGTACATCGAGGAGACGGGACGCCCGCTCGCGGAGTACCTCGCCCTGTTCCGCCAGCGGCCGGCCGCGCTCCTGGAGCGCCCCGCCAGCTTCCCGGTGACGGTCGCGACCGCCTGGGAGAGCGCGCTCGCGGCCGTGTTCAGCCACCAGGCAGCGGCAGAGCTCCTCAGCTTGTGCTCGTTCCTGCCGATGGACGCGATCCCTCGGCGGTCGCTCGGCGAGTACGATCCGCTCGCGCTCGACGACGCCATCGCGATGCTGCGGCTGCACTCGCTGATCGAGGTGCGGCCGCACGCCCTCAGCGTTCACCGCCTCGTGAAGATCGTCGTCCGCAACCAGCTGCGGCGGGACGATCGGCGGCGATGGATGGAAGCGGCGCGCCGCATCGTTCAGGCTTCCGGCCGGATCTCCCCGAGCACGGAAGAGGAGCGCGAAGGTAGGACGGAGCCGGAGTCGGGGTAAGGCAAGCCCCCCACGAGACGATGGAGGTTCGACCCGCATGTATCCGCCGACAGCGTCAACTACCGTCTCTTCCTGGGTCTTTTCCGACCGCGTATTCTCGTTGCGCGTCAGGTCCGTCGTGAGACTTTAAGGCCCGCGAGAGGAACTATGGTTGCCTTGGCGACGAGCCCCGCCGATGTGTTCTTCTCCTACTCTCCGAGGGACGAGGACCTGCGGCCCAAGATCGAGACCCACCTCGACGCGCTGAAACGGCAGGGGGTCATCCGGAATTACCAGGGCTTCGCGCTCGGCGGAGGGAGGGAGCGGCGAGAGGCGACCGCGGCGAGGCTGCGCGAGGCCCGGGTCGTGCTGCTGCTCGTGAGCGCGGATTTCCTCTCCACCGACGCGTGGCTCTCTGCGGAGATGCGGGAGGCGATCGCTCGCCACGAGGCCGGCGAGTGCCGGGTCATCCCCGTGATCCTGCGGCCCTGCGCCTGGGAGAAGACGCTGCTCGGTGCGCTGCAGCCGCTGCCGAGCCGCGCGCGGCCCGTGACGAGCTACCCCAACCAGAGCGAGGCGTTCACGGAGATCGCGAAGGGGATCCGGAGCGCCGTCCGCGAGACGGAGCCGCCGACGCAGCGGCCGGCCGCTCGAAGGCCGTCGAGCTCGCCCGACGCGGAGCCGCACATCAAGAAGCTGCCGCCGCGCAACCCGGGCTTCACCGGGCGCGACCAGCTCCTGAGCGAGCTGCGGAGCACGCTCACGACGGGGGGGCCCGCGGCGCTCACGCAGTCGATCAGCGGACTCGGCGGCGTCGGCAAGACGCAGCTCGTCGCCGAGTACGCGCACCGGTACGCGAGCCAGTACAACGTCGTCTGGTGGATCCGCGCCGAGGAGCCGGCCATGGCGGCCGAGGACTTCGCGCGCCTCGCCGCGGCCCTCGACCTGCCAGAGCAGAACGAGGCCGATCACCGGATCGCGATCGAGGCGGCCCGATCGTGGCTGTCGCGCAACGACAAGTGGCTCCTCATCTTCGACAACGTGAACGATCCGCAGGACGTCGCCCCGTACCTGCCGCACCCGCGCACCGGGCACATCCTCATCACCTCGCGCAACCCGAGCTTCCGCGGCATCGCCACCCCGCTCACCGTTCCGGCGCTCGACCGCGCCGACTCGGTGAAGTTCCTGCTCGATCGGACAGGGCAGAGCGACGCGCGCGCCGCGGAGAAGCTCGCCGAGACGCTCGGGGATCTCCCCCTCGCGCTGGTGCAGGCCGCGGCGACCATCAAGGAGACGGGATCGTCGATCGCGACCTACCACGCCGCCTTCGGCGATCACCAGCGCGGGCTCCTGCTCCGCGGCATGCCGATGGACTACCCGACGCCGATCGCCACGACCTGGGGCCTCGCGTTCCAGGAGGCGCAGCGCTTCTCGCCCGTCGCGGTCGACCTCTTGAGCCTGTGCGCGTACCTGGCGCCCGATGACATCCCGCGCGAGGGCCTCGCCGACGCCGCGCCGCACCTGCCGGCGGCGCTGGCGGAGGCGCTGAGCGATCCGCTGATGCTCGACGAGGCGGTCGCCGCGCTCCGCCGCTACTCGTTCATCGACGTGCACGAAGGCGCGCTCTCCGTGCACCGCCTCGTCCAGGCGGTGGTCCGCGATCGCCTCTCGCCCGAGGACCGGAAGGTGTGGGCCGAGGCGGCGGTCCGGCTCGTCGACCACGCGTTCCCCGAGAGCAGCGACGAGGTGGAGACGTGGCCCTTCTGCGCCCGATGGCTGCCGCACGCGCTCGCCGCGGCGAGCCAGGCCGAAGCGCACGACGTCGCGAGGGAGGTGCGCGGGCGGCTCCTCGCCCGGTTCGCCGTCTACCTGCAGGGGCGCGCCGCGTTCGCGGAGTCGAAGGGGTACCTGGAGCGGGCGCTCGCGCTCCACGAGGCGGTGTTCGGCCACGACGATCCGAAGGTCGCGGCCGTGCTGCGCAGCCTCGGCAGCGTCCTCCACGACCTCGGCGATCTCGGCGGCGCGCGGGCGCACCTGGAGCGCGCGCTGGCGATCGACATCGCGAGCTTCGGCCCCGATCACCCGGACGTCGCGCGCGACGTGAACGACCTCGGCAGCGTGCTCATGGATCAGGGCGATCTGCCGGGCGCCCGCAAGCACCTGGAGCGCGCCCTCGCCATCGACGAGGCGACGTACGGCCCCGACGATCCGAGCGTCGCGATACGGCTCAACAACCTGGGCGCGCTCTTCCGCGACCTCGGCGACTTCGCGGGCGCGCGCGTGCACCTCGAGCGGGCGCTCGCGATCGACATCCGCGCCTACGGTCCGGATCACCCGACGGTCGCGATCGGGCGCACGAACCTCGGTCGGCTGCTCCACGATCTCGGCGACCTCAAGGGAGCGCGCGATCAGTTCGAGGAGGCCCTCAAGATCGACGAGCACAGCTACGGCCTCTACCACCCGCGCTTCGCGCTCGCGCTGAACAACCGCGGGCGCGTGCTGCGCGATCTCGGCGACCTGGCCGGCGCGCGCGCCGACTTCGAGCGCGCGCTCGCGATCGTCGAGGACACCTACGGGCCGGACCACCCGGACGTGGCGCGGGACATCAACAACCTCGGCAGCGTGCTGCGCGACCTCGGCGACCTCGAGGGCGCGCGCGCGAACTTCGCGCGCGTGCTGAAGATCGCCGAGGCGACCTACGGCCCGGACCACCCGGCGGTGGCGATCGGCTGCAACAACCTCGGCAGCGTGCTGCAAGCGCTCGGTGAGCTGCCCGGAGCGCGCGAGCAGCTGGAGCGCGCGCTCGGCATCGCGCAAGCCACGTACGGCCCGGATCATCCGGTCGTGGCGAGCATCGTGAACAACCTCGGGCGCGTCTTGCAGGCGCTCGGCGATCTGTCGGGAGCGTGGCAGCAGATCGAGCGCGCCGTGGCGATCGCCACGAAGGCGCTCGGGCCGTCGCACCCGTCCGTGCAGATCTTCTCGCGGAACCTTGCGCGCCTCGGCGACGCCCTCGGGAGCAGCGCCGGGGCCACATGAGCGCCGCGCAAGGAGGACGCCGGGGCGACGAGCCCCGGCGTTCGCTGCGCCCTGGATATTCCTTGAGCCTGGGTGTGCGGAGCTAGCCGAGCAGGATCTGCGTCGGGTGCTCCAGGAGCTGGCGCAGGACCTTGAGGAAGGTCGCGCCGACCGCGCCGTCGACGACGCGATGATCGCAGGA
This sequence comes from Sorangium aterium, assembly GCF_028368935.1. Classification (NCBI taxonomy): domain Bacteria; kingdom Pseudomonadati; phylum Myxococcota; order Polyangiales; family Polyangiaceae; genus Sorangium; species Sorangium atrum. The sequence goes on along the minus strand of NZ_JAQNDK010000003.1, from coordinate 1,565,187 downwards.
GAGCGTCATGCTCAGGCGGCGGCCCGGCACGATCTGCTCGCCGCGCACGACGGGCTCCTGGCGGACCTGGCCCACGGCGAGGATGGCGCCCTCGGGCGGGTTGATGACGGCGCCGAAGTTGTCGATCCCGTACATGCCGAGGTTCGAGATCGAGAACGTGCCGTTCGCCATCTCCTCGGGCCGCAGCTTCTTCGCCTTGGCCCGCCCGGCGAGCTCGCGTACCTCGGCCGCGATGTCGAGCACCTGCTTGCGATCGACGTCGCGCACCACCGGCGTGACCAGGCCTTCGGGGACGGCGACCGCGACCGAGATGTCGACGCGCTGGTGGACGAGGATCGCGTCCGGGGTGAACTGCGCGTTGCACTCCGGGACGCGCACGAGCGCGATGGCGCACGCCTTGACGAGGAGATCGTTGAAGCTGACCTTGGCCGGCTTCTCCCCCTCGGCGGCGGTCGCGGCGAGATCCGCGTTGATCTGCTCGCGCAGCGCGTTCAGCGGATCGGCGTCGACGTCGATCGAGAGGTAGAAGTGCGGGACCGTCTGCTTGGACTCGGTGAGGCGCCGGGCGATCGCCTTGCGCATCATGCTGAGCGGCCGCACCTCCGGCGCAGCGAGCTCGCCAGGGGCGGTCGCCTTGGCCGCCGCGGCGGCCGGCGCCGGCTTCAGCCCCTCGAGGTCGCGCGCGACGATGCGCCCGCGCGGGCCGCTGCCGGCGACGCTGCTGAGGTCGAGCCCGCGCTCTCGGCCGAGCTTCCGCACGTAGGGCGACGCCTTCACGCGCCCGTTCGACGACGGCTGCGGCGCGGCCGGCTGCGTGGGCGGCGAGACCGCCTCTCCGCGCGCCGCTGGCGGCGGGCTCGTCACGGGCGCGTCGCCGCCGGCCGGCGGCGCGGCGCGCTCTCCCTTGGGCTGAGCCTCCGCCGCGCTCGGCTTCGCCGCGGCGGCGCCGCCGCTCCCACCGGCGAGGGCGCTTACGTCCTCGCCCGGGGCGCCGATGATCGCGACAGGCTGGCCGAGCTGAACCACGCTGCCCGCAGGCACGAGGATCTTGAGCAACGTCCCTCGATCGAAGGACTTGTACTCCATGGTCGCCTTGTCGGTCTCGACCTCTGCGAGCAGATCGTCGATGTCGATCGCGTCGCCTTCCTTCTTGTGCCAGGCACTGATCTGCCCCTCCTCCATGGTCGGGGACAGCTTCGGAAGTTCCAGAACCTTCGCCATGGGTCTATCAACCTTGATCGGGGATGTGGGTCCGCTCAGTCAGCTTTTGTAGAGAACGCGGTGAACATTTTCGATGATCCGCGACGCCTGCGGGATCACGTACTGCTCCAGCCGCGCGTTGTAGGGCATCGGGACGTCGAGCGTCGTCGCGCGCAGCACGGGCGCGTCCAGCTCGTCGAACGCGAGCCGCTGGATGCGATCGGCGATCTCCGCGCCGACGCCGCCGTACGGCCAGCCCTCGTGCGCCACGACCGCGCGGTGCGTCTTCGTGACGCTCTTCACGATCGTCTCCTCGTCGAGCGGGCGCAGCGATCGCAGGTCCACGATCTCCGCGCTGATGCCCTCCTTCTCCAGCTCCGCGGCCGCCTCGATCGCGACGTGCACCATCCGGCTCCACGCGATGATCGAGACGTCGGTCCCCTCGCGCACGATCGACGCGACCCCGAGCGGCACGATGAAATCGGGATCGTCGGGCACCTCGCCCTTCACGCCGTAGAGCGTCTCGCTCTCCATGAAGAGCACCGGGTTGTCGTCCCGGATCGCCGACTTCAGGAGACCCTTCGCGTCCGCCGGCATCGCGGGCGCGAGGACCTTGAGGCCGGGGACGTGCGCGTAGAAGTGCTCCATCGCGTGCGAGTGCTGCGAGCCGACCTGCTTCGCCGAGCCGTTCGGCGCCCGCAGCACGAGCGGGATGCTGAGCTGCCCGCCGGACATCTGCCGGAGCTTCGCCGCGTTGTTGAGGATCTGGTCGAACGCCACGGCGGAGAAGTTCCACGTCATGTACTCGACGATCGGCCGGAGCCCGACCATCGCGGCGCCGATCGAGATGCCCGTGAACCCGCTCTCGGTGATGGGCGCGTCGATCACGCGCCTGCTCCCGAACTTGTCGAGCATCCCCTCGGTCACCTTGTAGGCGCCCTGGTAGTGCCCGACCTCCTCGCCGACGAGGTACACCCGCTCGTCGCGCTCCATTTCCTCGACCATGGCGGCGCGAACCGCCTCACGGAATCTTAGGACGGTCATCGCGCAAAAGGTCCTGCATAGGTTGTGGGCTCGAGCACCTCGGGCCCGGGTTCGGGGCTCTCCTCGGCGAAGCGGATCGCGTCGGTGATCTCGTCTTCCACCTCTTTCTCGATCGCCTCGAGGGCGGCCTTGTGGCCCTTCTCCTCGAGCTCGACGCGAGAGCGGAGGAGCACGTCCTTCTTCTTGCGCTCCTCGAGCTCCTCCTTCGTCCGGTACTTGCCGGGATCGCTCATCGAGTGGCCCCGGAAGCGGTACGTCCTGATCTCGACCAGCGTCGGCTCCGAGTTCGTGCGCGCCCGCGCGACGGCCTCGGCGAGGCGATCGCGCACCTGGAGGACGTGCTCGGAGTTGAAGCGATCGCGCTCCATCCCGTAGGCGAGCGCCTTCAGCGAGACGTCCTCGACCGAGAGCGTCCGGGAGAGCGGCGTCCCCATCGCGTACTCGTTGTTCTCGCAGACGAACACGATCGGCAGCTTCCACAGCGCCGCGAGCGACATCCCTTCGTGGAAGTCGCCGATGCTCACCGCGCCCTCGCCGAAGAACACCATCGAGACCCGGTCCTCGCCGCGGTACTTCGACGCGAACGCGGTCCCGACGGCGATGGGGATGTGCCCGCCGACGATGCCGTAGCCGCCGAGCATGTTGTGCTCTTTGTCGAAGAAGTGCATCGAGCCGCCGAGCCCCTTCGAGCACCCGGTGACCTTGCCGTAGAGCTCGGCCATCGCGGCGCGCGGGCTCATCCCGCGGGCGAGCGCGAGCCCGTGATCGCGGTAGGTGGTCATCACGTAGTCGTCGGGGCGGAGCGCCGCGGAGGCACCGACGGCGATGGGCTCCTGACCGATGTACAGGTGAAGGAACCCACCGATCTTGCTCTGCGCGTACGCGCGGGCCGCCTCTTCCTCGAAGCGGCGTATCTGAAACATCTTTCGGTAGAGCGACAGATGGAGATCGTCGCCGTTTGTCAGGGTAGTCATCGCGGAGATCTCAAGGGGCAGAACAGCAATTCAGACAGTCGCTAGGGCAGAGGTCGGCGTGAATCCAGGGCGCCTCTCCGGGTCCTGCGATGGACCCAGCGAGCCGCTTGACGTCGGCCGTGCAGGACAGCGACGGTGCTTACTCGGGCTCCTTTACGGGAGTTTTTTCCGCGTGACAACGCATCCGCGATGTCACGCGTTCAACGCGCAGCAGCATCGGCACCACCGGCGTCCTGCGCGCCGGGCTCTGTGGCCTCTGGCACGTCGAGGTCGTCGGTCTCCGGCGTTCCGGCGTCCGCGGCCTGCTCGTCCTCGGGGAGCGGGGTCGACACGGGCGAGGGCGCGGCGCTGCCCGGCGCGCTCGCGCTGGGCTCCGCGGCGCTGGGCTCCGCGCTGACCGTCGCGCGCGCCGTGGTGTCGGCGGGGTCGTGCTTCGGGCGCGCAGGCCGCGTCGACGGCGCGGGGCGCGGTCGCGGCGCCGTCGTCGCCGACGACGCGCTCGGCGCTGCTCCGACGGCGGGCTCCTCGGCGGGCGCGTCTGCAGATCGCAGCGCGGTGTGGAGGAGCAGCGCGGCCGTGGCCACGACCACGGCCGCGCCCACGGCGATCTGCCCCGCCTTCCGCTCGCGGGGAGGGAAGTTGATGTCGAGCGGATCCGCGCGCACCGCGGCTGGCTCGGCGGACAGCGCCGGCGTCGCCGTGACGGCGCTGTCCAGCATCCGCCTCGGCATCTGGCTGGAGGCGGCCCACTCGAGGCTGTTCGCGAACGCGGCGCCGAACTCGTCGCAGCTCGGGTACCTGTCCTCGGGTCGCTTCGACAGCCCGCGCGCGAGCACCTGATCGAGCGACGGCGGGAGGCCGAGCTCCCTCGCGATCGGCGGCGGCTCGTCGGTCGCGATCCGCGACGCGACCGAGACCGCGTCGTCGCCCGGGAACGCGCGGCTCCCGGAGATCGCCTCGTACATGACGGCGGCGAGCGAGAACTGATCGCTCTCGGGCGAGAACTTCCCGACGCGGAACGTCTCCGGCGCGCTGTACGCGGGCGTCCCCATGAGCCCTCCCTGGTGCGTCAGCGTCGAGTCCGGGATCCGCGCGATGCCGAAGTCGGCGATCTTGCCGCCGTTCATCGAGAGGATGATGTTCTCCGGCTTGATGTCGCGGTGGACGATGCCTGCCCGGTGCGCGATCGTGAGCGCCTCGCCGAGCTCGCGCGCGAGGCGCGCCGCCTGCGCCGCCGAGAGCGGCCGCTCGAGGAGGTGCTGCTTCAGCGTCGGCCCCTCGACGTACTCGAAGACGAGGTAGAGCCCGAAGTCCGGGTCCTCGCCGACGTCGTGGAGCGTGACGAGGTTCGGGTGGGTCACCCGGGCGGCGGCGCGCGCTTCGTGGCGCATCCTCACGATCAGCTGCTCGCGGACGTCGCGCGGGATGCGCAGGTCGTCGCGCAGGTGCTTCAGCGCGACGTCGCGATCGAGCAGCGGATCGTGCGCCAGCAGCACGCGCCCCATCGCCCCCTCGCCGAGGAGGCGCTGCACGTGGTAGCGGCCGAGGGCGGCGGGCAGCACGGAGCTATCGCTCGGCTGTGCGAGCGCGCCGCCGCCATCGGAGGACGAGGATCGAGGCACGTCGCGTCGGTTCTAACCGGCCAGAGGCCCCGGCGGAAGGCCTGGCCGGCGTCTCGCTTCCGGTTATGCTCTGCCGCAGCGCGCCCCGGGTCCACGAGCGGCGCTCGCGGTCCTGCGGAGGCGGTCCCCGCAGGGCCCTGGCGGCGTGCGGCATCCCAGAGAGGGCGCAGCGAGCACAGATGAGCACCGAGAGCGCGTCGAAGCCGGTCCAGGTCGCCGGAGCTACGAAGAAGCGGGGCAAGGCCAAGTACATCGTGCTCGTCGGCCTCGTGCTCATCGTCGTCCTCGCCCAGCAGACGGGGCTCCTCGGCTTCGGCGTGGCGCACCTCCGCGCCGCAACATTCCCGAGAGACGAATCGCTGCTCGAATATGTCCAAGGCAGCGCCCCCGGCGTGGTGATCGTCGACCCTCACCAGATCGACCTGCAGGCGCTCGGCGCGGAGGGGGGCGCGGTGCGGCTGCACATCGAGCGCACCCGAGACGACATCAAGAAGGCGACGGGCATCGATCTCGGGTTCGACGTCGACAAGCTGGTCGTTGCCCCGTCGCTCGTGGTCGCGCGCGGGCGCTTCAACGAGCAGAAGCTCGCGGAGCGGCTGGCGACGCACAGCTACGTCCAGGCAGAGTACAAAGGCGTGAAGTACCTGCTCCGCGCCGGCGAGGACGCGATCGCCGTGCGCAACGGGTCGATCCTGCTGTACGGCGCCGAGCCGGAGATCCGCGCGAGCATCGACGCCGAGGAGGCCGGGACGTCGCTGGCGAGCCGGGACGAGGCGACGTCGCGCCTCGCGCACATCGGGTGGGATCGTCCCCTCCTGGGCGTCGCCCTCCTTTCCGAGAGCAAGCCGAGCCTCCGCGCGATCCTCACCGGCTCCACGGGCCCGCGCGCCGTCACCGTCGGCGTCTCGACGAAGGGCGGGCTCTCGGTGACCGTCGCGATCGACGCCGCGTCGGCCGACGCGGCCGAAGAGCTACGGAAGCTCCTCGAGGAGAAGCGCGCGAACGTCGATGCGCTGAAGGCGCTCGTCGGCCCGGAATCCGGGGCGGCGCTCGCCGAGATCGCGAAGCGCGCGACGCTCGCCGTGGAGCCGGGCGCCGGCCGGCTGACGGTGCAGGCGGAGGTGCGCCCCGAGGAGATCGAGCTGCTCGCGAAGGCCGGCCATGTGGCGGCGGGCTCGCTCGGGGAGATGTACAAAAATGTGCGGCTGCTTCAGCTCCTCGCGCCGGGCCCCTGACGCCGTCGTCCGAGCGGAAGGCGCGCTCGGCCCGTCTCGATCTGGATACGGCTGTGCACGACGGCAGCACCGCTCATATCGAGCGGGCGCTGCCGGCGGTGCGGCGCTGGTCGAGGCTCAGAGCTCGGCGCAGCGCGGGCACCGCGCCTCGACCCGGTCCGTCGCGCTCTTGACCCGGGCGCGCGCGGCATCGCACCGCTGGTCCGCATCGCCGGCGAGCCCGCAGAGGTGCTGCGCGGCGCGGCTCATGGACGCGAGCGCGCGGCACGCTGTCTCACACGGCGGCGCGGACGTCGGCTCGGCCTCGAGCTTCTTGGCCGGGGGCTCGCCGCCGGCGGCCGTCGCCCGCGGTGACGGCGCGGTGCGGCTGTCGGGTACGCTCGGGCTCGGCGGCGAAGGCGCCGCCTGCGGCGGCGCTCCCGGCGGCGCCGCTTCCGCCACGGCCCGGCCCTCGTCGCGCTGCGCGGGCGCGCCGATCGCCTGATCGAGCTCGTCCTCCGCGCGCTCGAGCTCCGCGAGCGCATCATCGGCCGTCTCGATCGAGCTTCCCTTGTGCGGCGACATCGAGGTCGCACCGGCGGCCTCCGGCGCCACGGGGGCTTGGGCGACGGAGGCTCCGCCGCAGCCCGAGAGCGCGGCGGCGCTGATCCACAGGGTGGCGGCCGCGGGAGACCAGGCACGGTGTCTGTTCATCGGTCCTCCTGCGCCTGACGCGCGGCGCCCGGCTTTCGGCTCATCGCGGCGCCGCGGCGCCGCGACTGCGCGCCGAGATCTTGCGTGCGGCGCGGCGAGGATGACCCCCTCGCCGTGCGCTATGCTCGCGGCGATGAATCTGCTTCGACCGATCGGCGCCTTCGTTCTGGCTCTCGGACTGGTCGCAGGCTGTCAGCGAGGCAGCTCGCGCCGGCCTGCGTCTCAGCCGTCCTACGGCCAGGCCTATCCTCCCTACGGCGCGCCCCAGCAGGGGGCTCCCCCACAGCAGCCCGGGTACCCGCAGCAGCCCGGGTACCCGCAGCAGCCCGGGTATCCGCAGCAGCCCGGGTATCCGCCGGCGCAGACCGGGCCCGTGCCGGCGCCTACCTTCAGCGTGCCCACGATGCCGGGGCTGCCGGTGCTCGGCGATCCCATCAACGACATCAACATCGGCTGGCTCCAGTCCGAGGCCGGCGTCGTCATGGGCGCGTTGATCGGCGCGCTGCCGGCGGCCTCGCAGCAGAAGGTGAGGGGCATCCCGTTCATCGCCGATCCGACGGTGGGCGAGGTGAACGCGTTCGCCGGCTGTGACGACCAGCGGATGCCGTTCATGGCGATCACCGACGGGCTGCTCGAGGTAGAGGCGCAGATCGCGCAGTTCAAGGCGACCGACGAGGTCTTCGGGACGAGGAAGCTCGACGAGTTCCTGCGGATGCTCGCGCAGCGACAGCGGCCTGGGCAGCCGATCGTCCGGCCGCCGGCGGGCTTCATCGATCCGGTGCAGCACACGGACGCGCGCAAGGTCGAGCGGCAGCGCCAGCTCTACGACGAGCAGCTCGCGTTCGTCCTCGGCCACGAGCTCGGCCACCACCACCTCGGGCACACGGGCTGCGCGAACGGGCAGGGGGGGAGCCGGGGCGTCACGCCCGCGGATCTCGGGCGGATGCTGTCGCGCACGCTCCCCATCTTCAACCAGCCGAACGAGATCGCGGCGGACGTGGCGGGCGTGAACAACCTGCTCTCCGCTGGCGCGCGGCAGCAGGGGTACCGCTGGACCGAGGGGGGCGCGATGCTCACGCTCGGCTTCTTCGCGTCGCTCGATCAGCTCACGCCCGCCTCGATCCTGTTTGCCTTCGAGCAGACGCACCCGCACCCGCTGCTGCGGCAGCCCGTCGTCCAGCAGACCGCCAACACCTGGCGGATGACCGGAGGCGCGCCCGTGTTCACGTTCCCCGGTTTCGGCGGCTGAGCCACGATTTCCCGAGCGTCTTCGCGCTCGCGGACGCTCGTCCGGAGAGCTCGTCTGCTGCTTCGGCTTGACGCGACCGCGCAGCGCTCCTCCCATCGCGCCGAAAGGAATCGACCATGCAAGCAGAGCTCGGGATCGAGGACCTCAAGGAAGGCACAGGCGCCGAGGCGAAGCACGGCCAGCTCGTGACGGTGCACTACGTCGGCACGCTGACCAACGGCAACAAGTTCGACAGCTCGCGCGACCGCCCGGGCCAGGGCTTCTCGTTCAAGCTGGGGGCCGGGCAGGTGATCAAGGGATGGGATCAGGGCGTCGCCGGCATGAAGATCGGCGGCCTCCGCAAGCTGACGATCCCGCCGGAGCTCGGCTACGGCGCTCGCGGCTTCCCCCCCGTGATCCCGCCGAACTCGACCCTCGTCTTCGAGGTCGAGCTGCTCGCGGTCAAGTGATCTGCTGCGCGTCGGCCCCGCTGCGTCGGCCGCTGCGCGCGACCGGCGCTCGGGGCGGTGCGCAGGTCGACGCGGACGAAGCGCCCGCGGCGCTGCTCACGGCTTGATGGGGGCGCCGCACTCGACGCAGAACCGGTTGCCGATGAAGAGCTCGTGCTTGCAGTGCGCGCACCGCGCGACCCGCACCTCGGTCTGGCGCTTCGCGGGCTTCGATGACGGGGCTTCCTTCACGGGAGGCCTCGCCGCCGTCGTCACGGCAGCGTAGCGGCCGGAGCCAGCGGCGGCCCGCGAGCGCCGATCCGTGAGCGGCGCGGCGGCCATGCGCGACACCGCGCCCGGCGCGCCGTGGGCGTGGCTCCGCAGGCCGTTGTCCGCGATGGAGTGGATCTGGTGCGCCGCGATGCGCTCGCTGTCTGACGAGGCAGCCGCGTCGAGATCGACCTCCTCGCCCGGGAGCTGTGCGTCGTTGACCACCGCGGGCGGAAGCGCGTCGCCGAACTCATCGACGTGGAGGGGCCGGGTGTCGTCGAGCTCGGCGCTGTTCGGTTGCCGCTCCTCCTGCGCGTCGAGCTGGATGCGGACGATCAGCGCCGAGATGTTGTCGGTCCCGCCCGCCTCGTTGGCCATCTCGATGAGGAGCTCGCAGGCCTCGTGCGGATCCTGGGTGATGTCGACCACATCGAGCATCTGCTGCTCCGAGATCATCCCGCTCAACCCGTCCGAGCAGAGCAGGAAGACGTCGCCGGGCTGGGTGGGCTCCGAGCGGATGTCGACCTTCACGGCGTCCTTCATGCCGAGCGCGCGCGTGATGATGTTCTTCGGGAGCCGCGCCAGCTCGTCCTGGCTCAGGTCGGGCTTGAGCGCGAGGGCGTCGTTGATGAGCGAGTGGTCCTTCGTGAGCTGCTCGATCTCGCCGTGTCGGATCCGGTAGCAGCGGCTATCGCCGACGTGCCCGACGTGGATCTGCTCGGTTTCGCACGACACGTAGGCGGCGACCACCGTCGAGCCCATGCCCTGGTGCTGGGTGTACGTGTTCGAGATGACGAACACATCGTGGTTCGCCTTGCGGATCGCCGCGACGATGCGCCGCGCTTCCGGATCGAGCTCCTGCTCGTCGGCCGGGACGGGGCCTGGCAGGCTGCCGGCGCGGGTCGCCTCGAAGAAGTTGTCGAGCGATTTGGTCGCGAGCGCGCTGGCGACGTTGCCCGCGTTGTGCCCGCCCATGCCGTCCGCCACGACGAAGAGGCCGAGCTCGGACTTCACGAGGACGTTGTCCTCGTTGTGCTTTCGCTGGCGACCTACGTCGGTCACGGCAGCCGCGACGGGTCGGGTGCGGCTGCTCGTCCTGAACTCGCCCATTCGCGGCAGATTATACCTGCCCCTCGCTCTCGACCGCCCACATTCCGGCTGCTTTAGCGGCGGGCTGCTCCCTGGGAGGCGGTCGCCTGAGCGGCGATCCTCGGTGACGTACCGGCCGAGGCCGCCGGTGGTCGCGTGCCCCGGGGTAGGGGATCCAGCGCGAGGCGCACACCGATCTGGAAGAATCCGTAAGCCGTGGGGTCGGAGCCCTCGTCAGGGCGCGAGAGGTAGGTGCCGGCGTCGAGCTCGGCGAACACACCGACGCCAAGGATCGGCGCCGGGTAGAAGTCGGCGCCCAGCGCGACGCGGGCGACATCGAGACCGTGGAACACACGATCGGTCGCCGTCGAGCCGGCCGCCGAGGCCTCCGGCGATGTGAAGACCGTTCGCCGGTACCCCACGCCGTAGCTGATCCAGGGGTCGACCGCGATCCCCTGGGCGACGTGGTAGACGAACCCCAGACCCAGGTCGAGGCTTCGGCCGGAGCAGTCGCTGCAGCCTGCCGCTGCCGGGAGCAGGGTGTAGGAGCCGCTTGCTTCCAGGACGGTCACGCGGCTCAAGCCGATGCCGAGGTTGGCGCCGAACGCGAACCCGCCCGAGACCGTGTCGGTGACCGGTTGACCGGCGGCCATGCCGCCGAAGGGCTGGCTGTACCCGGCTCGTCCCTGGAGCAGGAGGTGTCCGCTCCGCTCGTCGGGCCCGGCGGGGCGCTTCACCCCGGCTTCCGGCCCGGCCTCTTCTTCCTCAGCTACCTCGGCTGCGGCCGTCGTTTGATCTGCGGGCTGGGCGAGGGCCTGGTTGGCCGAGAGCACCCAGCCCGCTGCCGCCACGCCGAGCGCCGGCGCGGTCCACCTTGTCGAGCGCGATCTCACGAACGGCCTCTAGAACAGCGCGGTCCAGAGCGCAAAGGGGGCGCGCGCCGACGAGCAGGAATGTCGCCCGGGCGGCGCGGGCGACGCGACTCGACGCGACTCGACGCGACTCGACGCGACTCGACGCGACTCGACGCAACTGCGCCTCGCGTGCCGACGACAGACCTCCTGGACATGGACAACGCACCGACCGGCAGCGACCACGACAGCCCTTCCAGACCCCTCACTTCTGCTCACCGCGATAGGGCGGCGTCCGCGCCGCCGCCGGCGCCGGCCGCGCCCCACGTGGCGCTGCCGGGAGCGCTCGCCGGAGCGCCCGGCGATCGAGCGGACCCTGGCGTGCGCGGCGGCGAGTCCTTCTCGGCCCGGGACGTCACCATCGATCTCGTGGACGACAACGACGTGCTCACCACAGTGTGGCTCCGCTGCGAGCACCCCGGCGGAGGCGCTCCGGTGCGCATCGCCGTCGCGCCGGGGGCCGAGCTCACCCTGGGCAGCGCTCCGGCTGCGGACGTGAGGCTCGACGATGCCGCGGTGAGCGCCCGGCACTGCCGCGTCGCGCACCGCGGCGCCTCGATCGAGGTGACGGACCTCGGCTCTCGCAACGGCGTTCGCGTCGGCGGCGTCCGCGTGCGGCAGGCGATGCTCGTTCCTGGCGGCTGCTTCGAGATCGGTCGCACGGCGATGTGCGTCGAGTCGGCTCGAAAAGTGCCGGTGATCGAGGAGGATGGGCCGCCGCTCCCCGGTCTCATCGGCCGCTCGCGGCCCATGCGGCAGCTCGCCGCGGCGGCCCGGCGGGTCGCGCCGCTCCAGCTCCCCGTGCTTCTGCGCGGCGAGTCCGGTACGGGCAAGGACGTCGTGGCCCGGGCGATCCACGCGGAGAGCACCCGGGCCGACCGGCCGTTCGTGGTCCTCAACGCCGCCACGATCCTGCGCGAGCTCGCGGAATCCGAGCTGTTCGGCCATCGTCGGGGCGCGTTCACGGGCGCGGTTCGGGAGCGTCAGGGGGCGTTCGTCGAGGCCAACCACGGGACGCTCTTCCTCGACGAGATCGCGGCGCTCTCGCTGGAGGTCCAGGCGAAGCTGCTGCGCGTCGTGGAGGAGGGGATGGTCCGCCCGCTGGGGGCAGAGAGGGCGATGCAGATCAACGTGCGGCTCATCGTCGCGACCTGCGAGCCGCTGGAGACGCTCGTCGCCGAGCGTTGCTTCCGCGCGGATCTCTACGAGCGCCTGGCGGTGTGCCGTATCCAGCTCCCCGCGCTGCGCGATCGGCCCGACGACATCCCGCTCCTGGCCGAGCACCTCCTGGCGAGCTCCGAGATTGGCCGGCGCCAGCTGTCCCCTGGCGCGCTCGCCGCGCTGAGGGCGCACCGCTGGCAAGGCAACGTCCGAGAGCTGCGGAACGTGCTGATTCAAGCCGCGCTGCGCGCGCACGGCCGTGTGTTGCCCGAGCACATCACGGCGGTCATCGCCGATCGCGAGCCCCCGGTCCGCCGGAAGATCACGCCCGCCGATGCGCTCCGCGCCTTCGAGGAGGTGGGCGGCAACGTCAGCGCCGCGGCGCGGCTTGCGGACATCCCGCGCTCGACGATGCGGGATCTGCTTCGCGTCGCGAAGGACAGGTGAGGGCGGCGGATGCGGCGGACGTCGCCCCGATGCAGCGGAGCACCTCCTCCAGCCGACGAGCGGAGCAGCCGCTCGACCTCCCGTCATCGATCTCGATGCGCCCAGCGCTCGCCGCCGTTGTGACCTCGACGGTCGCCCTCGGGCGCACCAAGAGCTTCTGCATGATCGTGGAGTCCTTGCTCCCCTGGCCAGCGATGAGGCTGACCAGCACGGGTGAGGTCCAGGCAAGCGCGTCCTTGGGCGAGCTCCTGGAGATGGAGTCGCCGACCCCGGAACGCCTGTCGGAGCGCTTCGAACTATCCCGGCTCGGGAGCCGGGCGGCCCTCGCCGAGCATGAGCTGCCGTGGCGGCGCGCCCTCCGCGGCGAGTCCTTCAGCGACGAGGAGGTCTGGTACGATCGACCGACCGGCCGCAGCCTGCTGTTGCTGGTGCGCTGCCGCGCGTCGGCCGGCGAGGCGCTGCTCGTGTTCGAAAACGTCGCCGATGAGCCCTTCGCGATCCGGCTCGCCGACCTCGTGGCCAGCATCGGCACTGCGCTGCCCGGCGCGGATGAGCCCTCGGCCCTGGCCCATGGGCTGCTCGACGAGGTGGCCGCCGCCGTTCGAGCAGACGCCGTGTTTCTCGTCGCCACCGAGGGCGGCGAACGCCTCAGGCTGGTCGCCTCGGTCGGCCTTCCCGAGGCATTCGCGCAAGGTGACAACCTGAACCTGGCTGCCAGCGTCATGGCGCTGGCAATCGAGACCGGCGACATCCAGGAGGTCGCGCGCATCGAGGATCTGCCAGAGGGCGCCTTCCGCGGCACCCTGCGCCTGCTCGAGCTCGGGCTCCACGCGGTGGCGGCGTTCCCCCTGAGCGCAGGCGGCGAGCGTGTCGGGGTGCTGGGGCTCGCGCGGCGGAAGCCGGGGAAGCTCAGCCGGATCGAGCGCCGCTTGCTCCGGGGCGTGGCGGGCGCCTGTGCGCTCGGGCTGCGGCAGGCGCGGCTGCGCGACGCCGAGCGCCGCGAGGCCCACCGGCTGCGCTTGCTCCGCGACGTGGCCATGGACATCGAGGCCGCCATGCCCCTGCGCGCGTTGCTGCACCGCCTGGTGGAGCAGGCCTGCGAGCTGACCCGCGCTCGTTACGGCGCCCTGGGGGTGCTCGACGCCGAGGGCACCGGGCTCTCCGACTTCATCTACGTGGGCGTCGACGAGAAGGTCGCCTGCGACATCGGCAGCTTCCCCCAGGGCCGCGGGCTCCTGGGCGCGCTCATCCGCGACCCGCGGCCCAGCCGGGTGGCGAATATCCACGCCGATCCGCGGTCGGTCGGCTTCCCGGCGCATCACCCCGCGATGACGTCCTTCCTCGGCGTCCCGGTGCTCATCGGGCAGAAGGTGTTCGGGAATTTTTACCTTTGCGACAAGGATGGTGGCGCCGAGTTCGCGGAGGAGGACGAGCGTATGGTCCGGCTCTTCGCCGCGCAGTCGGCGCTGGCCATCGCCTACGCCCAGCAGGTCGAGCGCACGCAGGAAGCCCATCGCGAGATGGACCGCCTGCGAAACGAGTTCGCAGCCGTCATCGCTCACGATCTCCGCAACCCCGTCGCGGCCATGGCGCTGCTCCTGGACGCGCTGCTCGCAAAACGCGAGGACAGCTCGGTCGTCGTGTCGGTTCAGCACCTCCAATGTTTGCGCCGGATAAGCAGCCGGATCTCGCGCATGACGCAGGACCTGCGCGACGTCTCTCGCATCGAGCTCGGGCGGCTCTCGCTCGAGCGCCAGCCCGTGTCGCTGGAGGAGGCGACGCGCGCGCTGCTCACGGAGATCGAGCCGACCCTCGGGCAGCACCCGGTGACCCTCGACGTGGAGGGGCGTGTGCCCGAGGTCTTCGTCGATCCGGCCCGGCTGTCGCAGATCCTTGCGAACCTGCTCGACAACGCCGCCAAATACTCCGGCGCCGGCTCGCCGATCCGCGTGACCCTCCGTCCGGAGGCGGGAGGCGCGGCGCTGACGGTCGAGGATCGCGGCCCGGGTATCTCGGCGGCCGATCTGGGCAGGCTCTTCGATCGCTTCTTTCAGGCCCCGCGGGCGCGCGAAAAGAACACGGGGCTCGGCCTGGGCCTCTACATCGTCAAGGGGCTGATGGAGGCGCACGGCGGCAGCATCGCCGTGGAGAGCACGCCGGGCCAGGGCTCGACCTTCCGGCTGTGGTTTCCGGCGGCTCAACCCGCGAAGGCGGCGTAGCTCGCGATTCTCTCTTCGGAGCCCAGGCCGGGCTCCTGGGAGGTGGAGTCAGAAGGCGCCCGCGACGCTGAGGGTGGCCTGACCTGGCGCCACGAACGGCGCGATCGCGGTGATTCGCGGCCCGTCGGCCGCGGTCTGCTGCTTCTGCGGGTACCAATCGATCATGGCGTAGGTCGCGGTGCCGACGACCCCGACGCCGAAGAGGACCCACCCGGTGATCGCCCAAGGGACCGCGCCGTCAAAGCGGTCGAGCTTCTCGCGGAGCTTTCCGCACGCGTTCCTGAAGTCGGGCAGGTCGCCCGACGGATCTTCGCGCGCGCCACAGGGCTGAGACCTGCGGTTCGCGGGGATCGCGCTCTGGTGACCCGCGACGTACGCCTCGATCTGCCCCCCGATGTCGTCGGCGCTGCTGCGCGCGTCGACAGTGATGGCCGAGCCGACGATCCCCATGACCAGGCCGACCCCGGCGACGCCGGTCCCCGCCCAGGCGAGCGGCTTGCGCGCGTACCAGTGGAAGAACGGCTCGCGTCCGCCGGAGGCCTGCGCCGGGCCCATCGAGCCCATCGTGCTGCTCGTCGAGACGCTGAAGCCGCCGGAGCCCGCCGGCGCTGCGGGTGATGGTGAGGGGCTCGGCGCGGCTGCGCCAGGAGGCGTCGCGCCGGGAGCGGGCGCGCCCGGCGCCGGCTGCGCGATGTTCGTCGCTGGAGGCGGTGCTGGCGCCGGCGGCGCCGCGGTTGAGGTGGGCGCACCGGCCGGCGTCGCCGGGGTTGGCGCGCCGACTGGCGGCGTCGCGGGCGTCGCGCCGGTCGTCCCCAGGGTGAGCGTCGCGGGCGTGGCTGTGCCGACCTTCGCGTCCACCTGGGTGGTCGCTGATCGGTCCTGGTAGGTCGCGAACAAGGTGTGCTTGCCGGGCTTCACGAACACCGGATCGAGCAGCGGCGCCTTGCCGATGAGGACGCCGTCCACGCTGATGTCCGCGCCATTCGCGTCGGCGCTCACGATGAGGAAGCCGGTCTTCCGTTTCACATCGGCGATCGCCTTCTCCGCTGCGGCGCGCTGCTCCGGGGTCGCCGCGGCGTGCTCGCGCAGGAACTGCTGCAGGTGCTTGCCGGAGTCTTCGAGGTGGTTGGAGCGAAGCTCGCTCTGTCCGAGGTTGAGCAGCACGGCCGGGTGTCGCTTGAGCGCGTAGACCTGGAGGAAGGCGGTGCGCGCCTCCTCGAAGCGACCGCCGTCGTACGCCTTGACCCCTTCCTCGTAGCGCTGGCGCGCGACCTCGGTCACGGGATCGGACGGTTGCGCGAAGCTCAGCGGCTCGCTGAGGAGAGAAGGGGGGAGCCCGGCCTCCGTGAGCACGGCGGGAGCGATCAGCGAGAGCAGGAGGACTGGGGCGCAGGCGCGTGTTTTCATGGCTCCTCAGATCGGGCTTCGCCTCGTCGGCGTCCGCAAAAGGGTACGAACGATTGCAGCAGGCCTCGCTGCCGAGGCGAGAAAGAGGTGCGCTTCAGAACGGCGCATCGCGGATGATGCCGCCGCCCTTGCTGCCTCCGGTCGAGCTCGTGCCACGCTGCGCCGGCGCTGGAGGCGCGGGCCTCTGTGCAGGGGGGGCCGCCGTCGGCCTGGTCGCTGGCACCGCGGGCGCCGCTGCGCTCCCGGTGGAAGCGGGCGCCGTGGCAGAAGCAGGCGCCGTGGCCGCGGGAGGCGTCGCGACAGAGGCAGACGGCGTCGCGCCGGCAGACGTCGTCGCCGCGGGAGCCGGAGGAGGCGACGGCGCTGAGGCGCTCGGCGCCGGCGAGGCGCCGTCGTCCGCAGCCGCGGCGGCGGTCGATGCACCGTGGGGCGCCTGCGAGGCGGCGGGGGGCGTTGTCGCTGTGGCGGGTGTCTCCGCCACCGACGATGCCGCCGGGGGCCCGGGATCCTCTCCGGCGTCGTCTTGACGCAAGGTGCGAACGACGACGAGCAGCAAGGCCACGCCCGCGAGGGCGAGCACGACCCGCAGCGCCGTCTTGTTCGGCGTGGACACGGGGATCTCGATCGGATCGTGGTCTTCCGTGCGGACGCCGGACGCGGCCACGGAATCAGCGCTTTCCCTGGCCGGCTGCGCCGCGCGGGAGCCCCTGCGCGCCGGCCGGGCCGACGGCGGTTCATTCTCCGGGGGCGGGGAGGGGGACTGCTTCACCCGCGGCTGCGGCTCTGCGGCGTGCGCGCCGCCCGCGGCCACCGGCTCGGCGGTTGGCGCGCCAGCCTCAGACGCCGGCTCACCCACGCCCATCTGTGTCTTCCCGGCAGGCGCGGGGTGCTGGTCCCGCGTCACCGCGCCGCTCTCCTTGGCGATCGGGGAGCCCGCGTCCGCGGCGCCGCCGGCCGTCCGGGCGTCGATGAGCGTCTGAGGCGCGGGGCCGGCCTGCTCACTGGCCCCCGCCGCTCCCGCGTCGCGGGACGTGGCCCCCGCCGCGGGCGGCCCCGGCGGGTCGTCGCCGATGGCGATGGTCGGGACCCCCTCGATCACGGTGTCGGGCACGCTGACCGCGCCGGCCGGGGGGGCTTCGAGCACGCGCGTCGTGGGCGCCGCAGGTGCAGCAGGAGAAGGCGCCGCCGCGGGTCCAGGCTTCGCCGCAGGCGCTTCGGCGGGGGAGGCCGTCTGAGCTCCCGACGATTTCGCAGCGGGTGCGCCGGGCTCCTGAGCGACGGCGCCGCCGCGCGCGTCGCCTCGTGCGCCCGACAGCTCGTCGAACCCCTCCCAGGATGGCCGGATCGACGAAGCGATCCGCTCCGCCTCCTCCGCAGAGAGGGAGCGCTCACCAGGTTCCGCGGTTGTCGATTGCTCCCCCGCAGTCATCGCGGTGAGGAACTTACCACCCGCGTCTGCTGCACCGCAATCTCGCGACGGATCGGCGCATCACCGGCTGCCGCGCACGGCGGGGGCGCGCGCCCCCCGGCGCCCCCGGAAACCACCGCGAACGGCTCACCCGCCGCGCACCTCGCGCAGCAACGCGTCATCCCAGGTGTCGGCGACCTGGCTCACCGTCGTGACGATATCCTCGAACTCTTCGTACTCGAGGGCGCTGAGGCGCCGCAGGCAGCGCACCACCACCTCGTTGCGCGACTTGTCGATCGCGAAGGCCGCGTCGGAGGTGGCGATGAAGCTGAGCTCCAGGAGACGCCGGTAGAAGGCCTCGCGCCCGCTCAGCGGGACGGCCATGATGGGCGAGAAGACCATCAGGACGCCCTGAGCCTCCAGCACGTTGACGCCGATCGTCGCGCTCCCGTGCTGAAGCTGCGCGTATCCCGTCTCGTCGAGCGTGCTGGCGCAAGCGCCGCTCGGAGGTCTGGCCCCGCCCTGAGAGCTCGCGTTGTACCGGGCGAGATACGCGTTGACCATGCTCGTCGCGTCGGCAAACCTCTCCCCCGACGCGCGGTCCGCGTAGAGGGGTAATGTGGATGAAGTGGGCGTGAGGTCGGGCACGTGAAACCTCCTGGACGCATCGCCAGTCGCTCGGCGCGCGGGGCTGAACTGGCGAGCCGACAGCTCATCAGCTCGGCGTGGTTGCATCGTAGCGCCCCGGCGTTCGCGGCGATCTCGCTTTTTGCAGTGGTGGCGCACGCCACCTTCGGGTGCAGCGCGGAGGGCAGCGCGCCGGCCGCGCCCGCCGGCATCTCCGACGAGGAGCGCGCCGCCGCGCTGCTCGATCCGGCGGCGCTCCTCCCCCCCCGCGCCGAGACGGTCGCCATCGCCGATGCCGTCGCCATCGCGTCATCGCGCGCCGGGGCGCCGGCGCAGGCGGCCTCGCTCGCGGAGCTGGCCGGCGATCTTCGCATGCGGCTCTTTCGCCTCGATCAGGCGGTCACCGACGCGCGCGAGGCGATGGAGCTCTACGGCGCGGCGGCGACGGCCTTCCGCGCCTCGGCCGATCCGGCCCACGTCGAGCGCGCGTGCCAGGCCGAGCGCCGCCGCGCGCTGCTCGCCGGCGAGCTCGCTCACGACGCGGCCGTCGCGTACCGCGAGCTCTACCTGGTCTCGCGGCGCTACGCGGCCCTCGCCCCGCCCGCGCCGTCCGGCGGCGCGCCGCGCTCGCAGTGCCTGGGCGCGCTCGCGCTCGCGCTCGCGCAAGCCGCCGCCTACCGGCCGAGCGGGGACGCGCTCCGCGCGCTGGAGCAGGAGGGGCACCGCGTCGAGGGCGTCGCGCTCGCGCTCGCATCGGGGCCCGCGCCGGGCTCCTCCGCCGCGCCCGCGAGCTCCGCGAGCGCGGCGCCGGTGCAGGTGACGACCGCCGAAGCCACCGGCGATGTCGTCGTCGCCCCCCGGGCGCCGGCCGCGCCCACCGGCCCGGTGAAGATCACCTCGATCGAGCGGCACGGCTCGGACAAAGGGGCGCGCGTCGTGGTCGAGCTCTCCGCGCCGACGACGTTCGACGTCGGCACGCTCGCGGCGGACGAGAGCGCCGGCAAGGACGCGCGCGTGTTCGTCGACATCGCCAGGGCGACGTCGCGCGGCGTCGCGCGGGAGATCGAGGTCGGCGGCGTCCTGCGGCGGGTGCGCGTCGGCGTCCAGCCGAACGGAACGCGGGTCGTCCTCGATCTCGCCGCCAACCTGCACCGCCGGATCTTCTACCTCCCCGATCCGTTCAGGATCGTCGTCGACGTGAGCACCCGCGCTCCGCTGCGCGACGACAAGGACAACCCCGGCGGCGCGCGGGAGGTCCGGCGCGTCGCGATCGACCCGGGGCACGGCGGGAACGACACCGGCGCCGTCGGCCCCACGGGGTTGAGGGAGAAGGACGTGACGCTCGACGTCGCCCACCGCGTCGCCCCGCTCCTCGCGCGCGAGCTCAAGATCGAGACGCTCCTCACGCGGGACAGCGACACCTACGTGCCGCTGGAGCTCCGCACCGCGCGCGCGAACGCGTTCCACGCCGACCTGTTCGTCTCGATCCACTGCAACGCGAGCGAGAACGGCCGCGCTCGTGGGGTCCAGACGTTCTCGCTCGCGGCCCCTCACGACGGCGAGGCGACGTCGGCGCAGCTCGCGGCGCGCGAGAACGCCGCCCGCGCCGAGCGGGGAGGGCAGGGCGTGGATCTGGGTGATCCCGGCGCCCGCCTCGAGGTGGCGGCGATCCTGTCGAACCTCAATGTCGGCGACATGGCGGCCCGCTCGCGCCACTTCGCCGAGCTCCTCCAGCGGTCGTCGCTCGCGTCGCTCTCGCCCCGCTACCCCGACACGAAGGATCAGGGCGTCAGGGGCGCGGGCTTCTTCGTCCTCGCGGGCGCCGACATGCCGGCCGCGCTGTTCGAGACGTCGTTCATCTCGAACCCCGAGGACGAGGCTCGCCTCGCGACCGCCGACTTCCGGCAGAAGATGGCGGACGCCATCGTGAACGCGATCCGCGCCTACCGCGAGGGCAAGTGAGGGGCGCCGCCGGCGCGCGCGGGCCGCGCAGGCGTCGCCCGCGCAGGCGTCACCCTCGCTCGAGGCCCATGAGCCGCTCGAGCGAGTCGCGCAGCTCGCCGGCCTCGCCCTTCTTGATGAAGTCGTAGGCGCCGGCCTCGGTCGCGTTCTTCTTCATGTCCTCGTGGTTCGAGTACACGATGCAGCGGATGTGCGAGGTCGCGTCGATGGAGCGGAGCCGCTCCAGGCAGCGCACGCCGTCGAGGCCCGGCATCATGATGTCCAGGATGAGCGCGTCGGGCTGGAGGTTGCCCACCGCGACGAGCGCGTCGAACGGATCCTGGAACGTGGTCAGGTCGAACCGCCGCGAGAGCGTCTTGCGGAGCGCGGCGAGGACGGAGGGGTCGTCGTCGACCACGACGACCTTCGGCTTGCCCATCCGGAGGATCTCCGGGATCGGGTAGCCGTACTTTCGGAGGAAATCGAGCACGTCCAGCCGCCGGAAGCGGAGGTGCCGTCCGGGCGTGCGGAAGTGGCGGATCTCCCCCTTGTCCGCCCAATTGTGGATGGTCTTGAGGTCCACCTGACAGAAGCGCGCGACGTCGCTCGCGGTGAACAGCTCGGGCTGCGTCGTGTTCTCTTTCGGGTTCGTTTCCATGGCTCACTCCTCGAGATCAGGCGTCGCCGGCACGGAGGGGGCATTCGTCTGGGGGGCGTCGAAGCTGGTCGGCACGGGTGGATCTGGCTCTCGTTCCTGTTTGATGTGGATCAGGGATCCATGTGCGCAGCATTCTTCGGCGACGAAGCGCCCGTTGCGCAGGACATAACGGGTCGGCCCCTCGGCGCGCCGATCGCGCGCCTCGTGCGAAGGGTCGCCTGGCAGCGCCAGGTAGGGCGGCTCGGCCCCGTCGCCCGGGACGAAGCGCGGACAGATCGGCAAGAGCGACTGGCGTTCCGCGAGCGCCACGGCGCTGCGCACGTCCAGGGCCGCGGCGAGGAGCTCGAGCGTGCGTGAAGTCGGCGGAGCGAGAAGGATCTCCCCACGCGCGGCGCGCTCCAGGACCTCGGACGGCGCCGCCCAGAAGCTCATCGTCGTCTCGTGTCCGTCGTGTCGCCCGATCTGGCCCGGCGGTAGCGGCAGCAGGAAGAAGCGCGCGTCGAAGCGCCGCGCCTCCGCGACGGGCGTGATCCACCGCGCCCACGGGACGAGCGCCGCGAGGGCGAGCTTCAGGCCACGCCGCGCGAGGACCGCATCGAGCGGCGCCCCGGCGGCGAGCTCCCGCCCGACCTCGTCGACGTCGTCGCCCGACAGCGGCGGATCGGTCGGCAGGATGCTTCCTTCCTCCAGCGTCTCGCGGCACGCGGCCACGCACAGCGCTCGCGCAGGCGTCTCGCCCGTCGCGAACGCAGCGGCGCGCGCTGGCGGCTCGGTCGCCCGATCCCTCCAGACTTCCGCGCCGTCCTGCGCGTCCACCTTCCCACCGGGGAACACCACGGCGCCTCCCATGAAGCTCGAGCTCGCGTGGCGGCGAACGCAGAACACCTCGATCCCCGCGTGACCGTCACGGAGGACGATCACCGTCGAGGCATCGCGGGGACGGACAGGGGTTCGGTTCTGATCGAAATCCAGCAATATGGGATAAATTTGTTCCACGTGAGCTGCCTTTCGTCAAACCGTCCGCTGCGTCTCACTTCCGGCGTGCTCTGTGGTGAGCATGCGGATTCGAGGCCAAGTCCGCCGCCTTTTCCGGTGGCTCGGGGACTTCCCGCAGATGCTTTCCACGCTGTCCCGACAACCGATGCCGACCGATGCCGCAGCGTCCGGTCGGTCGCGGGCGAGATGGCGCGTGACGACGCGCGTGACGTGCGTGACGCGCGTGACGCGCGTGACGACTGATGGCGAATCGAGAGGCGTCGGCCGCAGTGACAACGGGCGATCTCTGCCTGCGACGGAGGCGTCGTTGACGGGCTCGGCTCCCACGCTTAGAATCCCGCGCCTCGCAATTTCGGGGGGGTGTCTGGCCTCTCCGGACATGTCGCGGAGCCGTAAGCCCCGTCCCGGCAGCCGGGGTCAGCGCCCCGCGGCTTGCATGCGCCAGGGAGCTCAGGACGGCAGCGCCGAACGGCGCATTCGACGCGAGAGGACCTATGAACAAGGCCCAGCTGAAAAAGTTCAAGACCCTGCTTGAGACGAAGCGCGACGAGATCGTCAAGAAGGCCAAGCAAACGCTGACCGAGGACATGATGCTCGACGCGAACGATCTCCCTGACGAGATGGACCTCGCGTCGAGCGAGTACCTGCAGTCGTTCACCTTTCGGCTCCGTGGCCGCGAGAAGTCGTTCCTCGACAAGATCCAGAAGGCCCTCGTGAAGATCGAGGACGGCTCGTTCGGCAAGTGCGAGGAGTGCGAGGAGGAGATCTCGGCGAAGCGCCTCGAGGCGCGCCCCGAGACGACCCTGTGCATCCGCTGCAAAGAGGATCAGGAGAGGGTCGAGAAGGACTACGGCTGACGCTGCGCCGCGCGCGGAGGCCGCCCGTCGGTGGCCTCCACGCGCGATGGTGCCTCCGCGCCGTCGGGCGTGCGCTCCCGCTCCCGGTCCGCGTCGCGCGGACGGGACGGGGCCACGCCCGTTCTGCTATTTGCGGGCGGCCGCGCGGGCGCGCGGCGGCTGCGGGGTGCGACGCTTCGCCGCCGTGAGCGTTTCACGCAGGTACGCGCCGGTGAACGACGCCTCCTCCTGCGCGATGTCCTCCGGGGTGCCGGCGGCGACGATCGTCCCGCCGCGCTCGCCGCCCTCGGGGCCGAGGTCGATCACCCAGTCGCTGCAGGCGATCACGTCGAGGTTGTGCTCGATCACGAGGACCGTGTTCCCCGCGTCGCGCAGGCTCATCAGGCTCGCGGTGAGCACCTCGATGTCGGAGAAGTGCAGGCCCGTCGTCGGCTCGTCGAGCACGTAGAGCGTGCGGCCGGTGGCCTTGCGCGCGAGCTCACGAGCGAGCTTCACGCGCTGCGCCTCGCCGCCCGAGAGCGTCGTAGCCGGCTGCCCGAGCGTGATGTAGCCGAGGCCGACCCGCGCGAGCGCGGCGAGCCGCTCCCGGACGCGGGGGAGCGCCTCGAACTGGTCGATCGCCTGCTCGACCGTCAGGTCGAGGGCGTCGGCGATCGACATCCCGCGGTAGAGCACCTCGAGCGTCTCGCGGTTGTACCGGCGGCCGCCGCACGTCTCGCACGTCACGAAGATGTCGGGCAGGAAGTGCATCTCGATCCGGAGCACGCCGTCGCCCTGGCAGGCCTCACAGCGGCCGCCCTTCACGTTGAACGAGAAGCGGCCCGCCTTGTACCCGCGCGTCCTCGCCTCCGGCAGGCCCGCGTAGAGCTCGCGGAGGAGCCCGAAGACCCCCGTGTACGTCGCAGGGTTGGACCGCGGCGTGCGGCCGATCGGGGCCTGATCGATCGAGATGACCTTGTCGATGTGCGAGAGGCCCTCGATGCCGTCGCAGGCGCCGATCGGGGCGGAGCTCCTGTACAGCTCGTTCTTCGCGGCCGGCAGCAGCGTGTCGACGATGAGGCTCGACTTGCCCGAGCCGGAGACGCCGGTGACCGTGCAGAAGAGGCCGACGGGGATCTCGGCCGTGACGTTGAGGAGGTTGTGGGCCCGCGCGCCGCTCACGCGGATGAAGCGCCCGTCGGGGCGCCGGCGCTTCGTGGGGATCGCCAGCTGCTTCTTGCCGCTGAGGTAGGGGCCCGTGATCGACGCCGGATCGGCGCTCAGCTCCTCCGGCGTGCCCTGCGCCACCACGTTGCCGCCGTGCACGCCCGCGCCCGGGCCCATGTCCACGATGTGGTCGGCCGCGAGGATGGCGTCGCGGTCGTGCTCGACGACGACCACGGTGTTGCCGAGGTCCACGAGCCGCCTGAGCGCCTCGAGCAGGCGCGTGTTGTCGCGCGCGTGCAGGCCCACCGAGGGCTCGTCGAGCACGTAGAGCACGCCGACGAGCGCGGCCCCGATCTGCGTCGCGAGGCGGATGCGCTGGCCCTCGCCGCCGGAGAGGGTCTGCGCGGAGCGGTCGAGCGTGAGGTAGTCGAGCCCGACGTCGATGAGGAACCCGAGGCGGGCGATCACCGCCCGGAGCAGCGGCTCGGCGATCGCGCGCTCGCGCGGCGCGAGCGCCCCGTCGACGTGGGCCTCGCCCGCGGCCTGCCCATCGGCCGGTGCCCGCGGCGCCCCTTCCTTGGGCGGCATGAGGCCCTCAAGGAAGACGCGCAGCGTGCGCAGCGGCAGGGTGCCGACGTCCGCGATGTTGCGATCCCCGAGGCGCACGGCGAGCGCCTCCGGGCGCAGGCGCCTGCCGTCGCAGGCGTCGCACACGCGCGTGATGACAAAGCGGCCGATCTCGTCGGAGAGCGCGGCGCTGTCCTCGTCGGGATCGGCCTCCTCCTCGTCGGCGAGGGCGGGCTCGCCGCTGCTCAGCAGGCGCTCGAGCCGCGGGATGATCCCCTCGTAGGCGGCCCTCTTCTTCCCCCGACCGCCGGCGGCCGGGGCGTCGCTCCCCTCGAGGATCGCCTGCCGCACCGCCGCCGGCAGCTTCGCCCACGGGACGTCCGGATCGCAGCCGAGCGCGCTGACGGCCCGCTCCGTCTCCGTGGCGAGCGAGAGCGAGCCGCGCCGCCCCCAGGCCACCACCGCGCCCTCGCGGAGCGTGCGCCGAGGATCGGGGACCACGCGGTCCGGATCGATGCGGGTCCTCGCGCCGATGCCGTCGCAGGCGGGGCACGCGCCGTGCGGGCCGTTGAAGGAGAACATCCGCGGCTCGATGGGCGGCAGCGAGATCCCGCAGTCGATGCACGCGAAGCGCTCGCTCATCCAGAGCGGCTCGATCTTCATGCCGTCGCTGGAGATGTCGACGAGCAGCCTGCCCTCGCCCAGCTTGAGCGCGAGCTCGACGGAGTCGGTGAGCCGGCCCTTGATGCCGTCCTTGACCACGATCCGGTCCACGACCACATCGAGGTCGTGCGCGCGCGTCCGGTCGAGGACGATCTCGTCGCCGAGATCGACGATCTCGCCGTCGATGCGCGCTCGCACGAAGCCCTCCCGGCGCAGCCGCTCGATGTCGAGCTTCAGCTCTCCGCGGCGGCCGCGCGCGATGGGCGCCATGATCGTGACCCGCGTCTTGTCGCCGAAATCGAGGATGCGGTCGACGATCTGCTGGACGGTCTGGGCCTCGATCCGCTTGCCGCACGCGGGACAGTGCGGCGTGCCGACCCGCGCGAAGAGCAGGCGGAGGTAGTCCGAGATCTCGGTCACCGTACCGACGGTCGATCGCGGGCTCTTCGCCAGCGCGCGCTGCTCGATCGCGATGGCGGGCGAGAGGCCCTCGATCGACTCGACGTCGGGCTTGGACAGCTGCTCGAGGAACTGCCGCGCGTAGGCGGAGAGCGACTCGACGTAGCGGCGCTGCCCTTCCGCGTAGATGGTGTCGAACGCCAGGGACGACTTGCCCGAGCCGCTCGGGCCGGTGATCACCACCAGGCGGTCGCGCGGAAGCGACACGCTGACGTTCTTGAGGTTGTGCTGCCGGGCGCCTCGAACGACCAGTCGATCCATAGGGGGAACCGGAGAGCTATCACACACGGAAGCGGGCGTGGCGCCGCTCCTGCTCGCCGCTCGCTGCTCTGTCGGCTCTGTTGCCCCGCCTCGTCGTCGCGCGCCGCGACGCGCCGCGCACGGCGCGGGCGCGGTCTTCCGGTTGTCTTGCAATTCTTCTCACGTCGCTGCGCTGCGAGCTGGACTATGAGAGGGCGCGCAGGTGGAAGCGCGTGCAAGGAGTGTCCTGATGGCGGTCGGCGCCGGCGCTGCGCTCGGCGTGGTCGCGCTCCTCGCGCGGTACGCGCCCGAGCTCGACGCGCTGCTGCTCGCGCCGCCCTCTCCGTCCGGGCGCTTCGAGCCCGGTCCCGCTGCGGCGCGTTCTGCCGGGCCCGCGGCGCCCGCGTCGCTCACGCCAGCACCCGCAACGGCCGTCGGTCAGGGGGAGCCAGCAGCGCCCGCGCCGGGCTCGCCTCCCGGTGCGGCCCCGGCCTCACGAAGCGCGAGCCCGCGTGCCGCCGCGGCGGCCCCGCTGGTCGATCCCTTCGCGGCGGATCCGGTGGCGCGCGCTGCGTGTCCCGCCGACATGACCTTCGTGGAGGGCGATTTCTGTCCATCCCTCCCGTATGTCTGCACCCGCAGCGGCGACGGAGCCGGCCATGGCTGCCCAGAGTACGGGCGCGGCGCCCGCTGCGGGGCTCCGGTGGATCACCGGCGCTTCTGCATCGACCGCCACGAGTGGCCGAACCGGGTGGGCGAGCTCCCGCGCGTCTACGTCGACTGGTACGAGGCGAAGTCGCTCTGCGCCTCGATCGGCAGGCGGCTGTGCCGGCGCTCCGAGTGGATGCTCGCTTGCGAAGGACCGAAGCGCCTGCCGTATCCTTGGGGCTTCGTGCGCACGCCCAGCCCTTGCAACATCGACCGCGCCGCGATCGAGTTCGACATCGACGCCATGGTGGACGAGGCGACACGCGAGGGCGAGATCGCCCGGCTGTGGCAGGCCGATCCCATCGGATCGCACCCGAACTGCATCAGCGCTTACGGGGCGTACGACCTCTCCGGCAACGTCGACGAGTGGACCGACAACCTCGCCGACGATCCGGGCACGTCGCGCCCGGCCACGCTCAACGGCGGCTACTGGGGTCCTGTTCGGAACACCTGCCGCCTCACGACCGGAGGGCACGGGCCGAGGTTCAAGTTCTACCAGGTCGGCTTCCGCTGCTGCGCGGACACGGTCGACGGCGTCGTCACGCCGCCGCCGCGGCCGTTCATCGAGCGCGACCGCGAGAAGGACGGCGTGTACGACTGACATGCGCGAGCGCATCGCCTTCATCGCCGCCCTCGTCGTCGCCGCCCTGGTGAGCGCGCTCCTCTTTGCCCCCCGCTTCCAGAGGCCGCCTGGGCAGCTCGACGCGGCGAGCGCGGCCCCGGTCGCGAGCGTCGCCCCGCCGGAGCCGGCCCCGCCGGCGCCCGCGCTGGCGCCTCCGGCGCCGCCGCCGCTGCCTGCGTACGTGCGCGTCGACCCGGAGAGCCGCTCGGCGTGCCTCGGCGGGATGGTGCTCGTCGACGGCATCTACTGCCCGTACGTCGGGCACCACTGCGCCGCGTACATCGACGAGGAGAAGGACATCTGCGCGCGGTTCGAGCCGGAGGTCCTCTGCGAGGGGCGCCTTCAGCACCGGCGCTTCTGCATCGACGTCTTCGAGTACCCGAACATCGAGGGCGTCCGCCCGGTGGTGATGGTCAACTGGCTGGAGGCGAAGCGCGCCTGCGAGATCGAGGGCAAGCGGCTCTGCTCCGGCGAGGAGTGGGAGTTCGCGTGCGAGGGGCCGCAGATGTGGCCCTATCCTTATGGGATCGCTCGCGATCCCGACGCCTGCAACATCGACAGGAAGATCTCGATGCCGGTCCTCGAGACGTTCGCTGATCCATGGAAGATCTCGGCGGAGGTCGAGCGGCTCGATCGCCGGGTTGCGTCCGGGGAGATGAGCCGGTGCGTCAGCCCCTTCGGCGTGCGCGACATGACCGGCAACGTGGACGAGTGGGTGAACAACGAGCTCGGCATGCTGGACGAGAAGCCGTTTCGATCGACGCTGAAAGGGGGGTACTGGGGGCCGATCCGCTCGCGATGCCGCCCGGTCACGTCGACGCACAACCGGTGGTTCCGCTTCTATCAGGTCGGGTTCCGGTGCTGCTCCGACGCGCTCGACGGCGGCAAGGCCGTGACCCCGGCAGCCAAAACGGCGCGCATCCCGCGCCGCAGCCCGATGGTCGATCCGGGCGGGCGGCAGGGGCCGTGAGGGGCCGCGGCTCGATCGGGCCTGTGGCGCGGCCTCGGGCGTGGCCTCGGGCGTGGCCTCGGGCGTGGCCTCGGGCGTGGGCTGACCGCGCACGCCGGCGCAATGTCCGTGCGCGATGTCCGGCGAGGGCCCTCGTCGCGCTGCGCCCCGTCGGCGGACGGGCTTCCTTCACGGCCGAGCCACCCCTGACCGCCGTGGCGCCATCGGAGAACCCGGTCCGGCCGAACCGCTCCCCTTCCAACTGCGCGCCGCTTGGACTACGTTGTCCGCCGGTGCGAAAGTGGGCGGACCCGATCGGGGGTTCGCCCTTGTACCAGGGCCTATAGCTCAATCGGTCAGAGCCCCCGGCTCATAACCGGGCTGTTCCTGGTTCGAGTCCAGGTGGGCCCACGAAAGCCACGAAACAGAAGGAGACAAGGAAGCACGTGAGCATCCGCGAGCAGATCGCATTCCTCGAAGAGCTGTCGGCCATCGACAGCGAGATCCGCCGCATCGATGAGCAGCTCGACAAGCAGCGCGGCAGCCTGGAAGGGATGCGGTCCGATCTGAAGCGGCTAGAGGAGCGGCTGAAGGGCGATCGGGAGACCCTGGCGGCGATGGAGAAGACGCGCTCCGAGCTCGCCGTCGAGCTCCGCCAGATGTCGAGCCAGATCGAGCGCTCGCGGGAGAAGCTGCAGCGCTCCCGGAACGAGCGCGAGTCCAACGCGGCGCAGCGCGAGATCGAGGAGCTGCGCAAGCTGCACCGCGATCGCGAGGAAGAGATCGAGCGGCTGAGCTCGGCCTCGGAGGGTGCGCGCTCGGCGATCGATGTGGCGGAGGCGAAGCGCGTCGACCTGGCGGGGGCGATCGACGGCAGCGCGCCGGGGACGCAGGCGTCGCTGGCGGCCCTCGAGGCCGAGCGCGGCCAGCGCGCCGAGGCGCGCCAGCAGGTGGTCGGTAAGCTGCCGGTCGTCCTGTACCGCCGCTACGAGTCGATCCGGACGCGCAGGCCCGTCGCGATCGCCCGCACCTACGACGGCACATGCCTCGGCTGCCACCTGTCCGTGCCGCCGATGATGTTCCAGAAGATGCGCCGCCAGGAGGAGTTCGAGCGGTGCCCGAACTGCAACCGGATCCTCTACTACATGCCGCCGGAGCCCGCGACGGGCAGCACGCCGGCCGCGGACCCCTCCCGCGCCTGATCCAGGGTGCGCGGCTTGAAGACGTGTTCCGCCTGCTTCAGGCTCTTCTCGCACGACAGCGGCTTCTGTCCGGTCGACGGGCAGCGCCTCATCCCGGTCGCTGAGGTATCGCCGCCGGTCCACCCGGAGGACAGGCGCGTCGGCGCGACCCTCTGCGGTGGGCGCTACCAGGTCTGGCGGATCGTCGCCGACGGCGGCATGGGGCGCGTCTATCAGGCGCTCGATCTGCGGACCGGCCGCAGCGTCGCCCTGAAGATCCTCCACCCCGAGGTCGCGCTCGACGAGGTGAGCGTCGAGCGCTTTCACCGCGAGTTCGAGGTCAGCGCGTCGCTGCCCCACGAGCAGATCGTCGACGTGCTCGCCTTCGAGAAGACCGAGGACCACAGCTTCGCGCTCGTCATGGAGTACCTCGAGGGCGAGGAGCTGCGGACGGTCCTCAAGCGCGACAAGGTGCTGCCTCCCGAGCGCCTGGTGCGGATGCTGTCGCAGATCGCGCTCGGCCTCGAGGAGGCCCACAAGCGCAAGGTCGTGCACCGCGATCTCAAGCCGGACAACATCTTCCTGGTCGGCACGCACGACGGCGACATGGTGAAGATCCTCGACTTCGGCAGCGTGCGCGACAACAGCGAGGGCGCGAAGAAGCTGACCGTCGTCGGCACGACGATCGGATCTCCCTTCTACATGTCCCCCGAGCAGGCGCAGGGGCTGCTCGCGCTCGACCATCGCGCCGACGTCTGGTCGGTCGCGGCGATCGTGTTCGAGTGCGTCACGGGGAAGGTCCCGTTCCACGCGCCGACCGGTCCGATGATCCTCGTGGCCATCATGGGCAGCAACCCGCTGCCTCCGAGCGTTG
Source organism: Sorangium aterium (assembly GCF_028368935.1). Classification (NCBI taxonomy): domain Bacteria; kingdom Pseudomonadati; phylum Myxococcota; order Polyangiales; family Polyangiaceae; genus Sorangium; species Sorangium atrum. Next base: position 1,535,342 of record NZ_JAQNDK010000003.1, on the reverse strand, counting down.
CGGGCAAGGCTTACGGGGCGCCGGCCTCGCTCGATCCGGTGATGGAGGAGGCCTTCATGAAGAGCCCGGAGGCGCGCCTCCCCTCCGTCGGCCTGCTCGCCGATCGCGTGGGCCAGGCGTACGGCCTCGCGGGGTCGCACCGCGACTGGGCGTACCTGCCGCAGAAGGAGCTCGCGGCCCGGATCCGCGCCGCGCCGCCGTCGGTCCTGGCCCGCCAACCGCATGCCCCGGCGAGCGTCGGCGCGGTCCCCGCCGGTGCGAGCGGCGGGTCGATCGCCGCCGCGGCCATCGCGCGCTCGCCGGACGCTGCCGAGGCGTTCGCCGAGGACATCGTGATGGGCGTGCCACAGCGCTTGCCGCGCTGGGTCATCCCCGCAGCGGCTGGCGCGGCGGTGCTGCTCTGTGCGCTCGTCGCGCTGCTGATTTCGCGCTGACGGCGGCGCCGGGCCGCGCGCTCGTGCGACGTTGCGCCTTACGCGCCGCGGCGGCGGCTGGGGCGTAAAGCGCGCGCGTGCTCCGGTTCAGTGCGCCATCGTCCTGGGCGCCGGGGCCCCGCGTTCGCGCTGGCGCCGCCGCTGTGTTATTTGTGTTGACCATGAGCACTCATCCTTCAACTCGGACCCGCAAGCCCCTCTCCGCCGCGATGTGCCTGATCGCGCTCTCCGGGCTCCCCGTCCTCGGCTGTAGCCAGAGCGAAGCGGCGACCTCTCGCGGCGCCCCCGAGGCAGCACCTGCGGCCCCACCCCAGGGCGGAAAATCGAAGGTCGAGGATGCGGTCTACACCCTCGAAATGAAGCCGACGGGGACGTACAAGGCCGGCCAGGAGGGGCTCGTGGAGGTGTCGCTCCTGTCGAAGGGCGACTACCACATCAACGACAAATACCCCATCAAGTTCAAGGTCACCGAGGCGGCCGCCGAGGGCGTTTCGTACCCGAAGCCCTTGCTCAAGCGCGAAGACGGCATGTTCGAGGAGAGCAAGGGCCTCCTCAAGGTCCCGTTCGTGGCGGCCAAGAAGGGCAAGACCAAGGTGGCGGGCGTGCTCTCCTTCAGCATCTGCAGCGCCGCGAATTGTTTGATGCAGAAGCAGGAGCTCGAGGCGATCGTCGACGTGCAGTAGGCAGAACGGTAAACTCAGCCTCACGTGAACAACGACACCTCCGGTTGCCGGGGGGGCCAGCCCAGCGAGGTCGGCCCCAGCCAGACGGTCCAAGGCAGTGCGGCTGAGCGGGCTCGAAAGGCCCTCTCCGAGCTCGATGCCATCGCCTCCTCGATGGCGCGGCGCTTCAACGAAGAGCAGCGGGTCCTCTCGTTCCAGCAGTACCTGGAGCTCTTCGCTTCCAATCCGGTCCGCTTCGGACGCGACGCGGCTCGCTACGTCCGCGACATGTTCGACCATTTCGGCACGCGGACGATCAAGAAGCCCTGGGGGGAGCTGACCCGGTTCCAGCTCTTCGATCTGCCGTGGGAGCTCCCCGCGACCGAGCCCGCGCAGCAGGGCGCGCCGGCCGCGGCCTCCTACCACGGGCGGGACTTCGCGCTGATCGGCCACGAAGAGCTCCAGGCCGAGGTCTACCGGGTGCTCTGCAACTTCGTGCGCGAGGGCAGGGCCAACAGGCTCGTCCTGATGCACGGGCCGAACGGCTCGGCGAAGAGCACGCTCGCCGCCTGCATCCTGCGCGCCCTGGAGCACTACTCGACCCTCGATGAGGGAGCCGTGTACCGCTTCCACTGGGTGTTCCCGAGCCGCAAGACGATGCGCGGCTCGATCGGCTTCGGCGGCGACGTGAAGGCGAGCGCCGCGGACGGCACGAGCTACGCCCACCTCGAGGACGATCAGATCGACGCCCGGCTCGTGATCGAGCTCAGGGATCACCCGCTGTTCCTGCTCCCGGTGCGAGAGCGTCGGGCGCTCATCCTGAAGCTCTACGAGGACGCCGGCGCGACGGAGCCGCCGCCCGAGTGGCTGATGAGCGGCAAGCTGTCCCACAAGAACCAGCAGGTCTTCGAGGCGCTCCTCGTGGCGAGCGGCGGCTCGCTCGTCGAGACATTGCGGCACGTCCAGGTCGAGCGGTACTTCATCTCCCGCCGTTACCGCGTCGGCGCCGTCACGATCGGCCCGGAGCTCTCGGTCGACGCCGGCGAGCGGCAGATCACGGCAGATCGCTCGCTCGCCTCGCTCCCGACCTCGCTCCAGGCGACGACGCTCTTCGAGGCGCACGGTGAGCTCATCGAGGCCGCCGGGGGCGTGCTCGAGTTCAGCGATCTCCTCAAGCGACCGCTCGACGCCTTCCGGTACCTCCAGCTCACGCTGGAGACGGGAGAGGTCAGCCTGCCGCAGCAGACGGTGCAGACGAACGTCGTGATGATCGGCAGCGCCAACGACGTGCACCTCAACGCCTTCCGGGAGCACCCGGAGTTCCCGAGCTTCCGCGGGCGCTTCGAGCTCCTGCGCGCGCCCTACCTCCGGAGCTACCCCGACGAGCAGGCGATCTACGACACGCAGATCGTCCCGTTCGTGACCCGCCACGTCGCCCCGCACGCGACGCGCGTCGCCGCGCAGTTCGCCGTGCTCACCCGGATGCGGCAGCCGGAGGCGAAGCGGTACCCCGACGCGCTCGCGCCGCTCGTCTCGAGCCTCACCGCCGTCGAGAAGATGGAGCTGTTCGCGACGGGCACGGCGCCGGAGCGGTTCGACGCCGAGGCGCAGAAGGTCCTGCGCGCGGGCATCGAGGCGATCTACCACGAGAGCGACGCGTCCGTGGACTTCGAGGGGCGCCTCGGCGTCTCGCCGCGGGAGGTTCGGACGCTCCTGCTCGACGCGGCGCAGAGCGAGGACCACGCGTGCCTCTCCCCGTTCGCCGTGCTCTCGGAGCTCGACGCGCTCTGCAAGCGGCAGGCGGAGTACGACTGGCTCAAGGAGAAGCAGCTCGCGGGCGGCTACCACGATCACCGGCTCTTCCGCGAGGTCGTGCGCACGCGCCTGCTCGACACGACCGAGGAGGAGATGCGGACGGCCAGCGGCCTCGTCGACGAGACGCGCTACGCCGAGCTGTTCGATCGGTACGTCTCCCACGTCGGCGTCTGGGTGAAGGGGGAGAAGATCAGGAACGCGCACACCGGCGACTTCGAGAACCCGGACGAGCGCATGATGCGCGAGGTGGAGGCGCTCCTCGGGGTCCGCACGAAGCACGACGATCACCGGCGCGGCCTGATCTCGGCCATCGCGGCGTGGGCCATCGATCACCCTGGCCAGAAGATCGTCAACGCGGTCGTGTTCCCGCAGCAGATCCGCAAGCTGCGGGAGGCGGTCTTCACGGAGCGGCGCAAGGGCGTGGCGCTCCTGGTTCGCGACCTCGTCGCGCTCCTCCGCGACGCGCAGAGCGACGGCAAGTCCGAGAAGGGCTGGGGCGAGCTGCGCGAGGAGGAGCGCAGGAACGCGACGCGCGCGCTCGAGCGGCTGCGCGGGATGGGCTACTGCGACCGCTGCGCGCTCGACGCCGCGAGCGCGCTGCTCCGCGCGCGCTTCGCGGAGCTCGTCACCTGAAGCGAAGCATGATCATCGACTCCCACTGCCACGTCGATCCGCGTCATTTCCGCGAGGGAGCGGACGCCGTCCTGGACCGCGCGCGGGCCGCCGGCGTGGACGCGTTCGTGGTCGTCGGCGTCGACGCGGATCTCTCCGCGGCGCGCTTCGCCGCGGATCTCGCCGCGCGGCGCGCCGACGTGCACGCCGCGGTCGGCGTCCATCCGCACGACGCCTCCGCCGTGGACGACCGGATGCTCGCGGAGCTCGAGGTCCTCGCGCGCCGGCCCGAGGTCGTGGCCGTCGGCGAGATCGGCCTCGACTACCACTACATGCACTCGTCGAAGGACACACAGCAGCGCGTCTTCGCCGACCTCGTCGCCCTCGCTCGGAGGGTGGAGAAGCCCATCGTCATCCACACGCGCGAGGCGCCGGAAGATACGCTCGCGATCCTGGCGCGCGCCCAGGCGAGCGACGTGGGCGGCATCATTCACTGCTTCTCCGAGGATCGCGCGTTCGCCGAGCGGGCGCTCGCGCTCGATTTCGACCTCTCGTTCTCGGGCATCGTCACCTTCAAGACCGCGCGCGCGATCCAGGAGGTCGCCGCATGGGCTCCGGCGGATCGGATCCTGGTCGAGACGGACAGCCCTTACCTCGCGCCGGTGCCGTTCCGGGGAAAACGGTGCGAGCCAGGACACGTGCTGCACACGGCGCGCTTCGTCGCGGAGCTCCGGGGCGAGCCCTTCGAGGCGCTGGCCGCGCGCACGGCGGAGAACACCCGCAGGCGGCTGCGGCTCCCGCTGGACGGCGCGCCCACCGGCTGAGACGAGCGCGCGCGGTCCTGCCTGCGGGCTCGCCCCAGGCGCGCCTCGAGGCATAGTGACAGCACGATGGCGCAGAGGTCTCGCGACGGCCGCCGGATCGCCTCCGCGTGGGCGCTCTCCGTCGCAGCCCACGCAGGGCTGGTGGGCGCAGGCGCGCTGGCCGTCGCAGGCTCGTTCTCGGCACGTGAGGTCGCGCGCGCGCGGACGGTCGGGTCGCCAGCCGCTGTGAGCACGCCGATCGAGATCGAGCTGCCCGTCGTCTCGGACGGCACGCTCGACCGCGCGGCGGCGACCGCGCCCGAGCTGGCCGTCCTCCTTTCGCGGGGCGGAGGGGAGGCCGCACCGCGGCCGGACACGGGGACGAGCGGGCGCGGCGGCACCGACGCGGCGGAGCTGCCTGCGTTGAACCTCGCCGACAGGGACGACGCGATCTTCCTGTCTCCAGAGATCCGCTCGCGCCTCGACAGGAGCCAGATCCAGCGTATCCGCTCGTCGCCCCAGCGCGCGTCGCGCGAGGACTGGCGAGCCAGCCGGGAGCCCATGGAGCTCACGTTCCTCGCGGGGGGGCGGGTGGGCCGTCGGCCCGAGCGACGCACGTCGGCCGACCGCGATCCGTCGCTCGGGGCGCGCGATGGCGGCGCGCCCCAGCGTCGAGGCGGCGTGCTCGGCGCTGCGGCCCAGCCTGCAGGCATCGACGGCGCGAGCGACGAGCCCGCTGCGCGCGACGCGACGCTCTCCCTGGGGGCGGGCCCGCGCGCCGTCGGCGGCGCCGTCGAGGGAGGCGCGCGCGCCTCCGCGGGGCTGGGCGTTCGCGACGCGCGGCCCGGCGAGGATCACCGCGAGAGCGCGGCGGTTCCGCTGGCCCGGCCGATGGTCGCGGTGGGCACGCCATCCGTCCCCGCCGACGCCGTGGGGCACCCGAACGACACGGTGGACAGCGAGCAGGAGGTGGCGACGGCGATCCAGTCGCTCGTCCACGCCAGCTCGGCCGGAGGGGTGCGTGGGTTCGGGCCAGGCGGACAGGAAGGACCGGGCGCGACCGGCGCGGGTGGCGTGGCGGGCCGCGGTGCGCGTTCCAGCGCGCTCGGCTCTGGGCGCGGCCGGCTGCTCGACAACGATCCGCTCGATCGCAGGCGCAGCCACTACATGAGGCAGGTCATGGCCAAGCTGCACCCGCTGTGGGCCGACGCGTTTCCCAAGTGGGCCGCGGGCGAGGGGCTTCAGGGGACCGTGATCGTGACCTTCGTGATCCGCGCGGATGGGACCGTGGGGAGCGCGTCGGTGACGCGGCCGAGCGGCATCCCCGAGTTCGATGAGAACTGCCGGCGCGCGGTGCTGCGCGGTTCACCGTACCCTCCGGTGCCGCCCGAGCTCGGCGAGAGCTTTCGGTGGTCGATGCCGTTCGACGCGAAAAACCCGGCGGTTCTGCCGAAGCACCGAGAGCGCGAACGGTGATCCCGAGCAATCTTCTGGGATGACTGCGGTGACCGTGATGACGGAGATGACCGTGATGACGGAGATGACCGCGTGTCGCGACGCGCACGACCTCGCTTGACAGAGTGGAGACGTGGCGGTACTAGTCCGCCCTCACTTTTGCCGAAGTAGCTCAGCTGGCTAGAGCAGGCGTTTCATACGCGCCGGGTCGGGGGTTCGATTCCCTCCTTCGGCACCAGCAATGGTGACAGTCGACCGCTGGCCTCCCTCGGAGGGCCAGCGGTGGCTGAGTGAACATCAAGGCCGCACGTGGACGAGGGTTCCTTCCTCGTCGTTGCTGTACACAGCGTGCCAGCCTTCGGGGAGCTCCGGCTCGGCCCACAGGAAGATGCGCCGCGCGTCGATGGGCGTCAGCGCGATGTCGTGGAAGCCCTGCGCTTCGCCGACCCCTGCGCCCAAGTACATGCCGGTGATCGCCTGGCCCGGCGCGAGGTCCATCACCCACGGGGCGTCGGTGACGTCGAAGCTGTCGGCGACCTCGCGCGGATCGATGTTGCGCGTGACGTGCTTGCTCCGCACGCGGAAGGTGCCGCGCGCGGTGGACGCCGTCGATTCAGGGTCGCGCAGCTGGTCGCGTCCGGACGAGATCAGCGTGGCGTAGATGGGCTTCTGTCCCTCGTAGGCCGTCAGCGTCTGGTTCACCAGGCTGACGTCGAGCCAGCGCTGCGAGCCTTTGGCGAAGTCGGGGAGCTTGGTGCGACGCACGACGACGACGAGGTCCTGTGCGCGCAGCCAGAAGCCGTCGCGCGCCTCCTCGAAACGGACGCCGTCCACCGTCCTGAACCTGCCCGTGAGCGGCACGCCCGTGTGGCGCTCGAGCTCCTCGTCGTTCTCGCTCGCCTTGCCGCGGCCGAGCGACCACGTGTGAACGTCGTGGCGATGGACGAAGGCCACAGGCAGGCCGAGCTTCTCGACATCGAGGCCGTGCCACGGTGATCCGAGCGCGGCCTGGAGCCGGTCGGTCGGGATGAGCCGTCCGTCGGGCGTCACGCCGAACCTGCGCCCGTCGGCCGCTCCCGCCGTGAACGCGCGGGTGATCGCGACCCCGCTGCCTTTGCGCAGCGCAACCGTCTTCAGCGCGGCGCGCAGATCGACGTGGGCGCCGTCCTTTCCGCCGATGTCGATGCCGAGCGCGGCGACGGGCGGGAGCGGCGCGACCGCGTCGGCGATCGGGAAGAAGAAGTACCCGGCCTCGGTCCTGCGCCCGTCCTCGCCGATGCCGTCGCCGCGCGGCAGCAGCACCGGGGGCCCGGAGGAGACGCCGCGCGCGTCCAGCGGGACGTCGTTGGCTGACGCGCCGAGCTGCGCGTCGCTGCGCTGCACACGCTCGAGGTGGCGATCGAGATCCGGCTCGGCGCGCTGCACCTCCTCGCGGCTCGGCACCCCGAAATACACCGGGGTGCCCTGGGTTCGCGCGCGGCCGTAGCGGTAGGGGAGGGGCCGCGACGTGTCGGGTGGAGCCGGCAAGAGCGCGAGCACGTCGGTGTTCAGCGTCGCGCCGTCGCCTGCGCAGACGAACCCGCGGGGGCGGACCGCATACCAACCGCCGCTGCACCCCGCGCGTCCGTACGGCTCCGAGGACCTCACGACGGCGGCGCCAGGATAGAGCTCGCCGAGCTTGCGTGCGCCCGCCTGCGGACGCGCGAGCACGGGCGTCCCTGCGCGAAGCGCGACCAGCTTGGGGCCGTCCGCCGGCAGCGCGGCGACCTCGAGCGCACCGTCGTCGCTCGCCCCCTCCTTCGACAGCTCCACCGCCGCGCCTGCCGGCTTGCATCCGCACATGGTCAGCGCGACGAGCACGCTTGCGAGCCGCCCATCGACGCGTCGCGAGCGGGGGCCGCCCTCGGTGCGCCGTGGCGCGCAGAGCAGCGGCGTCCGGCGGCGCGGAGACGAGGCCGAGCGGGAGAGATCCGTCGGCATGGAAGCGAGCGGCATCTGTCGATGCATGCCCGGCTGGCGCGCGCTGGGCCAAGTTCCGTGGCGTCGCCGGCGCATCGTCGGTGCGCTCGGTGCGCGTGTCATGGACGCGCGTCATCAGCGCGCGTGCCGCCCGGCCGCTGGCGCGGCGCCAGCGTCGACGCCATGAGGTGCGCGTGCGCCTTCGCCCTGCGCTGGTGTTCCTCCTGCTCGCGCCGTACGCCCTCGTTTTCTATGCATTCCTGGCGCTGCGCCGCGCCTCCGCGTCGCTCCGGCCGCGGCACCCGTGGCGCACGTGGGTGAGCCCGAACCTCCTGATCGGGGGGTTCCTTCTCCCAGGCGACGTCGCCGAGCTCCGTCGCCTCGGCGTCCGCGCCGTGATCAACGTGTCGCGCGAGCTGTACGACCCGGTGCCCGCGCTGCGCGCGGCGGGGGTCGAGTACCTGCGCATCCCCTGCTGGGACATGTGCGCTCCCACGCTCGAGGAGGCCGCGCGCGGCGTGGCGTTCCTCGAGCGGCATATCGTCGCTGGCCACCGTGTCCACGTCCACTGCGCGAGCGGCGTGGGCAGGAGCGTCACGCTCGCGCTCTGCTACCTCGCCACCCGCGGCGGCATCGAGGTGGGCGACGCGCTCGCCCTCATCGAGCGACGGCGCCCGCGCGTCGCGCTGAACCCCGTGCAGCGCGCGTTCGTCGAGCGCTACGTCGCGTGGCACCGGGCGCACGCGGAGGGCCGTGCGCGCGCGGCGCCGCCCGTGATCACCTCCGGCGCAGGAGGGACTTCAGGCTGAAGAGCCCGAGCGCGGGCGCCGCGACGGCGAAGGCGCCGCCGCACGCAGCGAGGATGAGCGCGGCACCCCACGGCGCCGCGGCCGCCGCCTCCGGCAGCGCCGCCTTCACCGCGGCGCCGCAGCCGACCGATATGGCCGCGAGCAAGGCCACGCGGCCGATCCGGATCTGATCCAGGCCGAGCCCGCCGATCTCGCGCCGCACGCGGTGCCCGAGGGCGATCGCCTCGACCCACCCTGCGATGACGGCGCCGAGCACCACGCCGAGCACGTCGAGCCACCGCATCAGGAGGAGCGCGACGGCGGTGCTGACGACCACGCGATAGAGCGCGTAGCGGGCCGGGGTCCTCGTGTCCCCCAGCGCGAACGAGGCGGTGATCAGCACGCGCCCGGCGGCGTTCCCGAGCAGCGCGAGCCCGTAGGCGCACACGAGCGGCTCGACCCGGGCCGTCGACGCCTTGTCGAACGTCCCGGTCTGCAGCAGCAGCGTGATGAGCTCCCGCCCGAGCACCATGAACACGGCCGCGGCCGGCACGGTGAGCACCGTGATCCGCGCGAGCGACGCCCCGAGCCGGCGCGACAGCGCCTCGTTGCGCCGCGCGACGTCGGCCTCGGCCGTGTCGCGCGCCATCTCGGGCAACGCGACCGCGGCCTCGCCGACGCCGAGGACGCTCATCGGCAGGAGGTAGACCGTCTGCGCGTAGTTGAAGGCGGCGTTCGCGCCGGCGCCGAGGAAGCTCACGAGGAGCGTGTCGACGAGCCCGGACACCTGGATGATCCCGCGGCCGAGCAGCGCGGCGGGCAGCTTGCTGCCGGCCTCGCGGACGCTCGGGTCGCGCGCGTCGAGGCGCGGCGTGAGCCCGCCGAGCAGCGAGCGCGCCGACGGGAGCAACAGCGAGAGCTGCAGCGCCGCGCCCGCGAGCGCGCTCCACGCGAGCGCCTCGGCGAGCGGCTCCCCGCGCATGCCGAGCCACGCGCCGCACGCGAGCAGCCCCGCGATCTGGGCGGCGCTCCACGCGACGGGCGCGGCGTACGGGAGGAAGAAGCGCCGGTGCGCGTTCAGCACGCCGAGCCCCCACGCCGACAGCACGAGCAGGCCGGTCATCGGGAAGATGATCCGGACGATCCGGGTCGTGCTGGCGAGCTTGTCGGCGTCGAAGCCTGCGGCGACCACGAAGGACAGCCACGGCGCCGCGAGCACGCCGGCGATCGACGCGACCGCGGCGGCGACGAGCAGGAGTCCGAGGGCGGAGAGCGCGAAGTGCGACGCGCGTCGTGCGTCGCCGGCCGCGCGGAGGCGCGCGTAGACGGGGATGAAGGTCGCGGAGAGCGTCCCCTCGCCAAGCAGGTTCTGGGTGATGTTCCCCGCGCGGAACGCCGCCGCGATCACGTCGGCGAGCTCGGATGTACCGAAGAAGTGCGCCGTCACCCGCTGGCGGAGCAGCCCGACGAGCCGCGAGAGGATGATCCCTGCGGTGACCATCGCCGAGGAGCGCGCCGCGCTGGTCGCCGTCTGCGTCTGCTGCCCGGCCGCCGGCGGGCCTGCGCTGGTCGTCTGGGGCGCGCCCAGGGCTGCGCTCGCCGGCGTGGTCCCTGCCTGAATGGCGGCGGGCGGATCGAGATCGGGCGGCACGGCGGCGCTTCTATCAGACCTCCCGCCCCCGGGCGACCTCGGCGCCGGCTGGCCGGCGCCTCAGTCCCTGAGCCTCGCCGTGCCGAGCCGCTCCGCGTGCGCCAGCACCCGCCGGGCGATGGCCGGACCCTCGGCCCGGCGGTCGAGGTGCCGCGGGATGAGCCCGCGCTCCGCGGCCTCCCACAGCTCCGGCTGAGAGATCCCGGACTCGGTGCGCGAGCGCAGCCGCGACAGGGAGATGTCCATCGCGGGCAGCAGGATCGGCTCCTGAGGATCGCGGAGGAGCGCCGGATCGATGCAGCACGACAGATCGTTCGCGCCGGCGGAGCGCGCGTTCAGCGAGGGGAGATCGAAGCGCGCTTCCAGCGTGCGGATCACCGACGCGTGATCGAGCACGGTGCTCACCGCGCAGCCCCTCCGGACGAACGGGCCCGCGACGATCGACGGCACCCGGAACCCGAGCTGGGTGAACAGGGGGTCGTCGTCCGTCGTCGTCGGCGGCGCGACGTGGTCGAAGAAGCCGCCGTGCTCGTCGTAGGTGATCACGAGGAGGCACTGGCCCCACTGCGGGCTCTTCGCCAGCGCGTTGTAGATGCTGGCGATGAGCACCTGACCGAGCTGCACGTCGTGGTCCGGGTGGTCGTCGTTCGCGGTGGCGCCGAAGAACTGGGGATCGATGACGGAGAACGAGGGGAGGATCCCCGCGGCCGCGTCCTCGAAGAAGCGCTCGATCCCGGACACGCCCTTGAATCTGAAGTACGCACCCGAGCACCACGGGACGTCGTGGAAGTAGTTCCTGCTCGAGATCCCTGCGTCGCTCAGCAGCTCGAACACGCTCGTGAAGCCGGTGACCGGCACGTTCCTCGAGACGCCCCTCGACGTGGCGCCGTGGAGGAAGAGCCGGTTCGGCCACGTCGGGCCGAGCACCGAGGAGAACCAGCGCTGGCAGATCGCCGACGCGTCTGCGAGCGCGTAGAGGATCGGCAGCTGCTCCCGCACGTGATAGCCCATGACGTCGCGCTGGTCGGGCCCTGCGTGCGCGATGACGAACCCGTCGTTCCTCCCTTGATTCCACTGCGTGTGGGCTGCGTCCCAGCTGTGCGGCGGGTCGGTGGGCGTGAAGTTGTCGAGCCGGAAGGGCGAGATCAGCGTTCCATCGAGCGCTCGGTTCGATTCTGTGCCTGTCAGACCGTCGATCTGCCGGCCCTCCTTCAGCAGCAGCGAGCCGAGATAGTGGTCGAAGGAGCGGTTCTCCATACAGAGAACGACGATGGTGTTGATGGGCGCCAGCAGCTCCGCCGGGCTCAGACCTCCCGTCTCCGTGCAGCGATCCAGAGCGCCGCCGGCCTCGCCATCTTCCGGCTGTCCCGAGCTGCCTGTTCCTCCTGAGCCACCCGCGCCACCCGCTCCGTCGCTCTCGCCCGCGCCGCCCATGCTCGGCGGGGCGTTGTCGAGCACCATCGCGCCCTCTGGGGTGCTGCATCCGAAGGCCGAGGCGCCGAGCGCAGCGCCGAGCCCGGTCAGCACATGGCGGCGGGTCAGAGGATCACGCGTCGAACCATTCCGTTTGTTCATCACACACAGGATTCGCACGAAGGCGGGGCCCATGAAGGAGTTTTGGCCTCCTCCAGAGGTGACGAATCGTCCGCTGCGTAATCGATGAAGCGGACGTAGCGGACGTAACTGAAGCAGATGTAACCATTGTAAGATACGCAACTGGTGTGATGGGCATAACGAGCGGAACGGATGTGACGGATGTGGTCGACGTAAAGGGATCGACCGATGAAGTCGAAGTAGCGGGAACAGTCGGCGTAACCGACGCAACCGGCATAACCGGCGTAACCGGCGTAACGGAGAAAACCATTCTTTTCGCGAGGTCGGAGGGGTGGTATGGGTAAAAAAGGCGGGGGTCTACGTCTGCAAACAGTCACCTTCCGATGAGCTCGAATCCACTTCCACCTACTCCCGGCCGGCAAGCTACCGTCGCGAACGGCCGGCCGCTGCGGTTGTGCATCGTGGACATGAACAATGGCCACGTGAACCAGGCGATGCGCTGTCTACGCGGGCTCGCTGCGGGGTTCTTCGAACGCGTCCAGGCGCACAATCCCGGCCTACCCTGCGAGGTCGTCGAGGTGTCTCCAGAGACACCAACGCACCCATCCCCACGGACTGCGATCTGTACCTCGCGTCAGGCGGGCCCGGCTCTCCCTTTGATGGGGAGGGCGAGCCCTGGACGCAGGATTTTGCGCGCTTCGTGGACGGCGTGGTCGAGTCGGCGAGCCAGGGGGGCGCGCACCGGCGTGCTCTCTTCGCGATCTGCTACTCGTTCGAGCTCGTCGTCCATCACTACAAGCTGGCCGACGTGGTGCCGCGCGCCGATCGCAAGTTCGGCGTCATGCCGATCTACACGACCCCCGTCGGCCAGCACCACCCGCTCCTGGCGCCGTTCGGGGACCGTCTCTTCGCGTTCGAGCACCGCAACTGGGAGGCGGTGAACCTCGACGAGCGCCGGCTGAGCTCCCTCGGCGGCCAGCTCCTCGCCCGCGAGAGCCGTGACGGCATCTCGAAGGGGCGGGCGATCCTCGGTCTGCAGGTCGCGCCCGGCGTCGAGGCGGTCCAGTTCCACCCAGAAGCGGATCGCGCCGGCGTCATGAGCTGGTTGGCGCGCCCTGAGCAGGCGGCTGCCTTCAAGGCGACCTATGGAGAAGTGACCTACCTTGCGATGCTGCGCACGCTCGACGATCCTCGCCGGCTCGCGCGCACCTACGCGCTCGTCATTCCGGGCTGGCTCGGGCGCTGCTTCAACGACATCGCCGGTCCCCGGGGCTATGCGGAGCTCCCATCGCTCGAGGACGTCCCGTGCTCTCGCTTCAACGCGCACTGCCGCGCCGAGGAGGCGTCCGCGCCGCCCGCGCGATCGCCCGGCTCTGGCGAACGCGTTGTGCGCGAGATCTGAGCGGAGCGCCGAGGCCGCCTGCAAGTGTGCGTCCGAGGGCTACACTGCAGAAACGAAAGAGAAAGAACTAGGAAGTAGAGGCAGTAGAGGCAAAGGAAACAGGGCAGCGAGCGAGAGGAGGAAGGGGAGGAAACAAAGCGGTAAAGTCCGAAAAGAGAGAGAAGGGGCGGAGAGCCGTGCGGCTCAGTGGGCTGCATACTGCGTGGCGCCTGATGCGTGCGCGTGCGCGTGCCGCCTGCGGCTACGCCGCAGCGCCGACGAAGTGCTGCTCGCGCCTTGCGCGCTGGGCGACCTCTAGCTTATGGTCATAGGATAACGGGACGAGCGCGAGCAGGGCTCGCGGGCCAACATTTCGAGCCGGAGGCTCCTCGGGCACGCATGAGAGAGAAGGCATGAATCACCCGCGTCCGGCCGCTCCGACGAGTCTATCTTCGCCGGACGTCCGCGAGCCGGGCGCGTCCGAGGAAGGCCACGCTGGCGTCGACTTGCCTGTGGATACCAAGGTCGCACGGCCATCCATGCCGCACGACGACCTCGGAGCACAGGACGTCCACTACGAGTCGCAGCTGGGCGTGACGGACCCGATCGCCATGTCGCAGGTCCGTGATGCGTTGACGCAGCTGAGCCGCGAGCGCGGGACGCAGCCGCACGTGCTGCTCATCATCTACCACCGGCAGGGCGCCGAGACGGTGCGGCTGATCGAGGGGGTCGGCGTCGTCATCGGCCGCGATCCGAGCGCCGATGTCGCGATCCCCGAGCGCAGCCTGTCGCGACGCCATGCGCGCTTCACGTTCCAGCGCGGCGACGTGCTCATCCAGGATCTCGGCTCCACGAACGGCACCTTCCTGAGCGGGCAGCGCGTCGAGCACGGCGTCTTGAAGCCCGGCGACGAGGTGGTGCTCGGGGAGATCACGGCGTCGCTGCGCGTGATCGCGAGCGCCGAGCTGCCGGTGCTGAACCTCGACGCGCTGGACGGGCGTCGTGGCGCCCCGGAGCGGAGAAAGATGCCGAGCATCGAGAACCTGGTGGGCGGACCCACGCCGGTGGGCGCGCTGCGCACGGCGGGCGACGAGGGGCTCGTGATGCGCAGCCCCGCGATGCGCCCGGTGCTCGAGACCGCCATGCGCCTCGCGCGCTCGTCCGCGCCTGTGCTGCTCCAGGGCGAGACGGGGACCGGCAAGGACGTGTTCGCGCGGCTGATCCACGAGGCTGGCCCCCGCCACAAGATGCAGATGATCCGCGTCGGATGCAGCGGCGTGCCTGCCCAGCTCCTCGAGAGCACGCTCTTCGGCCACGAGGCCGACGCCTTTCCCGGCGCGACCCACGCGCAAGAGGGCGTCTTCGAGGCGTGCGCTGGCGGCACCGTGGTGCTCGATGAGGTCGGCGACCTCCCTCCGTCCTGCCAGGCCGCGTTGCTGCACGTCCTCGACACCGGTCGCATGGTCCGCGTCGGCTCGACCAAGGAGATCGAGGTGGACGTGCGGGTCGTCGCGACCACCTACCGCGATCTCGAGGCGATGTGCGAGGCGGGCACGTTCCGTTCGGATCTGCTCTACCGGCTCAACGCGGTGCCGCTGCGCATCCCGCCGCTCTGCGAGCGGCGCGAGGACATCGGACCGCTGGCGCAGCGCTTCCTCCGGCAGGCGAGCGAGGTGCACCGCAGGAACGTGCGCTCGCTCGATCCGGAGACGCTCGCGCTCCTGGAGCAGTATCCCTGGCCGGGCAACGTGCGCGAGCTGCGCAGCGCCATCGAGCGGGCCGTCGTCATCGCGCGGGGGCATGTCATCACCCCGCTCGACCTGCCGGAGAGCATCCACTCCCTCTCGGCGCCCAAACGCACCACGCCGCCGCCGGATCGGCCTCCCATCGAGCTCGCAGGGCCGCCCAGCTCCGCGCCGGCCATCGGGCTCAAGGCACAGATGGACCGTCTGGAGACGGAGATCATCCTCGATGCCCTCCGCGGCACCAACGGCAACCTGGCGATGGCCGCCCGGCGGCTCAGGATGCCGCTGCGCACGCTCCAGGAGAAGATCGCGAGCCACGGACTGAAGCGCTCCGACTACCGGGACGGCCCGTCGTCGCGGTCGAAGTAGCGAAGCGCGGCGCGCTAGCCCTCGTCCTCCAGCACCGCCAGGGCCGCATTGCGCCCGCACGCGCCGTGGACCCCGGCGCCGGGATGCGCATAGGACGAGCCTAGATACAGGCCGCGGAGCGGCGTCCGGTAGCGGAAATAGGGGAACACCGGCCGGAAGATGAGCTGGTGCCGGATATCGGCCGAGCCTCCGCCAAGATCACCGCCGATGAGGTTTGCATCCATCGCCTCGAGATCGTCCGGCGCCCAGATCGTCCGGGCGATGATCCTCTGCCGGAAGCCGGGGGCGAGCTCCTCGATCCGCGCCTCGATGCGATCGGCGAAGCGCTCGCGCGAGCCCGCCCAGCCGCCCTCGATGGAGGAGGGGACGCGGGAGTAGGCCCACAGGGTGTGGCGGCCGGCCGGCGCGCGCGTCGGATCGACCAGCGACTGCTGCCCGATCACGAGATAGGGGTGCTCGGGGAGCGACCCGGCGCGCACCTGCCGCGTGAAGGCCGAGAGATCGTCGAGGCTGTCGCCCGCGTGCACGACCGCCGCGCGCGCGGCGTCCTCGTGGGACCACGGCGTCGGGCCGTCGAGCGCCCAGTCCATCTTGAAGGTGCCGAACCCCTGGCGGAACCGGCGCATGGCGCGCTGCACCCGCTCGGGAACCAGCTCTGACGCGAGCAGGCGGAGGTAGAGCGTCGGCGCGGCCAGATCGGCGACGATCGCGCGGCGGGCGCGGATCTCCTGGCCGTCGTCGAGCCGGACCGCGGCCGCCCGCCCCTGCCTGGCGATGATCTGGTCGACCCGGGCGCCGCAGCGGAGGGCGCCCCCGCGCTCCTCGACGCGCCGGAGCAACGCGCTCGTGATCGAGCCGGCGCCGCCCTCGGGCACCGCGAAGCCGCCGCTCGAGGCGAGCACGGTCAGCATGAAGCCGACGATCGCTCCGCAGGGATCGTCCGGGCCCACGTCGGTGTGGAGGGCGAGCCCGGGGACGACGCGTCGGGCCGCCTCGGTCCGGAAGGTGCGCGTCGCGAAGCCACGTCCGCTCGAGAGGGCCACCTGCGCGAGGCGGAGCAGGTTGAGGGGTCCGAGCCGGAGCAGCTGCCCGAGGGCGGGCGGCGTGGACAGGAGCGCGTTCAGCATCCGCTCACGGGTGGCCGCGTGCCAGCCGGCGATCCGGCGCCATGCGGGGCCGTCTTCGCCGAGCGACCGCGCCGTCGCGTCGACGTCCCGCGCGATCGAGGCGCACGTCCCGTCGGGCGCCGGGTGAGCGCTGTCGATCGGCGCGTGCCGCCACACGAGGCCGGCCCCCGGCAAATCGAGCGGCACCAGCGCCGGGCTCGTCTGCCCGAAGGGGAAGAACGCCGCGCCGAGATCGTGGCGGAACCCCGGGAGCGTCACCTCGCGCGTGCGGACCGCGCCGCCCGGCTCTCGCTCGGCTTCCAGGACGAGCACCGAGAAGCCCGCGCGGGCGAGGTACGCCGCCGCTGTGAGGCCGTTCGGTCCCGCGCCCACCACGATCGCATCAGGGTCTCCACTCTGCATCGTCGTCTGCGGCTCCTCAGCCCACGAGCTGCGCGCTCGGCATGGTGCGGTTCGAGGCGATCGCCTGGCCGCTCCGCCCCACGACGAGCACGCCGATCGCGAGAACGTCGGGGAACATCGCGACGCCGCGCTGCGCGGCGCGCGCGGGCGCGACGCCGTCGGCGAGCCAGTCGTAGACGGTCCGCGCGAGGAAGCGGCGCGCGATCTCCTCGCCGACGCCCGTCGCCGCCACGGCGCCGTGGGGGCCGGCGTAGATCCCCGCGCCGAGGAGCGGCACGTCCCCGATGCGGCCGCGGAGCGAGTAGGTCGACCCGCCCGTCGACGCCGCGGCGGCGAACCGGCCGTGCGTGTCGCGAACGACGGCCCCGACGGTGTCGCACTCGATCGGCTCGGCGTCGAAGTTCCAGAACCGCGTCGCCGTGAGCGCATGGAAGCGCGCCGCGTCGTTCGTGGTTTCGTCGTCTCCGCCCTCGCCCCGTAGCGCCGCGAGGGAGCGGTCGTGCTTCCGGCGCGCCTCCTCGGTGACCGGATCATGGTCCGCGAACCCCAGCCGGCGAGCGAACGCCGTCGCCCCGGCGCCGGCGAGGAGCAGGTGCGGCGTCTCCACCACCTTCGCGGCGACAAGGACGGGGTTCTTCACGCGCTCGATGCACGCCACTGCGCCGAACCGTCCATCGCTGGCCATCACGGCCGCATCCATCTCGACCGTCCGCCCGTCGAGGCGGAGGTTCGAGCCCGTCCCGGCGTTGAAGCGTGGGTCGTCCTCGAGGCGCGCGGTCGCCCCGATCGCCGCCGCGAGCGCCTCTCCGCCCGCGTCCAGCGCGCGGCGCGCCTCGTCGGCGGCCCTGGCGCAGCTCTCCGAGCCGCTCTGCGGCGCGGTCACCCCGCCGTGCGTGAGGATGACGTAGTTCACGTCGTTCTCCTGCGCGTACCACGACGGCGCGCCGCCGCGAAGGCAGCCTGGCGCGCGGCGGCCGTCGGGGCGAGCGGCATCGCTCCAGCCAGCGGGAGGGCCGCGAGGCTCCGGCGCTGGGACCGCTGCGCTCGACACCCTGCCGCGCTCCTGATACGTCGCGCGCTCAGCCCGGAGCGGGGGCCGGCGCCAGCCGACCGTCCGCAGCGGGACGAAGGCGGCCCGGTCGAAGGCCGCCGGCCGAGCCGCCCATCGAGGAGAGCAGAGACCGTGGCCAAGAACGAAGCGCCGAAGACCGCCATTACGCCCACCCGCAACGAGGACTACCCGGAGTGGTACCAGCAGGTCGTGCGCGCGGCCGACCTCGCGGAGAGCTCCCCGGTCCGCGGCTGCATGGTCATCAAGCCGTGGGGCTACGCGATCTGGGAGAACATCCAGCGCGAGCTCGACAGCATGTTCAAGGCGACCGGGCACAAGAACGCCTACTTCCCGCTGTTCATCCCGAAGTCGTTCCTCGAAAAGGAAGCGGAGCACGTCGAGGGGTTCGCGAAGGAGTGCGCCGTGGTCACCCACCACCGGCTCGTCCCCGGCCCTGGCGGCGGGCTCATTCCCGACCCTCAGGCCCGGCTGGAAGAGCCGCTCATCGTGCGCCCCACGTCCGAGACGATCATCGGCGCGGCGTTCGCGAGCTGGGTGCAGAGCTACCGGGATCTCCCCTTGCTGATCAACCAGTGGGCGAACGTCGTGCGCTGGGAGCTCCGGACGCGCCTGTTCCTGCGGACGGCGGAGTTCCTGTGGCAGGAGGGGCACACGGCGCACGCGAGCGCGGCCGAGGCGCGCGAGGAGACGCTCCGCATGCTCGGGGTCTACGCGACGTTTGCGCGCGACTTCATGGCGATGCCCGTCCTCGAGGGGCCGAAGACGGCGAGCGAGCGCTTCCCCGGGGCGGTCGACACCTATGCGATCGAGGCGATGATGCAGGACCGGAAGGCCTTGCAGGCCGGGACGAGCCACTTCCTGGGGCAGAACTTCGCGAAGGCGAGCGGCATCAAGTTCCAGACCAAGGAGGAGACCGAGGAGTACGCCTGGACGACGTCCTGGGGCGTGTCGACGCGCCTCGTCGGCGGGCTGATCATGACCCACAGCGACGACGACGGCCTGGTGCTCCCGCCGCGCCTCGCGCCCGCGCACGTCGTGATCCTCCCCGTTTACCGGGGCGACGACACGCGAGCCAAGATCGACGAGTACATCGACGGGCTCGCGAAGGAGCTCCGGGCGCAGCGCTTCGGCGAGCGCCGCGTCGAGGTCGAGATCGATCGGCGCGACATCCGCGGCGGCGAGAAGCAGTGGGAGTGGGTGAAGAAGGGCGTCCCCCTGCGCATCGAGATCGGGCCGCGCGACGTCGACGCCGGCGTGGCCATGGTGATGCGCAGGGACCGCTCGCCGAAAGACAAGTCGAGCATCGCGCGCGGGGAGCTCGTGGGGCGCATCACGGAGATCCTTGGCGACATTCAGGCGACGCTCTACGCGCGCGCGCTCGCCGTGCGCGACAGCAACACGCACGTCATCAACAGCCGCGCAGATTTCGACGCGTTCTTCGCGTCGACCGGGGGCAAGGAGGCGCAAGGCGGGTTCGCGCTGGCGCACTGGTCCGGCGATCCGGAGATCGAGACGGCGGTGAAGGATGCGCACAAGGTGACCATCCGCTGCATCCCGACCGGGGGGTTCGAAGGGGCGCCGTGGGCCGACGCGCTGACGGGTGAAGGGCAGTGCATCTTCACCGGCAAGCCCAGCCCGCGGCGCGTGGTGTTCGCGAAGTCGTACTGAGCCGCGGCGGTTCGCCGGGCGTGCGCCGACGCGTCGGCGCGGAAAAGACGCCGCGCGCTTCCTCGCATCAGCGGCGCCTCAACGGCGAAGGGCGGGGAGCACGTGCTCCGTCAGGATCGCGGGGAGCAGCCGCAGCTGCGCGCAGTGCTCCCCGGGGCCCGTTCCGGCGTAGCCGCGCACGTAGAGGCTGCCGCCGTCGTACATCCCGGTGAGCCGCAGCGCGTCTCCTGCCTCCTCGGCGCGATCGCCCGGCGCAGCGGAGGGCCCGTCGTCCCCGCTCGAGGTCACCGCGATGGGGGTGGCTCCAAGCTCACGAAGTAGGAACGTGGCCGTCTCTTTCGTGGACGCGTAGCCGCTGGTCGGGATGTCGGTGTGCGTCAGGTAGAAGACCGGCGCGCCGCGCGCGGCGGCGTGGGCCAGCGCCACGTAGGGTGCGAGCTGCCCCGGCGCGAGCGACGTCTGCCCCGGCATGTAGGAGCCATAGAGGGAGTCGAGCAGGATCAACGCATCCACGTGGCTGCTCCCGCGCTCGATGATCCTGCCGATCGCGCCGGATCCAGCGCTCCAGGAGGACAGCACAAGGCGGCGGACGCGTGCGCCCGCGCTCCCGGAGGCGCTCTCGACCTCGCGGTCGATCGCCTGGAGCAGCGCGTCCCAGCCGCCGCCCTCGAGGGCACGCGCGTAGTCGCTCGAGCGGGTCCCCAGGTCGACCCCGGCGATGACGAGATCCATGCCCCTCGGGGCAAGCACCTTCCGGACAGGCTCGGCGCCGTGGAAGTGGACCAGAAGATCGTAGCCGCCGTCCGAGCGAATCGCGTTCGCCGGCGGGACGAGGAGCCTGCCCAGCGGGAGCGGGCGCCATCGCTCGTAGACGCCGAAGCCATGGTCGGCAAAGCCGCACCCCGCTTGCGTTTCGTGCTCGTCGAGCGCTGCGCGCTCGGGCTCACCGCCCCTGGGCAAGGGCGACGGTTCCGCGGGCGCGCTCGCGTGCGCCGGGGTCGGCGAGGCGCTGGACGCTCGGCTCCGCCGCAACGACACGGCGCCGCCGACGACGCCCAGGCTTGCTGCCAGGAGGAGCGCGTCGCGGAGCTGCCGTGCCCTGCGGCCGCTCAGAACCCGGGATTTGTCACGGTCGGTACCCACTTCGTCGAGGGGCGCTTGCCCGGGTTCGTTCTGCGCGCGCTGGTGCTCGAGCCAGCAGCCGTCGCGCTAGGGGTTGCGGTGGCCGTCGCGCCCTTGGCCGTCGGGTCCGGAGCGCTCGCTCCGCGCCCCGGGTCGCTCGCCTCGGGGGCGGATTGAGCACCCACGCCCACGTGGTCGGCCAGGAGCGTGGGCGCGCCGTCCGGCCCTGGCGGTGCGCCCGTCGCGGCTGCGGCCGTCGAGCCAGCGCCGAGGGCGTGCGCCGGGAGCTGTTCGGACGCGCTCTGCTCCGGCGTGGGCCGCCCGAACCACATCACCCCGGCGCCCAGCAGCGTGATGAGCGCGAGCGCGGCGGCTGCCACCCGCGTCCCCGAGCGGCGGCGGGCCGCCGGGACCTCGATCGGGCCCAGCTGCGTTTCATGGCCAGGCCAGCTCGGGATCAGCGACTCGGATGGCAGCGCCGGCCGCGAGGGCGCGGGGGTGCTCCGGCGAGGCGCGGGGAGCTGGGCGCTCGGTTGACCAGGAGGGAGCTGCGTGAAGAAGAGCTCGCTGATGCTGTCGCGAAGGAGCATCACCTCGGGCGGGCTGGAGGCGCGCTCGTCGAGCACGCGGACCGTGTCCCGCAGCGCTGCGCGCCGGCGCTGGTTGCGCTCTCCCAGGAGCCCGCGCACGAACGCCCCCACGTCGTGGTCGGTCACCGTCGGCTCCTTGGCCAGCACGGCCTCCAGCGCGCGCTCCAGCTCGAGCATCGTCTGGTATCGGCGCTCCGGCTCCTTCTGCAGGCACGTCATCAGGACCTGGTCCAGCTCGGGCGGGAAATCCGGGTTCTTCAGGCGGGGTGAGAGCGCCGGTCGCGAGGTGATGTACTTCAGCGTGAGGAGATCGTTCTCTGCGGCGAAGGGGTGCTCTCCGGTCGTCAACTTGTAGAGCACGATCCCCATCGCGAACACGTCGGTGCGCCGATCGACCCGATCGCCTCGCGCCTGCTCCGGGGACATGTACGGCACCTTGCCCTTGATCTGTCCCGCGGTCGTATCGTTGTGCGCGCGGTTGGTCGCCTTGGCGACCCCGAAGTCCACGAGCTTCACGTGGCCGTCGTACGTCACGAGGATGTTCTGGGGTGACACATCGCGGTGCACGAGCCCGAGCAGCAGATCATCGTTCTGCGGGTCCCGGAGCTCGTGCGCGGCGTGCAAACCGAGGCAAGCGCGGCCGAGGATGCGGAGCGCGATGCGCAGCGGGATGGCCACGCCGCTCTTGCTCGCCGCCTTCGCGATGACCGACAGCGCCTCGCCGTCGACCCACTCCATCGCGATGTAGAGGACGTCGTCCTGCTCGCCGAGGTCGAGGATCTCGGCGACGTTCGGGTGATGGATCCCCGAGGCGAGCCTCGCCTCCTCGAGGAACATCTTCTCGAACTGGGGATCATCCGAGAGCGACGGAAGCATCGTCTTGATGGCGACCGTCTTCTGGAAGCCGCGACGGCCCTTGTGGCGCGCGGCCCACACCGTGGCCATTCCCCCCTGCGCGATGGGCAGGAGGAGCTCGTAGTGCCCGAGCTCCTTTCCCGGCAACAGCTGGGGTTGGGGGATCATGACGTCGTGCGGCGCGCTCCTGACCGATACGCGGAACCTCGGAAGCTCGATCAAGTCTAGCCATCCGGACCCTGCGGTCACGATATGTGGTGCTGATTACAAATTAGACGACGAACTCCTCGCCGCGGCAGGGGATCACGCGCCGGGCGGGACCGACTGTCCCCAGAGCTGCTGGTAGATCTCGCTGAGCTTCTGGTGGGTCTCGGCCGAGAAGCCGTTGGTCGCGTAAGGCCAGCGGAAGCCGTCTCCCATGGCCTGGTTGCACGAGAAGGAGATGAGCAGATCGACCGGCGTGGGGTTGTTCGGCCGCACCAGCGAGATGCCCAGGCCGGGATAGAAGCAGTTGCCGCGGTCCGCGGTGAAGCTGTCCTCGTCGCCGAAGACGTCGAGGATCTGGTCCTTGAGCTCCTCGTCGGCGTCGCTGGTCGTGAGCTGACGCTGCTGGAGGATGACGAAGTTCTTGAAGCGCGGCTGCGCAGGCAGGACCGGCGTGCTGGCGGTCTGCCCCGGGATCAGGTTGGGCGGGATGAGCCCGGGCAGCGCCTGCTGCAGTCCCTGCAGGGCTGCCTGCCCCATCTGCTGGAGCTCGGGCGGGATGCCCGGGATGAGGGTGGGGGCCCCGGTCGTCGCCGCGGGCGTCGGAGCCAGCTCCTGCCCCTGGAGGCGGAGGACCGTGATCTGCGCCTTGTCCATCTCGTCGAACGGCGCAGTACGGGCCGCGCAGCCGAAGACGAGGGGGGCCAGCAAGGCGATGCCTGCGAAAGTACGGGTGGTGAGGTTCATGTTCACTTTGACGGTCGTCTAGCACGGCTATGCGCCGGAAGGTGAACAGCGACCGCACACGGCGGGCTCTCGCGCCAGCGCCGCTCCAAGGCAGGCTGCTTCACATCGTGCTCGCGCCGAACTCGTACAGCGCCCGGATCTCGGTCAGTCGCGCCGCGATCTCGGCGCGCGTCACCGTCGCGATCCGCCGCGTGCCAACCGCTTCAACGCAGAACGACGCGGTCGCCGTCGCATGGAGCATGCCGCGCCGGAGCGCGAGCGGCGTGATCTCCGGCTGGCACGCCAGGTAACCGATGAGCCCGCCGGCGAAGGCGTCGCCGGCCCCCGTGGGGTCGATGACGTCCTCGAGCGGGAAGCCGGGCGCGGCGAACACGCCCTCTTCGTCGAAGAGCAGCGCGCCGTGCTCTCCGCGCTTGATGATCAGCCGGCGCGGACCACGGGACAGGATCTCCTTCGCCGCGCGGCGGATGTTGTACTTGCCCGACAGCTGGCGCGCCTCCTCGTCGTTGACCACGAGCGTGTCGATGCGGCGCAGCATCGCCGCGACCGCCTTCGGCTCCCCCTCGATCCAGAAATTCATCGTGTCCGCGAGGACGAAGCGCGGCGCGCGGACCTGCTCGAGGACGTCGAGCTGGAGCGCGGGATGGATGTTGCCGAGCAGGAGGAAGGGCGTGTCGCGGTAGGTCTCCGGCAGCTTCGGCGCGAACGACGCGAACACGTTGAGCTGCGTGTCCAGCGTCGTGCGATGGATGAGATCCACGTCGTAGCGCCCGGCCCAGCGGAACGTCTTCCCAGGAGCGCGCTCGACGCCCTCGATCGAGATCCCTCGGGATCGCATCGCCGCGAGGGTCCCTTCAGGGAAATCATCGCCCACCACGGCCACGGTGCGCACCGGAGCAAAGCACGAGGCAGCGAACGCCGAGTAGGTGGCGGAGCCACCGACGACGTCTCTCTCGTTGCCGGAGGGGAGCTCGAGGTCGTCGAAGGCCATCGAACCGATGATGAGGATCGCGGATGAGGTCGTCACAGGACGCCTCTTAGCCAGGTTTGTGCGTAGCCGCTAGCCGCGCGTTTCGTTTCTGCGACGGCGCCGCCGCGCCGCGGCCGCACCCGACGCCAGCAGAGCCCGCCGCGCCCCTCCCGCCCGCTGCGCCCCCTCCAGGAGCGGGCGCAGCGCCGAGTGGGCCCGAGGGCGGCTCAGCCGGCCTTGCGCCGAGGGCCGATGAGCCACTCGAGCCGCGCCTCTGCGTCGGGCGATGACGCGCCGGCCGAGGTCATGATGCACTTCTCCAGCGCGTGACGGGCCGGGCTCTGCGACACGTCGGGGAGATTGCGGGCGAGGGACTTCGCGACGTCCCGCGCAACCACGATATTGCGGTTGAGCACGGTGATGACCGCCTCGACGCTCACCGCCTCCTCGCCGACGTGCCAGCAATCGAAGTCGGTGGTGAGCGCGAGCGTGGCGTAGGGGAGCTCCGCCTCGCGGGCGAGCTTCGCCTCGGGCAGGTTGGTCATCCCGATGACGTGCGCGCCGAACGTCCGGAACATGCGGCTTTCGGCCCGCGTCGAGAACTGCGGGCCCTCGATGCAGACATAGGTGCCGCCGCGGTGGACGCGCGCGCCGGTGGCGAGCGCCGCGTCATGGACCGCGCTCGCCAGGATCGGGCACACCGGATCGGCGAACGGCACGTGGGCGACGACGCCTTCGTCGAAGAACGTCGAGATCCGGCGCTTCGTGAAATCGATGAACTGGTCGACGACGACGAGGTCGCCAGGCGCGATGTCCTCACGCAGGGAGCCGACCGCGCTCACGCTGAGCACGTGGGTGGCGCCGAGCATCTTCAGCGCGCAGATGTTCGCTCGGTAGTTGATCGTCGACGGCGAGAAGCGGTGCCCGCGGCCGTGGCGCGGCAGGAAGAGCACGGTCGCGTCGCCCTCCTTGACCCGCCCGCGGAGCACCACGTCGCTCGGCAGCCCGAAGGGCGTGGAGACAGAGACCTCCTCGACGTCCTCCAGCCACCCCATCTCGTAGACGCCGCTGCCGCCGATGATGGCGAGCACGTCGCCCGCGCCGCTGGCGCTCATCGCTCGAACCTCCGCTCGGAGAGCAGCCGCTCGCAGAGGGCCGCGCGCCGCTGGCGGCGGCACCGCTCGGCGAAGACGAGCGACCGCAGCTGCTCGTAGGCGCGGTTGATCTCGTCGTTCACGATGACGTAATCGAAGAAGCCGTAATGCTCGACCTCGCCCTTCGCATTGCGGAGGCGGCGGAGCGTCGTGGGCTCGTCCTCGGTCCCGCGCCCGCGCAGGCGCCGCTCGAGCTCGGCGAGCGACGGGGGAAGGATGAACACGGCGACCGCCTCGGGCAGGCTCGCCTTGATCTGGCGCGCGCCCTGGTGGTCGATATCGAACAGCACGCCGCGCGCGGTGGCGCGGGCGATCTCGATCTCCTTCAGGCTCGTGCCGTAGAGGTGATCGTGCACCCTGGCCCACTCGGCGAATGCGCCGATGCGGATCATCTGCTCGAACGTGTTCGGGTCGACGAAGTGGTACTCCCGGCCGTCGACCTCGTTCGGGCGCGGGCGCCGGGTCGTGTGGGAGACCGAGAAGCGCAGATCGGGGAACTCGCTGCGCAGCCTCCCGCAGAGCGTCGTCTTCCCCGCGCCGGACGGGGACGACACGATGAGGAGGAGGAAGTCGTCACTGAGTGCTTCGGTCGACATGCTCTCCTGTCACTCGATGTTCTGGACCTGCTCCCGCAGGCGTTCGAGCTCCACCTTCATCGCCACGACGTGATGGGAGATGGCGGCGTCCTGCGCCTTGGAGCCCAGCGTGTTCGCCTCGCGTACCATCTCCTGAAGCAGGAAGTCGAGCCTCCTTCCACAAGGGTCGCCGCTCGGCGCCGCGAGCGCGCCGCCGAACTGGTCGAGGTGGCTCCGGAGGCGGGTGATCTCCTCGGTGATGTCGCTGCGCTCGGCGAGCAGCATCACCTCCGCCTCGATCCGCGTCGCCTCGAAGCCCGCCTCGACCCCCTGGAGCAGGCGCTCGACCCGCTCGCGCAGGCGGCGCCTGAGCGCCTCGCGCGCCTCGTCCGCGCGCGCCACGACCTCGGACGCGAGCGCGCGCAGCGTGGCCACCCGCCCGCGCATGTCGCCGGCGAGCGCCTCGCCTTCGCGCAGGCACATGCCCTCCATCGCGTCGATCGCGCGCTCGATGGCCAGCTTGAGCGCCGCGCGGACGGCCGCGATCTCGTGGCCGCCGGCGGGGGCGAAGAGGTCCGGCACGGCGCACAGCAGCGAGAGCGGCACGTCGGCGCCCGGCGCGAGCTCGTCGCGGAGCTCCGCCAGGGCGTGGAACGCCGCGCGCGCCTTCGATTTGTCGAGCGTGCTCGGGGCCAGCACCGCGCCCTCGGTGCGCACGATGATCTCGATGCGCCCCCGCCGCAGGCGCTCGCGCGCCACCTGCTCGGCGAACATCGTCAGATCGACGAGCTCGCGCGGGAGCCGCGCGCGCACGTCGAGGAAGCGCTGGTTCACCGAGCGGATCTCGGCGACGACACGCCCATCGGTGAGCGAAGCGTCACCGAGCCCGAAGCCGGTCATGCTCCGCACGAGCCGCCCCGCTCTACCTAGCTCGCCTTCTGTCCGATGTCCGAGGCCTCTTGGGCCTTGGGCAGCGGAACCTTGCCACAGGTGACCGTGGCCGACGCGGCCGCGGGTCCCTTCTCACGGAGCGTCCGCAGGTACGTGACCGTGGGGACGATGCCGTCCTCCCAGCGCACGCGGGGCTCGTACCCGATGAGCTCGGCCGCGCGCGAGATGTCGGCGAGCGAGTGGCGGATGTCCCCGGCGCGGGCGGGGAGGTGCTCGACCGCGACGTCCCGCCCGAGGGCCCGCGAGATCTCCTTGCAGAGCTCATTCAGCCCGATCCTGCGTCCGCCGGCGATGTTGACGACCTCCCCCTTGAACTTCTTCGACGACGTCGCGCCGAGCAGGTTCGCGAGGACGGTGTTCTCGATGAAGCAGAAGTCGCGCGTCTGCTCGCCGTCGCCGAAGATCGGGATCGGCCGGTTCTGCAGGGCGGCGTCGACGAACCGCGGGATCGCCGCGGCGTAGGCGCCGTCCGGCGTCTGGTTCGGCCCGAAGACGTTGAAGTAACGCAGGCTCAGGGTCTCGATGCCGTAGATGCCCGCGAAGACCTTCATGTAGTGCTCGCAGGCGAGCTTCGTGACCGCGTACGGCGACAGCGGCATTGGCTCCATGCCCTCATGCTTCGGGAGGACGGGCGTCTCGCCGTACGCGCTGGACGACGCGGCGAAGAGCACGCGGCGCACGCCCTGCCTGCGCGCCACGTCGAGCACCGTGACGGTGCCGCCGACGTTGACGGCGTTCGACTCGACGGGCGACTCGACGCTGCGCGGGACCGAGCCGAGCGCGGCCTGGTGGAGAATGACCTCGACCCCCTTCGCCGCCGACGCGACGGCCGCCGCGTCCCGGATGTCCCCCGTGATGCGCTCGATCAGCGACTGGTGCGGGAGCCCGTCGAGGTTCTCCCATCGGCCGGTCGCGAGGTTGTCGAGGACGCGGACCCGCTCGCCGGCGGCGGTCAGCGCCGCGACGAGGTTGCTTCCGATGAACCCGGCACCGCCGGTGACCAAGTAGCGAGGCGTGGACATGTGCGTGCTCCCCCAGCGGGCGCCTACTTCTTCTTGAAAAGGTTGTCGAGCTTGGAGCGAGAATCCGCGATGCGCTTCGAGTTGTCTTCCGGTACGCCGTTCTTGAACGTGAAGAAAGTACAATAATTCGCTCTCTCCCGATCCGGGATGTACTCGGCGATGTGCTCCTTGCACTGGTTGTGCGCGGCCGGGTCCCAGTTCTCGCAGTTCCTGCAGCAGTGGAGGTCGACACCGCAGTGGGGACAGGTGTCCGCGCGCTGGAGCTTCACCTCGAAGATGAGCTCGTTCTTGCATTTATGACAGAAGTGGCGCTTCGCCTCGACCTTCGGAATCCAGCTCATGATGTCCTCCGGTACCACGACGAAGCCCGATCTGGCAGAAGGAACGCTCCGCAGAGGGTACGGTCGTAGATGGTGCGTGCCTATCCCACAACGGCGTCCCGCGGAGCGAGCGCTGCGGGGTCGGGCGGGGTCTTGCTGAACCAGCGAACGCCACAGACGGTTCGCTCGCTCGGTGTAGAGCTGGCCTGCCTGGCGGCGGCGTTTACAGCAGGCCCTTGCGTCGCTGGATCTCGCCCATGACCCGCTGGTATTCGATTTCCCAGGTGCGGGACCCTTCCTGCACGTGGCGGAGCTTGCCGCGCACCTCGGTGTCGAGCGCCTCGTCCATCTCGAGGTACTTCCGGAGGATGGGCCTTATCCGGCGGCGCAGGTCGTGGTCCTCGACGAACACCTCCTCGACGTTGTTCGAGTGCATCAGCATCTCGAGCAGCTGATCGAGGAGATAATCCATCGTTTCCTCGCCGGTCTTGATCCCCTTCTGCTCCGCGGCCAGGCGCTTGACCCGGTTGAACTCGCCTTGAGGCAGTCCGCGTGCCTGGAGGATCTCTTTCGCCCGCTCGGTCGCTTCCCGCTCTGCGTGCAGGTAGCTCGTGAAGACCGACTCGACGTCGAGCGCGACCTCTTTCTTCGATTCGCACTCGATATCGCGGTTGTCCACGAGCGCGCGGACGAGTTCTTCTGTGAGGGGAGTAATTTTGCCGCTAAAGAGGCGCATCCAACGTCCGTAGCTGGAGGAGCGGTCGAACTGGCTCCCCCGTGCAGGGGTTCATTCACGGGGCGTGCCCGGCTCGAACCGAAAGGTACGGGCCGCGTATCCAGGATGTCAACGCAAGTGGGAGGTTCCGGCACAAGTCGGGCCCCCCCCGGCCGGTGGGGGCCCCCCGGAACAGTAGGACCGCGACACCGCAAACCGCAGGAGCAGCCGCGATGATGATGGGTAAGGATGCGATGGCACGGAGCGTCAGGGTCCAGCCTGGCGCGCTCGGGAACGACGGTGGACTCGACCTGGACTCCCGCAAGCGGCGGGTTGTCCGGCGCGGCGCGATCGGCAACGCGGCCTCCCCGGCCACGCAGTCGGCGCTGGCGGACGGAGGGACGATTCAACGCGTCGCGAAAGGGCGTCACCTCGTGACGCAGGGCGACGCCGCGACCGCGCTCGCCATGCTCAGCCTCGGCCGAGTCCGGCTGGTACGTGGGATGAGCGACGGGCGCAGCCTATCGCTCGGCTACAGAGGGGCCGGCGACGTGCTGGGCGAGGCTGCGCTCGGGGGCGTCACGGCCCACCGGGAGAGCGCGATCGCCACGGAGGACGTCGAGGCGCTCCTCGTCCCGCTCGCGACGGTGCGCAACCTGATGGCGAGCGACGCCAACTTCGCCGCCGCCATCGTGACCACGCTGGTCGAGCGGCACACGGACACCGAGGAGCGCCTGGCGTCCATGCTCTTCCGCAACGTGGAGGCCCGCCTCTGTGAGTTCCTGCTCAAGGCCGCGACGCGCTGGGGCATCCCCGATCCGCGCGGGGTGCTCATCTCCGCGCCGTTCACCCATCAGGAGATGGCGAGCATGATCGGCTCCACGCGCGAGACCGTCACGCTCACCCTGGGCGATCTCCGTCGCAAGGGGGTGATCGAGATCGATCGCCGCCGGATCGTCGTCCTCGATCGCGACGCGCTGAAGGGCCGCATCTGAGCCCGCTCGTCCGTCGGTGTCGTTGAGGGGTCCCAAGGCCTCCTCGATCGAGCGCCGTCGGGCACCGTCCAGGCTGTTCGCTCGGCGGCCTCTGCTCCGACAGCCCTACTGCTCCCGGCGTCGCAGCGGCGTTCGCCGCGCTGCCCACGCGTTCCGCGCTCCAGGCACCCACCCCTGGATATCCCGCGGATCTCTCCGGTCTGCCCGCTCGATTCGCCGCGGTGTTGCTCCAATACGTCCGCCGCGGCCATCCTGTCCGTGCGCTGCGCGGTCGGATGTGCTGCGTGGCCTGGTTCGCCGCGCGGTCCAGGCTCGCTGCCCGGTCCAGTGCGCTGCGCGCTGGCGGCCTCGTCGCCGCGGCGTCTCGACGGTGTCCCGCGGCGCCTAGCGCTCTCGCTTGGGTCCGCCGCTCGCCGGGTCACGGGTGGAGCGGACCCCCAGCTTGAGCCTGCGCATGACGGCCTGCTTCTGCCGTTCCTTGTACCTGGCGTGGCTCGCCTCGCCGACCTCGTTCGCCGCCTCGGTCTCTCGGTCGATCAGCTGGAACTCGCACAGCACGAAGATGATCGGCCCGAGCGCCCAGGCCGCGGGCGGCGCCATGTCGAGGATCTCGGCGGGGAGTCGCACCGGCAGATCGACGACGAAGTGGATCACGCGGTAGCTCCGATCGCTGAAGCTGTTGTCGCCTGCCGTGAGTCCGTCGTCGACGTCGGTCTGCAACGCGTCGAGCATCGGCAGAAGGAAGGGCCGCGTCTCGCAGTAGCTCCGGAACCGCAGGATCGTGTTGGTGCTCTCGCCAGGCACGACGTAATTGAACGGAAACAGCCGCTCGGACAGGTACAGGAGCACCGGCAGCAGGTCGTCCACGGTGCGGCAGACGATGCGGAAGCGGAGCTTGTCGTAGATGGCCGCCGCCGTCGTGTCGGTCTTCGACAAGAGCTTCGTGTAGAGCGAGTCCTTGTTCTTGCGCCCGCCGATGAACTCGGTGATCGGGAAGCCCGCCGCGAGCATGCCGCCGATCACCCGGTACACCTTCTCCTCGACGAGGTGGAAGACGTCCTGGTCCGACATGGGGATCGAGAAAAGGAGCTCGCGCCCGGCCAGGTGATGGATGATGTGCATCGCCTTGAGGATCGTGCAGGCGCAGAGCTGGCGGTGGCCCTTGCCCGAGGCGAGCAGCAGGATCTCCTCGACCGAGGCGCGAGCGACAGGGCTCGGGATCGGGAACTCGAAATGGCGGCGCAGGTACGCGATCGCTTCGTTCTTGACGCTCTCGAGGTGGGCGCGATCCCCCGGCTCGTCCGGGCGGAACTCCTGCGCCAGCAAGAGGTCCCGCGCCGCCTGCTCGCCTTGCAGGTTGAGCCGCCTCCAGTCGATGACCGAGTCGCCGCGCAGGATGAGGTGCACGGACTCCAGGTCCATGAGCGTGAACTCTTCGAGCCGCTTGAGCCGGCCGACGGAGGCGTCTTGCGTCATGACCTCACGCTCCCCGAGCGTAAGCGCCAGCGCTGTCGTGCGCTCGGGAAACCCTCGCGTCGAGGTGCAGCAGGCGGTAGCTGGGCGAGAAAGTCAGGAGACAGGGGCGTTCGGCGGGGCGGGGCTCGAGCTCGGGGTGCGGCCGAGCGAGAGGGTCCCGAGGAAGATGCCGATCGTCAATGCGACAACGGCGGCGTGGCCGAGATAGGCGCCACTGCAACCAATGGCGGCGAACGGGGCGAGCGCAGCCAGATACCACGGGGTGATCCTCATCGGTTCTCCTTCTCCGCCTCCAGCGGCACTGTACAGGCCGCATGGTCGCTCCCTCCGGGGGGGCACCACGATGCACCACGGTCGTCCCAGTCAGAGCGTGTAAGTGGTTGTAGGATAAGGTGCCACGCTCTGCTTCCGCGGGCCAAGAAGTAGCGGTTTCGGGGGGAACGCATCAAGGGAATTCGTTCTCACATTCCATTCCCACCCGAAACGCTGTCACTGGAAGCAGTAAAACATCAAGAATAACAAAGTCTTGTGCTTAAGGACGAAGGTTTTTCATCAAGGACTGCGTGCGGCTTGCTGGACGCGAGGTGGTACCTCAGAGACACGCCTCCAACTCAGGGCGCTGCCTTGCTTGTCGGTTTCCGGGCGTCAACGGTCTCGTGCGCCGGGCGACCGCAATGAGCGGCAGCAGGTCTCCGGCGCATCTGGACGCTGTTGGGCTCGCTCCAGGAGCGCCGGTCGAAGCGCGCTCCGCGAGGCCGGCGGGAGCGCGCGGGGCGCCGTTCAGTGTACGAACAGCGTGATCCGGGACTCGTCCGCGAGCGTGACGGCCCGGCTCGTCACGTCGTGCTCGCCCTTCCTGCTGACCGTGATCTCCACCTGGTAGAGGCCGTCCGGGAGCGACACCTTCGTGAAGACAGCCCGTGGGGCCGTCCCCTCGGCGAACCGCCATGAGCTGTCGATGACCGGCGCGGCGTCGTCCGCGCGGTCGCCCGAAGAAGAATCCGTCCACGTCACGTCGAGCCGCACGACCGTCGCTGCGTCATCGAGCCGCAGCTCGACCTCCCGCTCCTCGGGCAGCCGCTTGAAGAGGATGCTCCCCGCATAAAGCGCACCCAGGAGGAGGAGCGCCGGCGCGAGACGTCGGAGCCACGGCGGTCGGGTCTCCGGCTCCGGCGGCCTCTCCTCGGGTGCTTCATCGAGATCGTGCTGCGAGGTCGAGCTCATCGAGCTTCAGCGCGCGCGGTTGGTGCGGACGCGCTTCACGAGGCCCTCGATCACCGGCTGCGGCAGGTCGAACGCGGGCATCTTGTTCTTGCCCTTCCTGATCGTGTCGGCCATCTGGGCGTCGGTCACCCGATCCTGCCACGCCGCGTCGGTGAGGTCCGGGGCGCGGACCATCGGACCTTGCGGGCCGTCGCCGCGCCCGGCCCTGCCGTGACAGGTGGAGCAGTTCCGCTGCCAGGCGAGCTCGATCAGCCCCGGATCGGTCTCATCCGACGCGATCGGCCGAGCGGCCACCTTGCCGCCCTGCCCCTCGCCGGGGTTCGGCGGATCGTGGTCGTCCCGCGTCCACTGGCGGACGTCGCCCGCCCCGGAGTTGCAGCCGAAGAGGCCGACCCAGAGGATGGCTATGGAAAGGAGGCGACCCAGGGACTTGTCGTGACGTCTCCGCATGTCGTGGAGACGTACCGATAGTGAAGCTGGTGGGGGAGGCAAGAAAAGAAGGATCGCGGGGCGGCGCCGGCCGCCGGCGAGCGCGGAGAACGCAGCGGCGCCGGCGGCCGGCGCGCCCCGAAGGGCGCTGGGCGCCGGCCACCGGGTGCAGCCGTCAGCCGTCAGCCCAAGGCGAACGCCCCGACGGCCCGTGCCCGCTGTGATCGCGGCGCGCGGCCCGAAGCGCGCCCGGGCGCAGCGGCGTCACTTGCAGGCGTCGCCGGCGACCTTGCCGCCGCCGTCGACGGGCTGCTTGTCGACCGCCTTGCCCTTGATCGCCGCGATGAAGAACCCGGTGCGGCGGTTCTGGGCCTTGCCCTCGGGCGTGCCGTTGTCGGCGACCGGCTTGGTCTCGCCGAACCCGACGGCGATGAAGCGCTTGCAGTCGTGCCCCTTCGCGACGAGCCAGCGAGCGACCGCCATCGCGCGCTTCTCGGACAGCGTCTGGTTCGCGGCGTCCTCACCGTCCGAGTCGGTATGGCCCTCGATGCGGAGCAGGCTGACGTCCTCCCGCTGCTTCAGGAAGTCGTCGACGAGGTTGAGGACCTCGTCGCTCTCGGGCAGGAGCTTGTCGCTGTTCGTCTCGAAGACCACCGGGCCGGGGAGAGCGACCTCATTGCCCTTGAGCTTGAACGTCAGCTTGAAGCGCGGGCGGGGCTTCTTCTCCTCCTTCGGCTCGGGCTTCGGCTCCGGCGGAGGCGGGGGCGGGGGCGCGGCCGCCGGCTCCTTGCCGGAGCCGAACGAGGCGCTGGCCGTGCAACCCGCCGTCGCGGCGGCAGCGCCAATCATCATCACGGCGCACAGAACGGAAGCGACGTATCTACGCATGGACCTTGTTCTCCTCTGAGGGGCACGAGCCAGTGCTCGCGTCGGCGACCCGCCGGGCTGACGCCCTTGGACGGCAGCTCGCCATGAATCTTCACCGCCATCGGGTACTTGCGTGGTGGACGCTCGAAGCGATGCCGCCTTCTAGCGAAAAGTCAGGACGAACGAAACCAGGAAGAGGGCGCCTCGCGGCCCGCCCACCAGCGGGCGGACCGAGAGAGCGCGCTGGCAAGACCTCCCTCGCCTGAGCGCGTACCCTGGACGGGCGGGGTCGCTCCTTGAGACGCTCGCAGGGGGCGCGACGGCTCAAGCGCGAGCACGATCTTCGCGGAGGGTCGGAGCCGACCGAGCAGGTTGCACGTCGCAGGCTGTGTGGATTCCGGCGGGCGCGGGCACCCGGGAGGTGCCCGCAAAGCCCAGGAGGCGCGCTCGACGCAGCGGCCGTCGGTGGAGGGGAGTCGCGCGGCGCTCAGCCTCCGTCTGCGGGCGCCGGCTGGCACGGCACGCCGGTCGTCACGGCTGGCGGCGCGATCTCGCCCAGCTGGACCGCTCTCGCGGTGAACCCGATGCCGATGGAGATGGCGTCGCACTCCTTGCTCGGGTCCTGGCCGCCATCCTTCATGATGTCCGACGCGCGGCGGACCTGATCGAGGATCGTCTCCAGCGCCGCGCCTTCGCAGAAATTCGGCTGTACGGCGCCGATGACGCCGCGGAGCTCCTCGACGAGGACAGCCGTCTCGAGCACACCCGCGATGGTCCCTTTGACCACCGATTTGTGATCGGGCGCGAGATCCATCGCGATCCTCACATTGCGGATCGTGAGACCGATGATGGTGTCCGAGACCGTCAGGTTCAGCCGGAACGTGACCTGTGAATCCGGGCCCGACACCCATGTATCGTCGACGACGTAGCTGGCCGGGAACACGACCTTGGAGCTCTCGACGTCCTGAGCGTCGTCGAGGAGCTCAGGCACGACAGGCCACCGGTCGGTGCCATCCCAGGTGGGCGCCGCGCCCAGCGTGGCGCCGC
Source organism: Sorangium aterium (assembly GCF_028368935.1). Classification (NCBI taxonomy): domain Bacteria; kingdom Pseudomonadati; phylum Myxococcota; order Polyangiales; family Polyangiaceae; genus Sorangium; species Sorangium atrum. The sequence goes on along the minus strand of NZ_JAQNDK010000003.1, from coordinate 1,500,582 downwards.
CGTAGAGCTTCGCGGTGAGGGGGTTGTAGGAAGGCCGCTCGCCGAGCCCGTCGACCTTGAAGATCACCGTGAAATCGCCCTTACCGATGGCGTCGCTGACCCGGGTCGACGGGTCGGTCAGGAGGTTGGAAATGAGGCCGACGAGCTTGCTGCCAAAGGAGTTGTCGATCCCGTCGGCGCCGTCCGGATAGACCTCCGAAGGGGCGGTGTCGTCCACCGGCTTGCACAGGTCTTGTGATACGGTGCTGGACACCTTGCCGTCGAGGTTGAATCCGTACTGCTTCCAGCTGCCGGCCGCCTTCTTCCCGTCGCGATCCGTATCGCCGAGGAAGAGCCGGTCGATCGCGAACGCGACGCCCTCGCCATCCCCTGCCTGCTCCGGGCCCGGCGCGGGCGGCTGACCGAGGTCGACGTCTTGAACGACAGGCGCCGCGGCCTCGGAGCCACAACCGGTAACGGAAACGAGCGCGGTCGCCAAATACACCGCGACGGCGATACGGGATTGACGCATCATCGACCTCACTTTCTGGAAACCCCACCCCAGATCAGGCAAGTGCTCTCAGACGGGCGCACATGCTAGCGCCGGCCTGCGCGGCTCATCAAGGGCGATCCCCGCTGCGCAATGCGCTATATGTGAGCCCGCCTGGAGCGCTGGTGGATTGTCCGGACGCCGCCCGCTCTCGCTCTCCGCGCCCTCTCCCCGATTACCGGTCTTTCCCGACTACCACCACGATGAGAAGCCACCTGGAAGCCTGCTGTGACCGCTGAGTTCATCCACCTCCACGTGCATTCGCAGTACTCGCTCCTCGACGGCTCGCTGCGCGTCAAGGACCTCGCCGCGCGCGCCAAATCGCTGGGAATGCGCGCCGTCGCCCTGACCGACCACGGGAACATGTTCGGGGCGATTCAGCACTACAAGGCCTGCAAGGACCAGGGCATCGGCGCGATCATCGGTTGCGAGGTCAACGTGGCCCGCAGCTGGGGCGCGTCCGCGGGGCAGGTGTCGCGCTCGGGCGTGGACGAGACGCCCGTCGATCACCTCGTGCTGCTCGCCGCGTCCGAGGAGGGCTACAAGAACCTCGTCCGCATCGTCTCCAAGGGGCACGTCGATCCCGCGAGCGGGCTCGCGCCGAGCGTGCGGCTCGACACGGTGGCGCAGTACAGCGCGGGGCTCATCGGCTTGACCGGCTGCATGGGCGGCGTGGTCGCCCAGCGGATCCTCGAGCAGGGCGAGGGGGAGGGGCGCGAGGCGCTCAGCCGGCTCAGGGACTGCTTCCAGCCGGGGAGCCTCTACGTCGAGCTGCAGGACCACGGGCTGGTCGAGCAGTCGGTGCTCAACGGCATCCTGGCGCGGGCGGCGGGCGATCTGGGGCTTCCGCTCGTCGCGACCAACGACGCGCACTTCGGCGCGCGCGAGGACGGCGAGGGGCAGCTCTACCTGTCGTGCATCGCGGCCAACCGCACGTTCGCGGAGGCGAGCGCCGCGCACCACGGCAGCTTCGAGATGTTCCTCAAGCCCGCCGACGAGATGATGCACCTGTTCCGCGACCACCCGCAGGCGGTGCGCTCGACGCTCGAGATCGCCGAGCGGTGCTCGACGCTCAAGCTCAAGCTCGGCAAGCCGATGCTCCCGACGTTCCCGCTGCCGAGCGGGTTCGCGGACTCGGCAGCGTACTTCCGGCACGTGGCGCACGACGGCCTCACGAAGCGGCTCGCCCAGATCGCGCAGACGGGCAGGAGAGTGGACGAGGCGACCTACCGCGCGCGGCTCGACGTCGAGCTCAACGTCATCGTTCAGATGGACTTCCCAGGCTACTTCCTCATCGTCTGGGACTTCATCAAGTACGCCAAGGACCACGGCATCCCGGTCGGGCCGGGCCGCGGCTCGGGCGCGGGCTCGCTCGTCGCCTATGCCATGGAGATCACCGATCTCGATCCGCTGCCGTACAACCTGCTGTTCGAGCGCTTCCTGAACCCGGAGCGCGTGAGCATGCCGGACTTCGACGTCGATTTCTGCATGGACCGGCGCGACGAGGTCATCTCCTACGTCACCAAGAAGTACAGCAAGGAGGCCGACAAACCCTCCGTCGGGCAGATCGCGACGTTCCACGAGCTCAAGGCGCGGAGCGTGATCAAGGACGTCGCGCGGGCGATGGCGTTCCCCGCGAACGAGGCGCAGAAGATCGCGAGCCTCATCCCGCAGAAGAGCCCGGGGATCATGTACACGATCCCGGAGGCGCTCGACATCGAGCCGAAGCTCAAGGCCCTCAAGGAGAGCGATCCCACGGTCGCGGAGCTCCTGAAGCAGGCGCAGAAGCTCGAGGGGCTGACGCGGCACGCGGGCATGCACGCCGCCGGCGTCGTGATCAGCGAGGGGCCGCTCTGGGATCACGTCCCCTGCTTCAAGAACGGCGAGCAGCTCGTCACGCAGTACTACAAGGACGACGCCGAGCTGGCCGGGCTCGTGAAGTTCGACTTCCTCGGGCTGAAGACGCTCACCGTCATCGACATCGCGGTGCGGCTCGTGAACGCGCGGCCGGACCTCGCGGACAAGGAGGGCAAGCGCTTCGACGTGAACACGGTGCCGCTCGACGACACCGCCACCTACGCGCTCCTCCAGTCGGGCGAGACCACGGGCGTGTTCCAGCTCGAGTCGAGCGGCATGCAGCAGCTCTTCAAGGACCTCAAGCCGGACGCCTTCGAGGACATCGTCGCCGCCGTGGCGCTCTACCGGCCCGGGCCGCTCGGCACCGGCATGGTGAAGGACTTCGTCGACTGCAAGCACGGCCGCAAGCCGATCGAGAAGATGCACCCGCTCGTCGACGAGCTCCTCCAGCCGACGTACGGCGTCATCGTCTACCAGGAGCAGGTCATGCAGATCGCGCAGAAGCTCGCGGGCTACACGCTCGGCGGCGCCGATCTGCTCCGGCGCGCCATGGGCAAGAAGAAGCCCGAGGAGATGGCGAAGCAGAAGGCGACGTTCGTCGACGGCTCGCTCAAGAACGGGGTGAAGGGCGAGGACGCCGAACGCATCTTCGGGCTCCTCGAGTACTTCGCGGGCTACGGCTTCAACAAGAGCCACTCGGCGGCGTACGCGCTGCTCACCTACCAGACGGCGTACCTCAAGGCGCATTACCCGGTCGAGTTCCTCTGCGCGTTGATGACCGCCGACCGCGACAAGATCGAGAAGGTCGTGCGGATCATCGCGGAGGGGCGCGCGTGGGGGGTCGAGATCCTCCCGCCCGAGATCAACGAGTCCAAGACGGACTTCACCGTCGTCTACAGCGCGAAGCCGGCGACGAACGGCAAGCGCATGGCCGGCACCCGGCGCGGAGGCTCGCGGGTGAGGGACCCGTACGACCCGAAGATCCGCTTCGGAATGGGCGCGATCCGCGGCGTCGGCGAGTCGGCGCTCGAGGCGATCCTCGAGGCGCGGGACGCGGGCGGCGCGTTCGCGGATCTGTTCGACTTCGCCGAGCGGGTCGATCCGCGGCGGGTCAACAAGGGAGTGTTCGAGGCGCTCGTGCAGTGCGGCGCGTTCGACGCGAGCCTCCACGCGCGGGGCATCTCGCGGGCGCGGGCGTTCACCGGCATCGACAGGGCGCTCGAGCGCTCGCGCTCCGCGAGCAAGGAGCGGAACAGCGCGCAGATCGGCCTGTTCGCGGCGGTGGCGTCCAAGAGCGAGGTGAGGCTGGACGATTACCCGATGGCCGAGGACTGGGATCTGCGCGAGACGCTCTCGCGGGAGAAGCAGTCGCTCGGGTTCTACGTCTCGGGGCACCCGCTCGATCGGTACGGCGTCGACATGAACCGCTTCGACGTGACCGCGGTGAGCGCGCTGGCCGGCATGGATGCCTGGGCCAGGGTGCGCGTCGGCGGGATGGTCGAGGGCTACCGCGAGCGCATCTTCAAGGGAGGTGGCGGCAAGATCGCGTTCTTCGTGCTCGAGGACACGACCGGCCGGGTCGAGGTCAAGGTGCGCGAGAAGCAGATCGAGAGCTACGCGGACCTCTTGAACCGAGGGGAGCCGGTCCTGATCTCGGGGAAGATCAGCTTCCCGATGGTGGAGGAGGGGGCCGAGGAGGCCGAGGCCGCGCCGCGCGAGCCGACCCTGCTGCTCGACGAGGTGCAGCCGCTCGCCGACGCCATCCTCGCGCAGACGCGGAGCGTGGCGATCACGCTGAAGTCGCGCAGCGCCAGGCGCGAGCACATCGATCGGCTCGGGGCGCTGCTGCGGGCGAGCCCCGGGGTGTGCCCGGTGCAGCTCGTGATCCAGCTCGACGACGGGGCAGAGGCGGTGCTGGCGCTGGGGCGCGATCTCCGCGTCGAGCCCAACGACGCCATGCTCGGGCGGCTCGAGAAGCTGTTCGGCGAGAAGGTGGCCGAGCTCAGGTAGCCGGCTCGCCCGCGCCCGCGTGCTCGGCGGCCCGCACGAGGGCGCCGAGCTTCGCCTCCGCGTCGCCGCGGTCGCTCTGGTGCTTGAGCAGGACGCCGAGCGTGTCGCGCGCGATCTCCGGCGTCACCGCGCGCTTGCCGAGCAGGAGCAGCGCGCGGGCCCAGTCGATCGTCTCGCTGATCGCGGGAGACTTCCGCAGATCCATGGCCCGCAGGGCGCCGACGAACGCCACGATCTGCGCCGCGAGGCGGGGCTCGATCCCCGGGAGGGCGACCTTCAGGATGGCGACCTCGCGCGACGGCGGCGGGTAGTCCAGGAACGCGTGCAGGCACCGGCGGCGCAGCGCCTCGGTCATCTCGCGCGTCGCGTTCGTCGTCAGCAGGACGAGCGGCGGGCGCGCGGCGCGGATCGTGCCGAGCTCGGGGATCGTGACCTGCATGTCGGAGAGCACCTCGAGGAGGAACGCCTCGAACTCAGGATCCGCACGATCGACCTCGTCGATGAGCAGGACGACCGGCGCGGCGCTCCGGAGCGCCGCGAGGAGCGGGCGCGCGATCAGGAAGTGCTCGCTGAAGAACGAGGCCTCGCTCCCCGCGATCGCGCGCGCGGCCGCGGCGAGGCTCGCGGCGCCGACGATCTCCTTCGCGACGGCGTCGCGCAGCAGCTGCGTGTAGAGCATCTGCTTCGCGTAGTCCCACTCGTAGAGCGCCTTCGCCTCGTCGAGGCCCTCGTAGCACTGGAGCCGGATGAGCCCTCGGCCGAGCGCCTCGGCGGCCGCGCGGGCGAGATCGGTCTTGCCGACGCCCGCCGGCCCCTCGAGCAGGAGCGGCCGATCCATCCGGAGGGCGAGCCAGAGCGCGAGCGAGGTCGCCGGATCGGAGATGTAGCGGGCCGCCGAGAGGCGGGCGTCGAGCTCGGCCGCGGTGGCCGGGGTGTCGTCGCGGGCGCCCCGATCGTCGAGCGCGCCGCCGTCGTGATCCGGAGGAGGCGTCACGGCGGGACGGTAGCACGCCGCGCGCGGGCTATCGGGCGGCGCGGCGCGGCGTGGCGCGCAAGAGCCCGCTAGCCGCGCGGCTCGGCGAGGATCTCGGCGGCCAGGAGATCGAGGCGCGGCGCCGCGCGATCGGGGCAGGGGAGATCGGCCTCGCCGCGGAGCGGGCACAGCTCGCAGCGGCGTCCATCCATGATGAGGCCCGCCCGCATGCCCGCCGCGCGCGCGGCCGCCACGTCGCTCGGCGCGTCGCCGATCATCCAGCTCGCCGCGGTGTCGAGATCGAGATCGCGCGCGAGCGCCGTGAGCATGCCCGGCTTCGGCTTCCTGCAATCGCACGGGCCGATGAGCGCCGGATCGCCGCCTGGCCCGCCCTCGGGGTGGTGCGGGCACACCGCGAGCGCCGCGATCGCGACGCCGGCCTCGCGGAGCCGATCGACGAGCGCGCGGTTCGTGCGCTCGATCGCCCCCCACGGGACCTGGCCCTTCGCCGCGCCCGGCTGGTTGGTCGCGATCGCCAGAAGGAACCCCGCGCCCGCGAGGCGCCGCAGCCCCTCGATCGCGCCGGGGAGGACGCGGATCTGATCCGGATGAAACGCCGTCACGACGACGCCGAGCTCGGGATCGCGCACCACGTCGATGAGCGTGCCGTCGCGGTCGAGCAGGATCCCGCGCCTCGCCACGCGGCGCTCAGCTCTCGGCCACGAGCTGGAGGAGCCGCTCGCAGATGAGGTGGTGGTAAACCTCGTGGAAGCCCTCCACGTGCGGCGTTGACGTGTAGCCCGCCCGCGTCCTCGGCACGATCACGCTGGCGTCGGCCATCTGGCGCAGGGCGCCGCCGTCGTAGCCGACGAGCGCGACCACCTTGGCCCCCGCCTTCTTCGCGAAATCCGCGGCGGCGACGAGGTTCTGCGACCACGGGCCGGCGCGATCGGCGCCCGAGCCGCCGTGCACGCTCAGGCACACGAGCACGTCGCCCGCGACCACGCGGCCGTCGAGCTGCTCGAGGAAGATCCGGTTGAAGCCGACGTCGTTGGTTAGGGCGCTGAGGAGCGCCGCGTTGTCGCAGAGCGAGGTGCACTTGAAGCGCCGCTTGCCGTCGACCCACGTGAACTTGGCGATGTCGCAGGCGAGGTGGCTCGCGTTGGCCGCCGAGCCGCCGTTGCCGCACGTGTAGATGGTGCGATCGCTCCTGTACGCATCGAAGAGGATCTCGATGACGCGAGCCATGTCGTCGGGGCTCGTCGCGAGGGCGATCTCGGACGTCTCGCGGAGGTACTTTTCGACGAAGTCGTGCGTGCTCTGAGGCATGGCCGATCTATAGCCAGAGTCCCGCTGAAATGCCCAGCAGGAGGGGGCGCGCCGGCGCGCCCGCTCACGATCGGTGCAGGTTCGCGACGATGCGCGCGCCGTCGAGATCGAAGCGGAAGCGCAGGACGCGCAGGCCCTTCGCGGCGAGCGCCTCCAGCACCCGGCGCCGCTCCGCCGGCCGGACGTAGAACATGAAGAAGCCGCCGCCGCCGGCCCCCATCAGCTTGCCGCCGAGCGCCCCCGCGCCTCGAGCGATCTCGTAGATCTCGTCGAGGACCTCGTCGGTCATCTTGGACGCGAGCTTACGCTTCTGGGTCCAGTGGGCGTGCAGGAGCTCGCCGTAGTCGTCGAGCCTGCCCGTGACGAGGATGCGATGCACGTCGCGGCCGATCTCCTTGATGCGGTGCATCCGCTCGACCACCTCGGGCTCCAGGTCTTGCAGCCGCCGGCCCTGCTCCGAGAGCACGATCCTGGCCGGCCTTTCGACGCCGCTCCACACGATGAGCAGGTTGCTCTCGAGCTCGTCCAGCACCTCGTCGCGGACTGGGACGGGCTCGACGTGCACCGAGCCGTCCGGAGAGAACGTGAACGCCGTGACGTTGCCGTAAGCGGCGATGTACTGGTCCTGCTTGCCGATCGGCTCTCCGAGGCGCTCGATCTCGATGGAGCAGGCCTCACGGGCGAGCTGCTCGGACGACACGAAGTCGCGCTTGTACGCGTGCAGGGCGTTGAGGAGGGCGACCGTGAACGAGCTCGACGAGCCGAGGCCCGAGTTCGCGGGGAGATCCGCGACGCTCGTGAGCTCGATCGAGTGCTCGATTCCCAGCATCCGGAGCGCTTCCCGGAAGATCGGGTGCTCGATCGCGTCGACCGAGGGGACGATCTCGGTCTTGGAGTACGCGAGGCGGATGTCCCGGTGGAAGCGCTTGTTGGCCGTCACGTAGATGTACTTGTCGATGGCGGCCGACACGAGGTAGCCGCCGAAGCGGCCGGAGTACGCGGGCAGATCGGTCCCACCGCCGCCGAGGGAGAAGCGGACCGGGGCGCGAGAGACGATCATCCCCGCGCCTCCGTCGCGGCCGCGGTCGCGAGCGCGGCCTCGAGATCGCGGAGGCCCTGCTCCGAGCCGATCTCGTAGAAGCGCGCCGCGACCGCGAGCGCCCGGAGGCGGCCGCGCGCCGCGAGGTCGCGATGCACCACCTCGAAGCCGAGCGGCGCGTCGGCCGGCAGCGCCTCGATGACCTCGCGGCGGAGCGCGGTCGCGCCGTAATCGATGTGGTCGAGCGCAGGGTCGGGCCGCGCGCCCGCGCGCCGCTTCTCGTAACGCACCACCAGGTCGCCCGATATCGCGGCGTTCGACGCGTCGAACCGACCCTCGTTCCGGTACACGGCCATCGTGCCGAGCGCGCCGGGGTGTGTGCAGAGGTCCCGGAGCGGGGCCAGGTAGTCGAAAGGGAGGTAGGAGTCGCCGTACGTCATGAGGAACACAGGGGCCAGCTGGGGCAGCGCGCGGCGCAGCGCGCCGGCCGTGCCCAGGAGATCGGGGCCGTCGTCGGCATAATGGAGCGGCAGGCCCGCGAACCGGTCGCCCATCGCCTGTCGGATGGCGTCGCCGAGGTGACCCACGCAGAGGACCACCTCGGCGAAGCCCGCTGCGGCGAGACGCTCGAGGAGCCACGCCCCGAACGGCCGCCCGGCCACGGGCAGCAGGAATTTCGGGGTGCGCTCCGTCCGGGGGCGCATCCGGGTGCCGAGCCCGCCGGCGAGGATCACGGCTTGAGGAGGTGAGTCGTCGGCGCGCACGGGAAGGACCTACCACAGACGACGGCTGTCTTCGGGGCGTCTCCAGCGCTCCCCGCAGCCGGCTCGGAGAAAACGTCGTCACAAACTGTACGGCCGTTCAGGCGGCGGTTACGGTGTGCACCATGACCAACAAGGACCTCGCTCCGCATCTTCTCCGGACGCTGGTTGCCCTCCAGAGCGAGGGCAAGACGGTGACCCTCGACACATTGACCACGGCCCTTCAGGTGCGCCGGACCGACGTCCGCCGGGCGATCACCGCCCTGCACCGCGAGGGGTATCTCGACGTCCTCCACATGCGGCTGACGCTCCGCGGGCTCGCCCTCGGCGCGGCTTTTGCGGCGTCGCAGCTCCGCCCGTTGCGCCGCGCGTCGCTCCGCGCTGTCAAGGCTGCTTGAGCACACCCGTAGGTCCGCCCCCCTGGCGCAGCCGCGAGCGGCGAGTCGACCTCTGCCCGGACGCGAGGCTCATGCGTGCGGACGGAGGGTCCCGACATGATCTGTCGATGCGTTTCAGATCTTGCCAGCAATTCATTTGATAAAACGGCAAATTCACAGCGGACGCGCGCGGCCCCAGCGAGGGATCCGGCGCCCGGTCCCGAGCGCCGACCGGCGCAGGAACGCCTTGTTTCTCCGGCCTGTGCGGGCCACTGTGCGTGGAAGACGTTGACATTCCGGGGGATTCATGAGACGGCGGCTGCGTGATATCCGATGTCGAGATCGAGAATGAGATTCGTGCTTCCGTGGCCGAGTTCCTGGAGGGCATGAGAGCGCTGGTCCGTAAGGACGTTCTCCGGGCCGCTGCGCAGTACCTGCAAGTCGACATCAGCGCCGCAGGGATATCGACCGGGCCGGCCGCGACTCCCGCCAAGCCGGTCCGCAAGGCCGAGCGCGCTCCGGCGCCGAGCCGCCCGGCCGCACCTCCGCGCAGCGCCCCGTCGCCCAAGACGCCAACGCGCGCTGCGCCGCGCAAGAAGGCGGCCGCGCCGCGGACGACCGGAGGTGGTGCGCGGCCGGCCGTCGCTCCGCCGAAGGCACGCGCCGCGCGTACCCCGGCGCCCGCCGCCGTGGCCCCCCTGAAAGCCGCCGAACAGGCCGCTCCGGCGAGCCCGGTGAGCCTGCCGTCCGGGAGCTCCGGGGACGAGATCGCCGAGGCGCTGCTCGCCCATGTGGAGATCGAGCCTGGGCAAGGGATCGACGACCTTGCGCTGGCGATGGGGACCCCCGCAGCGGAGCTCCAGGAGCCGCTCAAGAAACTCCTCGCGGAGAACAAGATCACCGAGGAGCTGCGTCAAGGCCAGACGTCGTACTACCCGGCCTGAGCGACATCGGTGGAACGGCCAGCCAGGCACGAGCGTTGCTTGGATCCGGCCGCACGTTGCCTGGAGCCGGCCGCGCATGGGTTCAAGCCGGCCGTAGACCGTCTGGTCGGCGCGGGCACGGGCCAGGCGACGCCCTGCGCGATGCAGACGACGGGCCGACCGAGCCCTGCTGGCGCTGACCGGCCGGAGCCCGGCGGTTTCCGCGTCACAGCTGGCGAACCCGGCGATGCCATCGCCGCGTACTCGACGCGGACCCAGGGCCCCGGTACCCTGCCGGTCCAGGCGCTTTCCGGATGACTCCCGCGCACGAACAGATTCTCAACGTCCTGCTCGGCTATCTCTCGGCGATGAACGCAGAGGGAGTCCTGCTCCGGGCCATGCGGGAGGCGGAGATCCAGCCCGAGGAGTTCTCGCTCGAGGACCTCCCCGACATCCTTCCGAGCATCGAGCGCCGAGCCCGTCTCTATGTCGATCCAACGCGGCTCGGTCGGCTCAGGTCGGAAATTTCGGCGATTGGCGGCGATCGGCCTTCGCGGCGCTCGAAGGTCATGGTCATCAACGTCGAGGCCGACATCAGCGAGGCCCGCCTGAGCGCGAAGGCCGTTTGCGATGCGGCCGGCGCAAAGAGCTTCACGTCGCACAAGGTCGCGACCATCGTCAGCGAGCTCGCGCGAAATATCGTCCACTATACCCCTGGCGGGACGATCGAGCTCGCGGTGCAGCGCGACAGCCCGGTCCGCTTCCTCATCGTCGCCGTGGATGAGGGCGCAGGCATCCAGAACCTGCAGGAGATCCTCGCCGGGCGCTACAAGAGCAAGACCGGTATGGGGCGCGGCATCATCGGGGTCAAGCGGCTGGCCGATCGCTTTCATATCGACTCGGGGCCGAAGGGCACGCGGGTGGAGATCGAGGTCCACCTGTGAAGCTCTCCGTGGAGTACGCGATCCTCCCCAAGGACGGAGAGCTCGTGAGCGGCGACGCCGCGTTCGTGCGGGCCGGGGAGGACGGCGTCCTCTTCGCGGTCATCGACGCCCTCGGCCACGGCGAGCACGCAGCGGCCGCGGCGAACGTCGCGCTCAAGGCGCTCGCGGACGCGCCGAGCGGCGAGGACGTCCGCGCCCTCATCGATCGCCTCCACGTGCGGCTCCGCGGCACCCGCGGCGCCGCCGGCATGATCTGTCGCTTCCGGGAGGGGCGGCTCCAGGGCTGCGGCATCGGCAACGTCGAGCTGATGTCGCACGGCACGCGCGTCCAGTGGCTCCAGAGCCCGGGCATCCTCGGCGCATCGCTCAGCAAGGTCCGGATCTTCGATGCGCAGCTCGCGCGGGGCGACCGTCTCGTCGTGTTCACCGACGGGGTCTCCCCTCGCTTCGATCTATCGCTGTTTCGTGGAATGAAGGCCGCGGATGCCTGCCGCGCCCTCATGAGCCGACACCGGCGCTCGCACGATGACTCAACGGTCTTGATCGCCGACATCGAACCTTAGGATGACCATGGAGCTCAAGCGCCTTCCGATCATCAACCTGTGGGACCGGATCCTGGTGCCCATCCAGGGGGACGTGACCGATGACCTCGCGGAGCAGCTGAACACCGAGGTGCTGCGGGCCATCCACGAGAGCGGCGCGAAGGGGCTGGTCATCGATCTCACGGCCGTCTGGATCATGGATAGCCACCTGTGCGCGGTGCTCTCGAACCTTGCCTCCGCCGCGCGGCTCATGGGCACACCGACCATCCTGTCCGGGCTGAGCCCCGAGATAGCGATGACGCTCCAGGCCATGGGGGTCGAGCTCGAGGCCGTGAAGACGGCGCTGACGCTCGAGCAGGCGCTCACGATGCTCGGGCTCGAGGTGCGCAGGGCCGAGGCGCGCGACGAGGACGACGACGAGGACGACGACGACCTGTTCGACGACGAGGACGAGGACGACGAGGACGACGACGGGTGGGAGGCGGACGACCGCGGCGACGCCCGCCGATCGCCGACGAACGGGCGATCACCTCGGCCCACGACGAGCCTCGATCGGCGGCAGAGCGGGAAGAGCCGGCTCAGGCGCCGCTGAGGCCGAGCGTGCGCGTCTACGTCTACGACGACATCGACACGCCGAACGCGGCCGCCTGACGGCGGGGTGACGGTGATTCCGGGTGGGCAACGCCGTGGGTCCCTGGTATGCCTCACGACCGCTCTCCGGGCGATCACCATGGACAAGCTGGATTGCCTCGCCGCCCCGCCGCCCAAGCAGCGGGGGATCTTCTGCAACCGGACGCTGAATCTCCGTTCGATCAAGGCGATCGGATACGACATGGATTACACGCTGATCCACTACCGGGTGGAGGCGTGGGAGCGTCGGGCCTATGAGCACCTCCGGCACCTTCTGGAGAGCGAGGGCTGGCCGGTCGGCGACCTGACGTTCGAGCCGGACCTCGTGATCCGAGGGCTCATCCTGGACACCGAGCTCGGCAATCTGCTCAAGGTGAATCGGTTCGGCTACGTGAAGCGGGCCTACCACGGCACGAAGCCGATCGACTTCGAGACACAGCGCGCGACCTACGCGCGGACGATCGTCGACCTCGCGGACGGGCGCTACGTCTTCCTGAACACGCTCTTCTCGCTCTCGGAGGGGTGCATGTACGCGAAGCTGGTCGATCTGCTCGATCAGCGCCGGCTGCCCGAGGTGCTCGGCTACAGCGATCTCTATCGCCGTGTGAAGGATCGCCTCGACGCGACGCACATGGAGGGGCAGCTGAAGGCCGAGATCATCGGCGATCCGGACCGGTTCGTGCTGCTCGATCCGGAGATCCCGCTCACGCTGCTCGACCAGAGGGAGGCGGGCAAGAAGCTCGTCCTGATCACGAACTCGGAGTGGGTCTACACGCGCGCGATGATGAGCTACGCGTTCGACCGCTTCCTGCCGGGCGGCATGACGTGGCGCGACCTGTTCGACGTGGTCATCGTCTCCGCGCGAAAGCCGGAGTTCTTCTCGAGCCGCAGCCCGCTCTTCGAGGTGGTCACGGAGGACGGCCTCCTGCGCCCGGCCGGCCGGCTGCGCGTGGGCGGGCACTACCTGGGCGGCAACGCGGGGCTCGTCGAGCACCACCTGGGGCTGTCCGGCGACGAGATCCTCTACATCGGCGATCACATCTATGGAGATGTGCACGTGTCGAAGAGCGCCTTGCGGTGGCGCACGGCGCTCATCATCCGGGAGCTCGAGGACGAGATCGTCGCGATCGAGGAGGCGCGCGGGGCCGAGGCGCGCCTCGATCTCTGGATGCGGGAGAAGGAGGACGCCGAGCGCGTCTATGCCAGGCTGCGCCTGGAGCTCCAGCGGATGCGCGCCGGCTACGGGCCGGTCTCCGGGGCGACGGAGGGCGAGATCCAGGTGAAGATGAACGAGCTCAAGGCGAGCCTCGCGGCGCTCGACGCGCGGATCGCGCCGCTCGCGAAGGCGTCGGCCGAGACGTTGAACCCGAGGTGGGGGCTGCTCCTCCGCACGGGCAACGACAAGAGCCACCTGGCCCGGCAGATCGAGCGTTCGGCGGACATCTACACGTCCCGCGTCTCCAACTTTCTCCTGGCGACGCCTCACGTGCTGCTCCGCTCGCACCGCGGGAGCCTGCCGCACGATCCCATGGGCGCACCGCCGGGCGCCGAGCGGCAGAACGGCGAGCCCGCCCCGGTCGACGACGCGACGCCCGTGGGCATGTAGGCGGCGCCGCCGCCGGCCTGCCGCGCGGCGGCGGCCTCAGGCCGCGAGCCGCTGCGCGGCGCTGTCGAGGATGTCGAGGCACCCCGACAGGCTGTCGCAGAAGAGCAGCTCGCGCCGGAGGGCCGACGCGCCGGGGAGGCCGCGGAGGTAGCCGGTCAGGTGGCGTCGCGTCACGCGCACGCCGTGCGGCTCGCCGCGCGCCTCGGTGTTCGCGATGAGGTGCGCGCGGCACAGGGCGAGCCGCTCCTCGGCCGTCGGCGGCGGGAGGTGCACGCCATCGTCGAGGAGGGCCCGGGCCTCGCGGAAGATCCAGGGGTGGTCGATGGCGGCGCGGCCGACCATCACGCCGGCGCAGCCCGTCTCGCGGAGGGCGCGGGCCGCGTCGTCGGCGGTCTTGATGTCGCCGTTCACCACGACGGGGATGGACACGACCTCGCGCGCCCGGGCGGCCCAGCCCCAGTCGGCCGCGCCGCTGTGCCCCATCTGGGCCGTGCGGCAGTGGATCGTGAGCGCGGCGACGCCGGCGTCCTCGAGGCGGCGCGCGAGGTCGACGATCGGCATATGGGACTCCGGTCCCCAGCCGATGCGCGTCTTCACGGTGACCGGGAGCGCGACAGAGCGCGTCACGAGGCGGGCCATCGCCACCATCGCCTCCGGATCGCGGAGCCAGCCCGCGCCCGCGCCTCGACCGGCGATCTTCGGCACCCAGCAGCCGCAGTTGATATCGAGGAACGCCGGCCCGGCCTGCTCGGCGACGCGCGCGGCCTCGGCGAGGCGCTCCGGGTTGGCGCCGTAGATCTGGATCGCCGTCGGCTGATCGCCGTCGGCCAGGGCGAGCTTGCGCCGCGCGGTCTTGCACCCGCGCAGCAGCCCCTCGACGTTGACGAACTCCGTCACGCACAGCTCGGCGCCGAGCTCCCGGCCGACGCGGCGGAACACGGCGTCCGTCACGTCCTCCATGGGCGCGAGGACGACGGGGCGGCTTGCGAACAGCCGGCGAAAGCTTTCGGGCGACAGCGGCACGGTGGCGAGCTTTCAAGCATGGATCCGGCCGGTTGACCAGGGCGACCGCCTCGGCACGAGGCGCAAGGGCCCGCTGAGCTCGAGCCCGCGGCGTCGGGGCGCGAGCGGCGCCGCGGCTGCCAGGGCCGCGGGCCGGCGGCCGAGGCGAGAGCGAGACCCCAGGCGCCCCGGTCACCTCTCCGCGCTTCGGCGTCCCGTCACGCCGCTCCCCCGAGGCGCTGACGGGATTCATGACCTCGCGGGCTTGTGTGCGCAGGGTGGACGAACACGGTATGTGGGGCAGCGAACGGTCATGTTGGTACGACATCCGGGGTGGGAGACGGCGGGCATCGCAGCCCGGCGTCGTGGCCGAGGAAACCTGCCGCGCGAGAAGCCAACAACGCTCGCTTGACGTTCGTCGTGGCTCTGGCGACCCTCGAGATTGCCATGAAGCGTGCGCTGCTCCGAGAGGCTCTCCGCGCTGAGCGATCGGCCGCGGCGCGCATGCTCAGAGAGCGCGAGACTCGCCCGCTCGGCACGCGGCGCAGCGCAACGGGCGCCCACGACACCGAGAGCGTCCGCCGCGCGGTCCGCCGCGCTTTCCGGGTCGCGCTCTGGATATGGCCCGCGTTCACGCTTGTCGACATGTTCATGGCGACCGTGCTGTACCCCGCGGCGCCGGTGTGGCGCTGCATCGCCCTGCGCGTCGTCGAGCAGGCGCTCTCCCTGGCCGTGTACCGGCTGTCGGGGCGCCCGACGCTCTCGGGGCGCGTCGTGCTCCTCGGGTACGAGGCCGCGTTCCTCACCGCCGCGATCTTCATCTCGCTGATGGCGCTCGATTTCGGCGGCCTGACGAGCGCGTACATGCACGGGCTCTCCATCGTCGTGCTGCTCCGCACGGCGCTCGTTCCCGCGCCGTTCAGCAAGGCGCTCCTCGCCTCCGCGCCGATGTTCCTCGCCTTCCCGGCGACGATGGGCATCGCCGCGATCTTCTCCCCGTCGATCCATGCGGCGTGGCTCGATCCGACGACGCTGCTCACGGCCGCGAGCCATTACATCTTCGTCCCCGCCTCGGGGGTGATCGGGGCGCTGTCGAGCCACGTCGTGTGGGCCGCGCAGCAGCAGGTCTATCAGGCGCGCAAGCTGGGGAGGTACCGGCTCGAGGCGCCGATCGGCAAAGGGGGGATGAGCGAGGTCTGGCTCGCGTGGGACGAGACGCTCCACCGCGACGTCGCCCTCAAGCTCCTGAGGACGCGGGACGCGCCGGACCCGGCGGTGCCGAAGCGCTTCGAGCAGGAGGCGCACGCGGCGAGCAAGCTCAGCGATCCGCACACCATCCGGATCTTCGACTTCGGAGCGAGCGACGACGGCATCTACTACATCGCCATGGAGCACCTGCGCGGGGCCGATCTCGCCGCGATCGTGCGCAGCTACGGCCCCATGCCCGTGGCGCGCGCCGTGCGCTTCGCCCTGCAGGCCTGCCGCTCGCTCATCGAGGCGCACGAGGCAGGGATCATCCACCGGGACATCAAGCCGCAGAACCTCTTCGTCACCCGCGTGGGCGACGATCACGACTTCCTCAAGCTGCTCGACTTCGGGGTCGCGCGGATGGTCGAGGGCGGCCGGGACGCCGAGCTCACGAACAGCGGTATGCTCTGCGGGACGCCGGCCTATATGGCGCCGGAGGTGTGCCGCGGTGATCGGGCGGATGCGCGCAGCGACATCTACTCGCTCGGGGGCACGCTCTACTTCCTGCTCACCGGGGAGCTGCCGTTCGAGGGCTCGTCGTCGGGGCAGCTCTTCGTCGCGCACATGACGAAGGCCCCCCACGCGCCGTCGGTGCGGCGCGGCCCGGCCGTCCCTCGCGCGGTCGATCGCCTCGTCCTGCGCTGCCTCGCCAAGGACCCGCGCCACCGTTTCCAGAGCGCGCGCGCGCTGTTCGATGCGCTGCTCCCGCTGCTCGACGAGTCTGCCTGGACGGCGGCCGACGCGGAGCGCTTCTGGGTGACCGAGCGCGCGGAGAAGCTCGGCCGCCCTGAAGCGCCGCTCGAGCGCCCCACGACGGCGCGCGGGGGCTCGACGCGGACCGCCTCCGCCCGATAGAGGCAGCGCGCCGTCGCGCCGCGCGCGCGGCCTCCGCCGCGCCGGCGACCGCGCGGTATCGACGCTGCACGGTAGTAGCGCATCGAAACGGCGCGGAAACGCACGAGGAGCTGCGATTTTGGATCATTCAATGCAGGAGATGAGGACCGATGTCGAGCGTGGGTTGAACGGGCCTCGGCCGCTCCGATTCGCCATGGTTCATGGCGGCAGCGCCCCGATCTCGGTGGGGAGGACCGATGCCCACTTTGATTACCGAGTGGAATCCGGACGATGATGCGTTTTGAGAGAAGACAGGGAAGCGAATCGCCCGTCGGCGCCTCGATCAAGGCGACGGGCGGGGCGACGACGTCGCTCATGTGCCTCTTCGCTTTCTATCTCACCTCCATGGGGGTCATGTGGTGGTGCTGCATGAGGCCCCGCTTCCTCATACGCCGCGTCCCGAGCCTCGCCGAGGCCGACGCCTGATCCCGGAGTACCCCGGACCGCTCGCAGACCCGTGCGGGCGATCCGGGGGCACCGTGGTGGCGGTCGAGGCTCTCTCCGCGGCCGCGTGAGGGAGCCTCGACCCGTCAGGGCGCCCGTCGCTTCATCGTCCGCTCATGACCCCCTTGCCGGCGCCTTGCCATGGCGAGGACCGAGCCGCGGCGGCGCCGCAGGGGGCGCGGAGCGAGCGTCAGCAGGGCTCCCCGTCATGCGGGTAGCCGTGATGGCGAGCGCGGCACGCTACCAGCCGCAGCCGCTCCAGCCGCCGCAGCCGCCGCCCCAGCCGCCCCAGCCCCAGCCGGGCCGGAAGCCCCAGCCGCCGCCCCAGCCCCAGCCGGGCCGGAAGCCCCAGCCGCCGCCCCAGCCCCAGCCGGGCCGGAAGCCCCAGCCGGGCCGGAAGCCCCAGCCGCCGCCCCAGCCCCAGCCGGGCCGGAAGCCCCAGCCGCCGCCCCACCAGCGCGCCGCATCGGGCTTCTCGCTCGTCGAGCCGGGGTCCACGGCGCCGACGTCGGGCGCGCCGGGGGCCGGCGCGCTGGCGCCTGCTGCGCTGGGGTCCGTCGCTCTCTCGTCCATCGCCGGATTCGCGCTCGACTCCTGATCAGCGGAATCCGTCTCGGCCTGGAACGCCTGCTTCGCCTCGTCGGTCTCACTCATCACGTCGTCGGTGGGCGCGTCCGACGTCGTCGCCTCGGCCATGCAACCTGCCGCAGAGAGGGCCGTCGAGAGGGCGATGAGCGATGCGAACTTCGTCAATTGGCTCATGTTCCCGTTCTCCTGTGCACATCAATCCATGTCGAATGGAGTCATCGCCCGTCATGACGACGAGCGTTGACGCGCGGGGACCTGAAATCCCCCGCCGCACGATCATGTGTGGTGTTCGGGAGGTGATGTCGATTACCCCATAAAGGACACCTGAGACACCATGGACGCTTTCTGCGAGGCCGTCGGCGCGCGGAGAGGGCAGCATCGCGCGCTCCTTCCGCGAGGGCGCGAGGCGCTCGCTCACCGGCCCCCGCGCCCTCCGGTGGGGCCGCGCGCTCTTCGCTGATCCCGCGCGCCGGGCGCAGCGTCATCGCTCTCGCTGGCGAGCGCGGAGCAGCGCAAGCGCGCCGGACTGCGATGCTGGCGAGGACCGGCCGCGGGAGGCCCTGTCCTCATGAGGCTGCGGTGGCGGTTCCTGGAACGCGAACAGCTCGATCAACGGAGATGGATCGGATGGCGCGGAGCACCCAGGCGCCTGCCGCGAGCGATCGCGGCGCGGCAGGCGCGGCGCGCGGCGAACGAGGCTTCATGAAGGCTCGCGCGATCGTGTCGTCCGCCCGGATCTCCAGCGGAAGGGTGATGAGGAGATTCCCGCAACTGCGCCTTCGGAGCACATGCGCTCGCGGTTCGCACCGGAGAGCGTCAGGCCCATCGTCGAACCAGCCGACGGCGCGTCACGTCCCGTCCTGGTCGATAGTCGGGCGCGAAGACCGATGGATTCGAGCGAAAAAAACGCGGTGGACTGGACGACGTGGAAGCAACGCGCAGGAGCGGCCCGCGAAGGGGCCTTGTGTCCACGCGTCGATGGCTGCGAAGGGAAGGGGCGCGAAGAGCGCGAGCGCGCCGTCGATGCGCGCGGCGAGCCCCGGGGAGGGGATCGCCCGAGGCCGCCTGGAGGGAGCGCTCAGCCCGCGAGCTTCGCGCGGACCGCGGCGCCCATCCCCTGGGTCGACAGCTTGCCGCCGAGGTCCGCCGTCCGTGCGCCGCCGGCGATGGCCTGCGCCACCGCGCGCTCGAGCACGGCCGCCTCCTTGTCGAGCCGAAGCGAGTGCCGGAGCAGCATCGCGGCGCTCAGGATCGTCCCGATCGGGTTGGCGATGCCCTTGCCGGCGATGTCGGGCGCAGAGCCGTGGATCGGCTCGTAGACCCCGCGCGTCCCGTCGCCCAGCGACGCGCTCGGACAGAGCCCAAGCGAGCCGGCGAGCACGGCGGCCTCGTCGGTCAGGATGTCGCCGAACATGTTCTCGGTGACGATGACGTCGAACGCCGCGGCCGAGGTGATGAGCCGCATCGCGCACGAGTCGACGAGCTGATGCTCGATGCGGATCTCCGGGTGGCGGGCGGCGACCTCGGTCGCCACCGTGCGCCAGAGCCGCGACGACTCGAGGACGTTCGCCTTGTCGACGGACGTGACGAGGCGCCTGCGCGACGAGGCGAGGCGGAACGCGAGCTCGACGACGCGCTGGATCTCCTCGTCCGTGTACTCGAGCGTGTCGACAGCGCGCCGGCGCCCGTTCACCTCCTCGCGGATGCGCGGCTTGCCGAAGTAGAGCCCGCCCGTCAGCTCACGGACGACCAGGATGTCGACGTCCGCGAGCCGCTCCGCCTTGAGGGGAGAGGCCTGGATGAGCTCCGGGAACAGGCGGATCGGCCGCAGGTTGGCGTACAGGCCGAGCCCCTGGCGCAGGGCGAGCAGCCCCTGCTCGGGGCGGACGCTCGCGCTCGGGTTGTCCCACTTGGGGCCGCCGACGGCGCCGAGCAGGACGGCATCCGCCGCGCGGCACGCGTCGAGCGTCTCCTGCGTCAGCGCCGTGCCGGTCGCGTCGATCGCGCACCCGCCGATGAGGTGCTCCGAGTAGCTGAAACTGTGGCCGAACTGGGCGGCGACAGCGTCGAGTGTGGCGCGGGTTTCGGCGACCACTTCGACGCCGATGCCGTCGCCGGGCAAAAGAACGATATTGGCCTTCATGCGACCTCGCTGGCAGGCAACGTGGATGTGAACTGCTGCGGCTCTCTCGCTGCGAGCGTGAGCCCATACTCGATCCCGTCCGCGAGCGCATGCCAGGACGCATCGATGATGTTGGTCGACGCACCGACGGTGCTCCACTCGCGGTGGGCGTCGCGGCTGTTGATGAGCACGCGCGTCGTCGCCGAGGTGCCGTCGCGCCCGTCGAGGATGCGCACCTTGTAGTCGACGAGCTGGATGTCACGCACGGCCGGGAACACGGGCGCGAGCGCCTTGCGGAGCGCGCCGTCGAGCGCGTTCACGGGGCCGGATCCCTCGGCCGCCGTGATCACCACCTCGTCGTCGACCGCGATCTTGATCATCGCCTCGGCGAAGGTGCCGACGCCCTCGCGCTGGCCCGCGATGACCTTGAAGTCGAGCAGCCGGAACGGCGGCTTGTAGCCCGGCGAGCTCCGGCGGAGCAGGAGCGCGACGGACGCCTCGGCCGCCTCGAACGACGAGCCGCGCGCCTCGCGCTCCTTGATCTGCTCCAGCACCTCGACCTCGGCGCCCGTCGGCACATCGAGCCCGAACTCCTCGGCCTTGCTGAGGAGGTTGCCGCGGCCCGACAGCTCGCTGACCACGGTCCGCATCGCGTTGCCCACGAGCGCGGGATCGATGTGCTGGTAGGACGCAGGCTCGCGCCGCATCGCCGCGACGTGCACGCCGCCCTTGTGCGCGAAGGCGCTCCGCCCGACGTAGGCCATGTGATCGTCGGGGGAGAGGTTCGCCACCTCGGCGACGTAGTGCGAGAGCTCGGTGATGCCGCGGAGCGCGCCGTCCGGGAGCGCCCGGAGGCCGAGCTTCAGCTCCAGGTTCGGGATGATCGCGCAGAGGTTCGCGTTCCCGCAGCGCTCGCCGTAGCCGTTGATCGTCCCCTGGACGTGGCGGGCGCCCCCGCGCACGGCGGCGATCGAGTTGGCGACCGCGCACTCGCCGTCGTTGTGGGCGTGGATCCCGAGCGGGTGGCCCAGCGCCGCCTTCATCTCGGCCACCACCGCCTCGATCTGCCAGGGCATCGAGCCGCCGTTCGTGTCGCAGAGCGTGACCACCTCCGCCCCGCCGCGCACGGCGGCGCGGAGCGTCTCGGTCGCGTACGACCTGTCGAGCGCGAACCCGTCGAAGAAGTGCTCGGCGTCGTAGATCACGCGGCGGCCGTGCGCGCGCAGGAAGGCGATGGTCTCCTCGATCATCCGGAGGTTCTCGTCGAGCGTCGTGCGCAGCACCGCCGTCACGTGCTGGACCGAGCTCTTGCCGAAGATCGTGCAGACGCTCGTCCCGGCGGCGAGGAGCGCGCGCAGCCCGGGGTCGTCCTCGGGGGCCAGCGAGGCCCGGCGCGTCGAGCCGAACGCGGCGATCTTCGCGTGCTTCCACTCGATGTCCTTCGCCCGCTCGAAGAACTGCGCGTCCTTCGGGTTCGAGCCAGGCCACCCGCCCTCGATGAAGGCCAGGCCGAACGCGTCGAGGTGGCGCGCGATATGCAGCTTGTCCTCGCACGCGAGCGAGATGCCCTCGCGCTGGGTACCGTCCCGTAGCGTTGTGTCGTAGACGTCGACGCGGTCCGAGGGGCGGGCGCCCTGCTCCGCGCCGTTATGAGGCGGATTCATAAGGTTCGACTTCCTTGTGCAGCGAGATCGGGTCGCCGAGCTCATCGCCCTCGTGGGGGGCCTCCTGCGCTCGGCGCACGGCCCTACCTCGCGGTCTCGACGGCGGCGCCGTGGCCGCTCTGGTTGCTCTCTGACGCCGCCGCGTCGTCCTTGGGCTCGACGCCGTAGGTCGCGAGGAGCCGGTTCAGGGCGGTGAGGTATGCCTTCGCGCTGGCCACCAGGATGTCGGTGTCAGCGCCGTGGCCGTGGAAGACCCGTGCCGCGGCGTCGTGCTGCGGGTGCCTCTTGTTCGACGTCGCGTCCGCCCGGACGCGGACGCTCACCTCGCCGAGCGCGTCGATGCCCTCGGTCACCGCGTGCACCGAGAACTCGAGGAGGCTGCTCGGCACGCGGACGATCTCGTCGATCGCCCTGTAGGCGGCGTCCACCGGCCCGGTGCCGATCGCGGCGCGGACGTGCAGCGTCCCGTCCGGCCCGCGCAGGCGGACCGTGGCGGTGGGCATGCCGGTGGTCCCGCAGGCAACCTGGAGCGCGTCGAGCGTGTAGAGATCGTCGGCCTGCGCTCGCGTGGTCGAGACGATCGCCTCGATGTCGGGATCGGTGACGTGCTTCTTCTTGTCCGCGAGCGCCTTGAAGCTGGCGAACGCCGCCGCGAGCTGGGCCTCGTCGAGGTGGTAGCCGAGCTCCTCCAGCCGGTTGCGGAGCGCGTGCCTGCCCGAGTGCTTGCCGAGGACGAGCCGGGTCTGCGTCACCCCGACCATCTCCGGCCGCATGATCTCGTACGTCTCCTGGTGCTTCAGCATCCCGTCCTGGTGGATGCCGGACTCGTGCGCGAAGGCGTTGGCGCCGACGATCGCCTTGTTCGGCTGGACGTTGAAGCCGGTCGCCGCGCTGACGAGGCGGCTCACGGTGGCGATCTGGGTCGTGTCGATCCCGGTGCGCAGCCCGAAGACGGCCCGGCGCGTCGCGAGCGCCATGACGATCTCCTCGAGCGCGGTGTTGCCGGCGCGCTCGCCGATGCCGTTGATGGTCACCTCGGCCTGGCGCGCGCCCGCGCGGATGCCCTCCAGCGCGTTGGCCGTCGCGAGCCCGAGGTCGTTGTGGCAGTGGACCGAGACGATGGCGCGGTCGATCCCCGCCACGTTCTTGCGGATCCCGGCGATGAGCGCGCCGAACTCGCTCGGGATGGTGTACCCGACCGTGTCCGGGATGTTGAGCGTGGTGGCCCCGGCGGCGATCGCGGCCTCGAGCACCTGGTAGAGGAACTCCGGCTCGCTCCGGCCGGCGTCCTCGGGGCTGAACTCCACGTCGGCGCACAGGTCGCGCGCGTACGCGACCATGGCCCGCACGCGGTCGAGCACCTCGGCCCGGGTCATTCGGAGCTTGTGCTTGAGGTGGATGTCGCTCGTGGCGAGGAAGGTGTGGATCCGCGGGTGAGCGGCCCGGGCGACGCCCTCCCACGCCTTGTCGATGTCGACCTTGGTGGCGCGGGCGAGGGCGCAGATGATCGGCGGGTTCGCGGCCGGGCGGCCGGGGACCGCGGCCGCGCCCACGCGCTCGGCGATCGTCTGGACGGCGAGCAGATCGTCGGGGGAGGCGGCGGGGAAGCCCGTCTCGATGACGTCGACGCCGAGCTTCGCCAGCGCGAGCGCGATCTCGAGCTTCTCCGACGACGTCATCGTCGCGCCCGGCGACTGCTCGCCGTCGCGCAGCGTCGTGTCGAAGATGCGGACGTAATCGGACGGGGGCATCGCTTGATTGGCAATCATCTCAGGCATGGTGTTCTCCGCCGCCTCCCACGAGTGGAGAGGCTCAGTCGCCGGGCTTGATGGTGACGGGATCGATGAACGGCATCATCTTGCGCAGGTTGGCGCCCACGATCTCGAGCCGCTGCTCCCGCTCCTTCGCACGCGTCGCCTCGAACTTCGGCCGGCCCGCCTCGTTCTCCGCGATCCACTTGCGCGCGAACTCGCCGCTCTGGATCTCGCCGAGGATGCGCTTCATCTCCTCGCGCGTCTTGTCGGTGATGACCCGCGGGCCCGACACGTAGTCGCCGTGCTCGGCGGTGTCGCTGATCGAGTACCGCATGTAGTTGAGGCCGCCGCGGTACATGAGGTCGACGATGAGCTTGAGCTCGTGCAGACACTCGAAGTACGCGATCTCCGGCTGGTAGCCGGCGTTGACGAGCGTCTCGAACCCTGCCTTCACGAGCTCGCTCGCGCCGCCGCAGAGCACCGCCTGCTCGCCGAAGAGGTCGGTCTCGGTCTCCTCCGCGAACGTCGTGAGGAGCACCCCGGCGCGCGACGCGCCGATGCCCTTCGCGTAGGCCAGGGCCTGGGCCTCCGCCTTGCCGCTCGCGTCCTGGTGGACGGCGAGGAGGGCGGGGACGCCGCCGCCGGCCTCGAACGTCTCGCGCACCGGTGCCCAGGGCCCTTCGGGGCGATCATCGACACGTCGACCGACGGGGGGGGCGTGATCGTGTTGAAGCGGATGTTGAACCCGTGCGCGAACATGAGCGTCTTGCCCGGGCCGAGGTGCGGCGCGATCTGCTCGTTGTAGATGCGCGCCTGCGACGTGTCGGGGGCGAGGATCATGATGACGTCGGCGGCCTTCGCGGCCTCGGACACCGTGGCCACCTGCAGCCCCGCGGCCTGCGCCTTGGGCCGGCTCTTGCTGCCCTCGGGCAGGGCGACGATCACCGTGACGCCGCTGTCGCGCAGGTTCAGCGCGTGCGCGTGCCCCTGGGAGCCGTAGCCCACGATCGCGACCTTCTTGCTCTGGATGAGCGAAAGATCCGCGTCGTTATCGTAAAAAATCTTAGCCATCTCTCTCTCCTTACAACAGGGACCCGCACCTCGCGGCTCCCGTCCTTCACGTCATTCACGTCTGGCGCGCGCTATTTACACCGTCTTGCGCCGTCAGGAGGCGCCGTTCTCGGCCGTGCGCACGGGGATGGAGTCGAACCTGGCCTCGGCCTCCTCGGCGCCGCGGGTCATCACGATCATCCCTGTCCGCACCATCTCGATGATCCCGAATGGGCGGAGCACCTCGAGCAGGCCCTCGATCTTGTCGCCGGTCCCGGTGATCTCGATGGTCAGCGCCTCGGGGGCGACGTCGACGGTGCGCGCGCGGAACACCTCGCAGAGCTGGAGCACCTGCGCCCGGCTCGTCGCGTCCGCCTTCACCTTGATGAGCGCGAGGTCGCGCGCGACGGAGGCGGTGTGGGTGACGTCCCGGACCCAGAGGGTGTTGACCAGCTTGTAGAGGTTCGCCTCCAGGCGCCTCGCCCCGTCCTCGTCCGCCTCGAGGACCAGGGTCAGGCGCGAGATCCCGGCGATGTGGGTGCGCCCGACGCTCAGCGACTCGATGTTGTAGGCGCGCCGCCGGAAGAGGGACGCGACGCGGTTGAGCACGCCGGGGCGGTCTTCGACGTAGGCGATGAACGTGCGCAGGATGGGTCGATCCATGGATGCCTCTTGAAAGTCCCTCTTGTCTGTGGTGCGCGCGGCTCCAGCCGCGGCGCGCTCGGGCGCGCCCCGCCCGTCCGACGGGCGCACGCTCACGCTGGAGCGCGCGCCCTGGGCGCGTGGGTCTACGGGCGCGTTCACGGATCCTCCCCGGTCTCCACGATGGGGCTCGGGCGCCGGATCATGTCGTTCAGGTCGGCGCCGGCGGGGACCATCGGATAGACGCTATCCTCCTGCTCGACGCGGAAGTCGACCACCACGGTGCCCGGCGTGGCGCGGGCGCGCTCCACGGCGCCGGCGATCTCCTCACGCTTCGTGACGCGGATGCCCGTCAGCCCGTGGGCCTCGGCGAGCTTCACGAAATCCGGGCTGCGCATCGGGGTGGCCGAGTAGCGCCGGTTGTAGAAGAACTCCTGCCACTGCCGCACCATGCCGAGGTAGCCGTTGTTGATGACGGCCACGTGGACCTTGAGCCCCTCCTGCGCGCAGGTCGAGAGCTCGCACGCGGTCATCTGGAAGCCGCCGTCGCCCACGACCACCCAGATCTCGTCCTCCGGCTTCGCGAAGCGCGCGCCGATCGCCGCCGGCAGGGCGAAGCCCATCGTGCCGAGCCCGCCGGAGGTGACGAGCTTCCGCGGGTGATCGTGCTTGTAGTACTGCGCTTCCCACATCTGGTGCTGGCCGACGTCGGTTACCACAAGCGCCTTGCCGTCGGTGAGCCGCCAGAGGTCGTGCATCACGTGCGCGGCGTACAATTTATCGTTGTACGGCAATTGTTGAATGTCACGGACCGCCGAGTCGCCCTTCAGCAGGTTGATGCGCTCGACCCACGGGCCCCGGTTGCGCTGCTTGCACCCGGGGATGAGCGACAGGAGCGTGTCCCGGACGTCGCCGATGAGGCCCACGTCGACCTTGACATTCTTGTTGATCTCGGACCGGTCGATCTCGACGTGGATCTTCTTCGCCTTCACGGCGTAGGTCTTGAGGTTGCCGGTCACGCGGTCGTCGAAGCGCATCCCGAGCGCGATGAGGAGGTCGGCCTCCTGGATGGCGTTGTTCACCCACGCCTCGCCGTGCATGCCCATCATGCCGAGGCTGAGCGGGTGCGTCGCCGGGAAGCCCCCGAGGCCGAGCAGCGTGGAGGCGACGGGGATCCCCGTCTTCTCCACGAAGGAGAGGAGCTCGCGCGTCGCCTCCGCCCTGACGATGCCCTGACCGGCCAGGATGAGCGGCCGCTCGGCCTCGTCGATGAGGTCGATCGCCTTCTCGATGTCCGTCTGGACGGCGTGCTGCGAGGGGCGGTAGCCGGGCAGCCGGACCTCGCCCTTCGGCGGCTCGAAATCGATCGACGCCTGCTGGGCGTCCTTGGTGATGTCCACGAGCACGGGGCCCGGGCGGCCCGAGCGCGCGATGTAGAACGCCTCGCGGAGGGTGGGAGCGATGTCCTGGACATCGGTCACCAGGTAGTTGTGCTTGGTGATGGGCAGGGTGACGCCCGTGATGTCCGTCTCCTGGAAGGCGTCGGTCCCGAGCAGCTTGGACGAGACCTGCCCGGTGATACAGACGATGGGCGAGGAGTCGAGCATCGCAGTCGCGATCCCGGTGACGAGGTTCGTCGCGCCCGGCCCCGAGGTGGCGACGCAAACGCCGACCTTGCCCGAGGCGCGGGCGTACCCGTCCGCCATGTGCGACGCGCCCTGCTCGTGCCGGACGAGCACATGGCGGATCGGGTAGCCGAGGATCGTGTCATAGGCGGGCATGATCGCGCCGCCCGGATAGCCAAAGACCACGTCCACGCCTTCGCGGACGAGGACTTCCCAGATAATCTGTGCACCGGTTCGTTTCATAATTCCCGACTCCATCGAGTCACGCGGGTGAAGGTGGGGCCCATGGGCGCGCCTTGGCCGCGGGGTTCTGCCGTTTCTCAGAGGCTCAGCTACTTAGGCGACGCGCGCGCGCTGCAGATCCTCCCGAGGGCCGCCGCCGCTGCTCTCCTCGCGGCGGATCGCGTCGAGCACCCTGCGCGCGTCGTCGAGCGACACGACGCGCGAGCTGCTCGGTGCGCTCGCCGGCTTGGCGCGCTGGTCCACGTTGGAGCGAGCGGAGGGCGGGTCAGCATGGAACTCGAACGAGGCCTCCGCGGCGTCGCCGTGCGGGCGCGCGCCCTTGAGGTGCGTCGAGGAGCGCTGGGGCGCGCGGACGGCGCCCCCGCTGGCTCGGGCGCGGATCTCGTCGACGAGCGCCTCGAACTCCTCTCGCACGGCGCTCGACGCGACGGGCCCCCCACATCCCGCGGCGACGAGCTCTGCGAGCTCCGCGATGCGCTGGTCGACGGCCTCGATCGAGGCGTCCTCCCGATTCTTCCTCGAATGTTCCTTGCTCACCTGATCCTCCTTCGACGACGGCTGCTCTCCGTGAACCCTCAGGCCGAAAAAAACGAAAGCCCCCGGACCATCTCGGTGCGGGGGCCTATCTCCATGCTGTTTCAGCTCAGAGCGGCGGCCCGCAACCGTTCCCGACGCGAATCAGCCCGACGACGTCAACTAGGCTGAAGAGCGCAGGAATGGCTAGGCCCGCTAGGAGCCCGACGGACACGCCGCCTTCGACGACGACGAACGAACGCGTCGTCGAGGACGCCAACGAAGCGTGGTGCACAACCTTCTCAGCGGGGGTCCCGTCGCCGGAGGCGTGGGCGCTGGTGGTGCACATCGGCTTCTGCATGGCGTAGATGCTTCTACCCTACAGAGCTGCTGCGTCGCGTCAAGTTGTTTCTTTACAGAACGCTTGTTTCTGCGGCATTTCGTGCAGTTTTTTGTTCGAGCACACGCACGTGAACCGCGTGATGTTCGGCACGGACCGGCGCTGTCCGGGAGCTCGGCCAGCGGTGTCTCGAACGGCGATGCATCGCGCTCGATGTGCACGGATGTGTCGCTCGAGCGCGACTCGAGCGTGACGCCGGGCGAGTCGAGCGAGGCGCGCCGAGCGCGTCGCGTGGAGCGCGCGGAGGCGAGGGCGCGGCCAGGATGCTGGAGCGCCGGGGGAGAGGTGCGCAAACACCGGACGTCGGATCATGCGCGCCCGAGGTGCAGAGTGCTGTCTTGAACCGACTGCCGCCAGATCGCGCGACACACCCATGAACCTGGCATGCAAGCGCATCGCGTCGCGCAGGCGCGCCCTGCCGATCGACCGGTCTCGCCCTGGGGTCTGCAGCGCCGCCGCGTGGCCTCTCTCGGCACGGTCGGGCTCCTCGTGTTGAGCGGCGCCTCTACCGGCGCCGCCGCGGCCCGCGCCGATCCTGCGCATCCAGCGGATCCCATGGCGCTCGCGGGCGCACAGCCCGCGCGGCCGTCGCTGCCACCCGCGCCGCCTGCGCAGCCACCTGCTGCGCCGGAGCGGCCCGCCGCAGCGGCGCCCCGGACGCAACCGAGGGCGGCCGCCAACTTCAGCACGTTCCTCGAGCTCCGGAACGATTACTCGCAAAGCAAGACCAGCTTCTTCAACGCGGCGGTGCTCCGGGGGGACTACGCCTTCACCAGGACGTTCTCGCTGCGCGCAGACCTGCCGCTCGCGTATGCGGGCGACATCGAGGGCCAGCGCGACGTGGGGCTCGGCGACGTCCTGATCCGGCCGCTCGTCCGCGTGGTCGGCACGCCGCGGTTCGCGCTGGTCCTCGGCACGGATCTCGTCCTCGACTCGGCGACGAAGCGCGCGCTCGGCTCGGGAAAGAACCAGGTGGCGCCCCTCGTCCAGGCGTACGTCCGCGTGGCGCGGCCCGCGCGGCTCGGGGCCCAGCTGCAGCACTCTGTGTCGTTCGGCGGTGACCCGGGGCGGAACGCCATCCAGAAGTCGACGATAAGGGAATTCGCCATCATCGAGCTGCCGCGCGGGTTCTGGGTGAGCCCGGACCAGGCGTTCTCGATCGACCACCGCGGCGCGCACCGCGTCGTGTCGACGAGCGTGCTGGAGGTCGGAGCAGAGCTCAGCGAACGGGTGCAGGTATACCTCGATCCCGGCATCCAGGTCGACGACCGGGGGGCGGTCGACTGGCTGGTGACCGGGGCGGTGCGCTGGGCCTTCCCGCAGCGAGCGCGGGAGCGCGCGGTCGCCGCCGCGCCGGTGCAGCGCGCGGGCGCGGGCGCGGGGCAGGCCGCGGGCGCGGGGCAGGCTGCGGGCGCGGGGCAGGCTGCGGGCGCGGCGCAGGCCGCGGAAGAGTAGGCGGCCAGCGCCCCCGGCGCCCAGGAGGACGCTCGGCGAGGGCCGCGCGCGTCTCGCGCCCGGGATGGGGCGGGGGCGATCGACGGACCCGGGGTGGCGGGCCCTTGACCTGGGTCGTCGTCCCGAGCCTGATCCTCGCCGCACGCATGCTGTCACGAGATCCGCTGCTCCTGCTCTCCGCGACCCGGCTCGCTGCGCTGATCCGCGAACGAGCCGTGAAGTCGGCCGAGGTCGTGGAGGCCCATATCCGGCACATCGAGCGCGTGAACCCGACGCTCAACGCGATGGTGGCGGACCGGTTCGAGGCCGCCCGCGCCGAGGCGCGCGCGGTCGACGCGCTCCTCGATGAGGGCGGGGCCGCGGGCGCGCCGCCGTTCCTCGGCGTCCCGTGCTCCATCAAGGAGAGCTTCGCCGTCGCCGGTATGCCGAACTCCGCGGGGCTCGTCGCCCGCGCCGACGTGCGCGCGGAGGAGGACGCCGTGACGGTCACGCGCCTGCGCGCCGCAGGCTTCATCCCGCTCGGCGTCACCAATGTGTCGGAGCTCTGCATGTGGATGGAGACGAACAACCGGCTCTACGGCCGGACGAACAACCCCTACGACCCGGCGCGCACCGCGGGCGGCAGCTCGGGCGGCGAGGCCGCGGTGATCGGCGCGGGCGGCGCGCCGGTCGGCCTCGGCTCGGACATCGGCGGATCCATCCGCATGCCGGCGTTCTTCAACGGCGTCTTCGGCCACAAACCGACCGGCGGGCTCGTGCCGACCACGGGCCAGTTCCCGCTGCCGGGCGAGCGGGGGCTCCGCTTCATGACGACGGGCCCGATCGCGCGGCGCGCCGAGGATCTCATGCCGGTGCTCCGCATCCTCGCCGGCCCCGACGCGCGCGATCCGGGCTGTGCGCCGCTGCCGCTCGGCGATCCGGCCTCGGTCGATCTCGGCGCGCTGACGGTGCTCTCCGTCGAGCACGACGGCGTGCGCCGGGTGAGCGCCGATCTCGTGGCCGCGCAGCGGAAGGCGGCGGAGGCGCTCGCCGCCTGCGGGGCGACGGTGGTCGAGGCGAGGATCGACCTCCTCGCGCGGGCGCTCGACATCTGGACGGCAATGGTGGGCACGTCCGGGGGCGTCACGTTCCGGGCGTTGCTCGGTGGTGGCCGCCCGGTCAGCCTGCCGCGTGAGCTCGCCCGCTGGTCGGTCCGCCGCTCGACGCACACGCTGCCCGCGCTGGGGCTCGCGCTGCTGGAGGACGTCGGCGGGCTGCTGCCGGCGCGCGTCGAGCGCGCCCTGGAGCTCGGCAAGGCGCTGCGCGCCGAGCTCGTGTCGCGCATCGGCGAGCAGGGCGTGATGCTCTACCCGTCCTATCCGAGCCCCGCGCCGCGGCACTACGCGCCGCTGCTGCCGCCCTTCCAGTGGACATACACCGCGGTGCTCAACGTCATGGAGATGCCGGCGACGCAGGTGCCGCTGGGCCTCAACGGCGAGGGGCTGCCGCTCGGCGTCCAGGTGGCGGCGATCCACGGCAACGATCACGTGACGATCGCCGTGGCGGAGCACCTGGAGCGCTCGTTCGGCGGCTGGGTGCCGCCGTCGCTCTCGTGGTGCCGGCGCTGACCGTTCCCGCCCGCGGTCGTGGTATCAAGGCTGCCCCCCATGACCAGCGACCGCGCGTACGACGTGATCGTCTTCGGAGCGACCGGCTTCACCGGTCGCCTCGTCGCCGAGTATCTCGCCACCAAGGGCAAGGACGCCTCCGCCCGTGGCGCAGAAGAGCGGCCCATCCGCTGGGCGATCGCTGGCCGGAGCGCGGGGCGCCTCGCCGAGGTGAAGGCGGCGATGGAGGCGATCGATCCGGCGTGCTCCTCGCTGGGCGTCATCGAGGCGGCGTCGGACGACGCGGCGTCGCTCGAGCGCATGGCTCGCCAGGCGCGCGTCGTCATCACGACGGTCGGTCCTTACACGGCGCTCGGCGAGCCGCTCGTCGAGGCGTGCATCCGCGCGGGCACCGACTACGCGGATCTCACCGGCGAGCCTGGGTTCGTCGACCGCCTCATCGAGCGCCACCACGAGGCCGCCCGCGCGCGGGGCGTGCGGATCGTCAACTGCTGCGGCTTCGACAGCATCCCGCACGACCTCGGGGTGCTCTTCACGGTGACGAAGCTCCCCGCGGGCGAGCCGATCGCTGTGGAGGGCATCGTGCGCGCGCACGGCAGCTTCTCCGGCGGCACCTGGCAGTCGCTGCTCGAGATCATGGCGCACGCCGGCCCCAGGAAGGGCGCCGCGCGCGGCGAGGGCGCGCACGGGGCGCGCAGGGTGCGGGGGCTCAAGGCGCGTATCCGCTACGAGAAGGGGCTGCGCGCATGGCTCTGTCCGATGCCCAGCATCGATCCGCTCGTCGTGCTCCGGAGCGCGCGGGAGCTCGACGCCTACGGCCCCGACTTCCAGTACAGCCACAACGTGCAGGTCAAGTCCGGGCTGCAGCTCGTGATGGGGATCGCCGGCTTCGGCGCGGTCACGGCGCTGGCCAAGGTGGGACCGACGCGGGAGCTGCTCCGCAAGGTGCGGAGTCCGGGGGAGGGGCCGAGCGCGGAGGAGCGGGCGCGCAGCTGGTTCCAGGTGACCTTCCAGGGGAAGAGCGCGTCGCGCAAGGTGGTGACGCGCGTGAGCGGCGGCGATCCGGGGTACTCGGAGACGGCCAAGATGGTGGCGGAGTCGGCGCTTTGCATGGCGTTCGACCGCGAGCGGCTGCCGGCGCGCGCCGGGGTCATCACGCCGGCCGTCGCGATGGGGGAGCGGCTCATCGAGCGGCTTCAGGCGGCGGGGATCCGGTTCGAGCTGCTCGAGGGGTGAGCTGCAGCGGCTGACGGCCGGCGCGGTTTGGTACAATCGCCCCGTGGACCGCGAGGCGTGGATCTTCGGTTACGGTTCGTTGATCTGGCGGCCTGCCTTCCGCTTCGAGCGGATGGTGCCAGGGTACATCACGGGGTGGGCCCGCCGCTTCTGGCAGGGGTCCACAGACCATCGGGGCGTCCCCGGGGCGCCCGGGCGGGTGGTCACGCTCATCCCGTCGCCTGGCGCCCTCTGCTGGGGGATGGCCTATCGCGTTGGCGAGGCCGAGCTCGACGAGGTGCTCCGCGCGCTGGACCACCGCGAGAAGGGCGGATATGCGCGCCACGACGTGCCGCTCCACCTTGCGGATGGGGCGGCGGTGCGCGCGGAGATCACGGCCCGGTCGGCCATCGTGTACCTGGCCACGCCGGATAACCCCGATTACCTGGGCGCTGCGCCGCTCCCCGAGATCGCCGCGCAGGTGCTCGCGTCGCACGGCCCGAGCGGCTCGAACGTCGAGTACGTCCTGCGGCTCGCCGACGCGCTCATGGCGATGGGCGCGCACGACGAGCACGTGACCGAGCTAGCGGCCCTCGTCGGCCACCGAGCTCCCCGTCCGGTCGACCCGAGGACCACCGTCGGTCCCTCGTGTGGTGGTCGCGCCGCGGGGGCTGCGGACGGGCCGTCGACCGAGCTCGGCGCCCGGTCGACCTCTAGTTGACCTCGCTGCTCCCGTTCCCGCCGGCGTGATCCGCGACCCCGTTGGTCCCGTCCGCGCCGGCCGCCGGCGGCGTCGACCCGCCCTCCTCGGCCTCGGCCGCTTCCGCTTCCGCCGCGAAGGCCTCGACGGCGACGACCCGCTCGTCCTGGCCGACGTGCATGATCCGCACGCCCTGCGCGTTGCGCCCCGTCTCGCGGATCTCGCTCGTCTTGGTGCGGATCATCTGCCCGCGATCGGTCACGATCAGCACCTCGTCGCTCGGGCTCACCATGGCGACGCCCACGACCGGCCCGTTCCGCTCGCTCGCGTCGATCAGGATCACGCCCTTGCCGCCGCGGCTCTGGAGCCGGAACTCCTCGAGCGGCGTCTGCTTGCCGTACCCGCGCTCGCAGACCGCGAGCACCCGGTCGCGCCCGTCGCCGCTCACGCCGAGGCCGACCACCACGTCGCCCTCGTCGAGCTCGATGCCCTTCACGCCCATCGTCGCGCGGCCCGTCGGGCGCACCTGGTCCTCGGGGAAGCGGATGCTCATCCCGCTCCGCGTCGCGATCACGAGCTCGCGCTTGCCGTCGGTGAGCGCCGCCGTGAAGAGCTGATCGCCCTCCTCGATCCGCACGCCGATGATCCCCTTGTCCCGGTAGTTCTCGTACTCGTTGAGCGCCGTCTTCTTGATCTGCCCGCGGCGGGTCAGCGTCACCACGAACGTCTCGCCGTCGAAGCTCGGCACCGGCGTGATCGCCGCGACCTTCTCCCCCGGCTCCATCCCGACGAAGTTCACGATCGCCCGGCCCTTCGCGTTCCGCGGCGCCTGCGGGATCTCGTAGAC
Source organism: Sorangium aterium (assembly GCF_028368935.1). Lineage (NCBI taxonomy): Bacteria > Pseudomonadati > Myxococcota > Polyangiales > Polyangiaceae > Sorangium > Sorangium atrum. The sequence goes on along the minus strand of NZ_JAQNDK010000003.1, from coordinate 1,467,049 downwards.
CTTCTTGACGAAGACCTTGCCCTTGTCGCTGAAGAAGAAGACGTACGAGTGCGTCGACGCCACGAAGAGCTGGCTCACCCAGTCCTCCTCGCGCGCCTCCATCCCCACCATCCCCTTGCCGCCGCGGCGCTGCGCCCGGTACGTCGAGGTCGGCGTCCGCTTCAGGTAGCCGGCGTGCGAGATGGTCACGACCATGTCCTCTTCCTGGATCAGGTCCTCCATCTGGATCTCGGCCTCGGCCGGCACGATCTCGGTGCGCCGCTTGTCGCCGAAGCGCTCCTTGATCTCCTCGAGCTCCATCACGATCACGTTCATGAGCAGCCCCATGTCGGCCAGGATCGCCCGGAGCCGCTCGATGGTCTGCGACAGCTCGCCGTACTCCTTCGCGAGCTTCTCCCGCTCGAGGCCGGTCAGGCGCGACAGCCGCATCTCGAGGATCGCCTTGGCCTGCCGCTCCGACAGGAAGTAGTCGCCGCGCGTGTCGGCCTCGGCGCACTCGGGCTCCGGCCGGCCGGCGCGCCGGAGGAACTCGCCGAGCCCCCGGAGCGGCAGCTTCTGCAGGTTCTCCCGCGCGTCGTCCGGATCGCTCGAGGCCCGGATCGTCGCGACGATGCGATCGATGTCGCTCGTCGCCATCCCGAGCCCCTCGATGAGCTCGCGCTGCGCCTCGGCCTGCCGGAGCTCGAACCGACAGCGCCGCGTCACGACCTCGCGCCGGTGCTCGATGAAGTGCGAGAGCGTGTCCTTCAGGCTCAGCACCGCGGGGCGCCCGTTCGCGATCGACAGGTTGATGACCCCGAACGTCGCCTGGAGGTCCGTCAGCCGGTAGAGCTGGTTGACGACCACCTGCGGGAAGATGTCCTTCTTCAGCTCGATGACGATCCGCATCCCCTCGCGATCGCTCTCGTCGCGCACCTCGCTGATCCCCTCGATGCGCTTCTCCTTCATGCACTCGGCGATCTTCGCGACCAGCCGGGCCTTGTTCACCTGGTAGGGGATCTCGGTGAAGACGATCTGCTCGCGGTCGCCCTTCATCGTCTTCTCGACCTGGTGGCGCCCGCGCATCGTGATCGAGCCACGGCCGGTCGTGTACGCCTGCACGATCCCGCTCTTGCCGTAGATGAGGCCGCCGGTCGGGAAATCGGGGCCCGGGACGAGGTGGAGCAGCTCCTCCAGGGTGATGTCGGGGTTGCGGATGATGGCGATCGTCGCGTCGATGATCTCGCCGAGGTTGTGCGGCGGGATGTTCGTCGCCATGCCGACGGCGATGCCGCCGGAGCCGTTCACCAGGAGCTGCGGGAACTTCGCCGGAAGGACGCTCGGCTCGAGCTCCGAGTCGTCGTAGTTCGGGACGAAGTCGACCGTGTCCTTGTCGAGATCGGCGAGCAGCTCGACGGCCATCCGCGACAGGCGCGACTCCGTGTACCGCATGGCCGCGGGCGAGTCGCCGTCGACCGAGCCGTAGTTGCCCTGCCCGTCGATGAGCGGGTAGCGCAGGCTGAAGGTCTGCCCCATCCGGACGAGCGCGTCGTAGACCGCGAGATCGCCGTGCGGGTGGTACTTGCCGAGGACGTCTCCGACGACGCGCGCGCACTTCTTGTGCGAGCCGGTGGGGCCGATCTTCTGCTCGTTCATCGAGTAGAGGATCCGGCGGTGCACCGGCTTCAGGCCGTCGCGCACGTCCGGGATCGCGCGGCCGATGATCACGCTCATCGCGTAGTCGAGGTAGCTCGTCCGGAGCTCGTCCTGGATGCTGACCGGAACCTTCTGCTGGATGTTCGACGTCTCTTCCATGGGGGACCTGCACCCGAGGCGCGGGGGGCGGGCGCGGCGCGCGCTCGGCCCCCGTCGTAGAGGCCCATCCCAGCGCGGATCGAGCGTCGAGCGGAGCGGCGGAAGCGGCCCTGGCCTCGATCGACGAGCGACGAGGTGGAGCCCGGCCTTCGCCGCGCGCCCTATGACCCACGCTGTTCAGGGGATGCGACGGATGCGTTCAGGTACTCCAAGGGGCAGGCTGGCGCAAAGGGTTTGCCGGCCTCAGAGGGCGTTCCTCCCCGCGCGCGGCGGGCGTGGATCGCGGCCTGCCGCCGGCTCCTCGGCGGACGCTGCGAGGCGCCGTCGAGGGCGCATCAGGGGTGCCGGACAGCGCGGCTGGAGCGTCCTGGGCGGGGGCGCTGGACAGCGCGGCGGGAGCTTGAGGCGGCGCAACGGGGGCGCCGGAAGGGTCAGGGCTCGAAGCGGGTGGGCGGGGCGCACGTCCGGACGACGATTTCTACGTCCTTCTCCGCCACGATCGATCCGGCGCTGTCCGGGGCGTCGGGGTCGGGGCCGGGGCACTCCCACGTCCAGATCGGGTCGGCCTTGTCACCGTTGGGGAGCAGCATTTCGGGGTTCCCGGAGGTCTCGCCACCTTCGGGCGTGAGCTCGTCGGCGAGCTCCCCCCCGTAGCCGTCGATCCTGACCGTGTACTTGTGCCCCTCGACGACGGAGGTGAACGACACGCTCCACGCACAGGAGACTGGCGGCGACGAGGCGAGGGGGGACGGCCCGCCCTCCGCGCTGTTGTCGGTGAGCGTGGCGACGTAGCTGCGGATGGCCTCCGGCTCGTCCGAGCCGGAGCACTGGACGTCGCCAAGGAAGGCGAGCGGGTCGATGGTCACCGACGTCCCGAGCTGCAGGTCGTCGTCGCTGTTGGACCCGTCGGCGCAGGCCGTGAGCGCGAGCACGGCGAGCGCCAGGGCGCACCGGCCAGCCCGGGGTCGCGGGGAGCGCCCGCGCGCGCGATCCGCTGCGAACAAGGTTCCGAAACCAGCTCGAGCTCGGCCCATCGGCAGGGGGCACTAGTCCAAGCCGGGGAACGGCGCCACATGAAACGCGGCCCCGCTGCGCGGGCGCCGCGCCCGGCGCGGCGCGCGGCCGAGCGAGGCCCGCGGGAGGAGGCGCCGGGGACGACGGCGCTCGCGGGCGAGCTGGCGGATGCGCCGCCCGCGCGGGGCGGCGCCGCGGCTGCGCCTGGACGCCGGGGGCCTGGCCGCTGCAAGGCTTGAAATGAGCTCGCGGAAGCAGCGGGCGCCCTCTACGGGAATCGACCCCGCAGCGCCTCTTCACGTCGAATCTCGATGACGAGAGGCCGATTCATCCGGAGCCGCGCGACCGTGGCGCGGCCTGTCGGTGTTTTTCCGGCGATCAGCAGATCACTCGTGACGTCGAGGTGGTCTTCCCAGCGACCCCAGCGAGGGTGGAAAAGGCTCGCGTGGTCGCCCGTGCTCGGATCCTCTCCATGGGTCCGCGCTCCCTTGCGCAGGGAGCACGACACACAGGCGAGCGCCAGGTTCTCCGGGGTGGTCAGGCCATCTGCGTGCCGCGGCTGGATGTGATCGACATGGAACGCGGCCTCCTGGCTGACCTGGGAGAGCCGGCAATACTCGCATCGATCGGCGGCACGCTTGCGGACGCGACGCTGGAGCGCCGCGGGCACGCTGTCGCGGCTCATCGCGTCAGCGCAGGCTCCTTCCGCGATGCGCGGAGGCGCAGCAAGCTGAGCAGCTCGGCGAGATCGACGAGCCCCTCGGCTTCGATGGCCTCATCCGCCGACAGCTTCTCCCCGCGGTCCTGCTTGTCCAGGAGCGCCTGCAGCCTGCGATCGACCCCCGCCGGGAGGCGGAGCTGTGCGAGATCGGAAGGGAGCTCCACATCAACGTGGACTGTTGCCGGCGTAGCCATGGTCGAACTCCTCCCTGAACCTAGCAGGTTGGTGCGAGGTGGGCGATCAGCCTGAGAGCGGTCCGAGGGAGCTTTCCGCAGCGGTATTAGGGCCCGCCGGAGCCGCCGCTGCCCGCGCTGCCGCCGCCGGAGCCGCCGCTGCCTGCGCCGTCAGAGCCACCGTTGCCGGCGCTGTCGCCGCCGGAGCCGCCGCTGCCCGCACTGCCAGAGCCGCCGCTGCCCGCACTGCCAGAGCCGCCGCTGCCGATGTCGGCGCCGCCGCCGTTCGGGGCGGCGACGAACGCGCAGGCCTCGAGCGCCTCCGCCTGGGCGGTGATCACCACGCAGGGGCTGATCGCGGGGTCGATCCCCTCGGCGAGCGGCGCCGCGGAGCACCCCGCCATGGACGCGACCTTGGCGCTGGCGCAGGCGCGCGCCTCGCCGACGGCGGCGACGCAGGCATCGACCTGGGTGGTCGTCGGCTCTGCCGCGGCCTGGCCGCCGCCGGCGCCGCTCTCGATGCCGTGCAGGCACTGGTCCCAGTAGAACTCGACGCAGGTGTTCACCCGCTCTTCGGCGTCCCCAGAGCCGATCCACTCCGGGCACACGGCGGCCGCCTCGCACCGGGCACGCTCGATGCGCCGGCAGGCGTCGACGCCCACAGCGTCGTTGCCGCAGCTCGGCGCTGTGATGACGGTCACGGCGCCGAGGCCGAGCAACGCGGCCGCGGCCCAAGGCGCGGAGCTCCGCCTCGCGGCGGAGAGGACGGCGAGCGCAGACGAACCCACCCGGCGGAGCTACCACGCGGCCGCCGGAGGCGTCGAGTTTTCAGGCACACCAGCTGCCCACCCCACCTCGGGGGCGCGAACGGCGACCGGACAGGGCCCGGTCCGATCTATGCTCCAAGGGCCGCGATCACCCCATGGATCCGCCGAGCCTCGCGCAGCTCCGACCCGACACGCCTTTCCATGGGCGGTACCGCGTCGTGCGCCCCATCAAGACGGGCGGGATGGGGGCGGTGTACGAGGTCGTGGACGAGGTCACGGACCGCCGCCGAGCGCTCAAGGTGATGCTCCCCGGCTCCATTCAGGACCCGGCCCAGCGCGCCCGGTTCGCCCAGGAAGCCAAGATCACGGCGCGATCGAGAGCGATCACATCGTCCACATCTCCGATGCCGGCATCGACGCCGACTCGGGGATGCCCTTCCTCGTCATGGACCTGCTCCAGGGCGAGGAGCTCGCGAGCCTGTCCGCGCGCCGCGGCCCGCTGCCGCCGGCCGAGGTGGTCCTCTACCTGGGCCAGGTCGCGCGCGCGCTCGACAAGATGCACGCGGCCGCCATCATCCACCGGGATCTCAAGCCGGCGAACCTCTTCCTGACGAGGCGGGACGACGGCTCCCCTTGCGTGAAGGTCCTGGATTTCGGGCTGGCGAAGGTCGTGGCGCACCGCAGCGTGGCGGACCGCACGGCGATGGTCGGGACGCCCCTCTACATGGCGCCCGAGCAGATCCGCGGCGACGTCGCCGTCGGGCCGAAGACCGACATCCATGCGCTCGCGCACGTCGCCTTCGCCCTGCTCGTGGGCAGCCCGTACTGGCTGACCGAGGCCAACGTCCTGCCGTCGGTCTACGCGCTCCTCCAGCGGATGGTGGCCGGGCTGCCCGAGCCGCCGAGCGTCCGCGCCGCGCGGCGCCGCAGCAGCATCCGGCTGCCGCCCGCCTTCGACGCGTGGTTCCAGCAGGCGACCGCGATCGACCCGAAGGACCGCTTCGAGCGCGCGACGGCGGCCGTCACGCTGATGGCGGAGGCGCTCGGCGCGCCCGCCCCGTCGACCCCGCCCCCCGCGCCCGATCGCCCCACGAACCCGCCGCCGTCGTCCCGCCGCGGGGTCGAGAGCCGCGGGGGCGAGACGGACGACCGGCGCGCCAGCTCGCCGTCGGACCCGGGGCCCAAGCCTCCGGAGCCTGGGCCCAAGGCCGGCGAGTCACGCCACCGCGACGAGGACCTCGCCGCGGTCGTCCACGAGGAGCGGCTCCGGGCTTTCCTGAAGAAAGAGGTGCAGCGCGCCAAGGAGCAGCGGACGAGGAGGCTCTCGCTGCTGCTGCTCAGCGTGGAGGGGCTCCAGGGCGTCGAGGAGACGCAGGGCCGCGCGGGGGTCGATCGCATCCTCGGCGACCTCGCGCGCATCGTCAGGATCTATGTGCCGGAAGGCGGGCTGCTGGGGCGCTACCGCCGCGACACCCTCGCGATCGTTTGCCCAGGGATCGGTCGGACCCGGTCGTCCGCGTTCGCGAAGGTGCTCGGCGAGAAGGTGCGCCAGCACCGCTTCCGGCGCGCAGCCACGACGCCCTTCCGGATGACCCTCCGCATCGGCGTCGCGCACCTCGAGGAGGGGGACGCGACGGGGCACGAGCTGCTCGAGCGCGCGGCGCGGGGGCTGCCCGAGCGGGGGGAGTGAGCTGAACGAGGGATGGGGCCGATGGCCGCGATCTCCGCTGGCGTCGTCGCACGGCTGCGCGGTCGCGCCGTAGCGACCTCGATTTCTTGAACGTTCCCCGTGAAGGGGCGATCCTCGCGGCCATGGCGTCTGCCATGATCCTCGCGGCGGGGCTCGGGACCCGGCTCCGCCCGCTCACGGACGAGATGCCGAAGCCGCTCCTGTGGCTCGGCGATCGGCCGCTCATCGCGCACATCGCCGAGCGGCTCGTCGCGGGCGGCGTCGTTCGCGTCGCGGTGAACAAGTCCCACCTCGCGGAGCGATTCTCGCGCGATCTGCTCGCGGCGTTCCCGGTGCCCGTCGAGGTCCTGCACGAGCCGGAGCCCCTCGGCACCGCCGGGGGCCTCGCGAACGCGGCGGGCGCGCTCGGCGAGGGTGACCTGGTCCTCTGGAACGGCGACATCCTGATCGATCTCGACGTGGCGGCGCTCTCGGCGGCGCACGCGGCGCACGGCCGGCACGGCGCGGGGGCGACGCTCGCGGTCGCGCCGCGGCCGGTCGGGGAGGGGACGATCGGCGTCGGCGCGCGGGGCGAGGTGGTGCGGCTCCGCGGCGAGCGCTTCGGCGACGAGGTCGCGGGCGGCGATTTCGTGGGCGTGCACGTGGTCGGCGGGGCGCTCCGGCGAAGGCTGCCGCCGCGCGGGTGCATGGTGGGGGACGTGTACCTGCCGTGGCTGCGCGAGGGGCGCTCGCTCGCGACGTTCGCGGCGCCCGCCGTGTGGCACGACATCGGAACGCTGGCCGCGTACCTGGCGGCGAGCGCGCACTGGCTCTCGCAGCGCGGCCTGGGGAGCTACGTCGGCCCGGGGGCGTCCGTCGCCGAGGGCGTGGACGTGGCGGGCAGCGTGGTCGGCGCGGGGGCGCGGGTCGAGGGGGCCGGCGCGCTGCGCGGGTGCGTGGTCTGGCCGGGCGCGCAGGTGGTCCTCGGCGCCGGCGCCCCGCTCGAGCGCGCGGTGGTCACGGCGAAGGGGACGGTCGCGCGCGCGGCGGCGTGACCGCCGCGCGCGGCTCACTTCCCGAGGTCGGCGAGCGCGGCCTTCGCGGCGTTGTGCCCCGCCGCGCCGATGACCGACCCGGCCGGGTGCGTCCCCGCGCTGCACGAGTAGAGCCCGGCCAGCCCGAACCGGTAGGGCACGCGATCGGCGAAGCCGAAGCTGTTGTCGATGTGGTGGATGTGCCCCTTCGTGATCCCGAAGTGCCGCTCGATGTCCGGCGGCGCCAGCGTGAACGTCTCCAGCACGAGGTCGCTCATCCCGGGCGCGAAGCGATCGCAGATCGAGAGGAGGTGCTTCACGTAGCGCGGCGCGGCCTGGTCCCACGTCTCGCCGCCCGCGAGCGCGTAGGGCACCCACTGCACGAAGAGCGCCGCGTTGTGGTGGCCCTCCGCGTCGCGCAGGCTCGGGTCGATCGGCGTGTGGAAGTACCACTCGATCGCGGGGAACTCCGGGAGGCGCCCGCTCATCGCGTCGCGGTGGGCCTGCCGCAGCGTGTCCATCACGACGTCCTCGTCCGGCAGGAGGTGGATGGTCGGCCCGAACTGCCCGCGGTCCTCCGGGAGGCACGTGAACGTGGGCAGTCCGGTCAGCGCCATGTTGACCTTGAGCGTCGAGCCGTCCTTCGCGAGCGCGTCGAGCCGCGCCGAGAGCGAGGCCCCGATCGCCGCCTCGCCGGCGAGCGCGCGGGTGCGGTACGGATCGGCGTTCGAGACGACCACCTTCGCGGCGATGCGCGCGCCGTCCTCGAGGAGCACGCCGGAGACGGCGCCCCCGGACGACTCGATCCGCGCGACGCGGGCGCCGGTGACGATCGTCGCGCCCTCGGCCCTCGCCTTCTCGGCGAAGAGGCGGGAGATCGTGCCCATCCCGCCCTCGACGATCATCCAGGTCCCGTCGGCGCCGGGGAGGCGGCACATGTTGTGGATGAGGAAGTTCATGCCGGTGCCGGGCGATTCGAAGCCGCCCGCGAGCCCCGAGAAGGCGTCGGTCACGGCGTACATCGCCTGGAGGAGGTCGCTCTTCCAGCCGAACCGCGCGAGGTAGTCGGAGATCGTGCCCCGGCAGAGCGCCACGAACGTCTGCCGGAGGGCGGGCCGCACGTAGCGCTCCGCCGTCTCCTCGATGGAGAGCGGCTCCTCTAGCCACGTCGGGGCGATGTCGTCCCGGAGCGCGGCGAGCTCGGCCTGGAGCGCGCTGTTCGCGTCCCAGTCCGCCTGGGAGAAGAACTCCAGGAACTGCCGCTTCATCGCGGCCTGATCCGAGCCGAACAGCAGGTAGCGCCGGTCCGTGGTCGGGAGGAAATAGTGCGGATCGCGCCGCCGCAGGGGGAGGGTGACGCCGACCTCGCGGAGCAGCTCGGGGGGGGCGAGCCCGAGCAGGTAGGCGCCGCTCGAGACGCCGAGGCCCGGCGCGTTCCGGAAGGGGTGCTCGGTCTTCACCGCGCCGCCGACCGCGTCCTTCTCCTCGAGCACCACCACGTCGAGCCCGCGGCGGGCGAGGAGGACCGCGGCGACGAGACCGTTGTGGCCGGCGCCGACGATGACCACATCGGCGCGGGCCGGAGCTTCACTGCGTTTCACTGGGCACCTCCAAGCGCTGTGCGCGTCCTCTGCCGCGGCCGGCGCGCCGGCGCTCGGGCCGTGGCGCACGAGGTGTTGCACGGATGGTGCGGCGAGGAGAGCCCTTTTCGCGCGCGGTAGCCGGGGGGGATGCGCAGCGCCGGCCCCGAGGCCGCCCGCACGGCGACCCTTTCCAGCCTGTCCTCTCCACGGCGCTGGCGCGCGTCGGGTCGGCCGGCGCCGTCCTGCGCTGGTCGGGCTCACCCGCCGGCGATCGTCGTGGGCGCCGTGGGCGCGCGCCACGCGCCGGCGACCTCCTCGGCGACGGCGCGCACGGTCAGGGGCGCCGAGCCCTCGGCCTTGTTGTTCACGAGCGTGAAGCTCTCGATGCGCAGCGCCGCGGCCTCGCACAGGATCCGCGCGACCTCCGCGCGCATCTCGGGATCCGGCTCGACCACCCGGTTGAACGGGTGGAACCGGCGCTTCTCCGCCTCGTAGCGGCGGCCGGGCTTCAGCGAGAGCCGGACGACCGCGAACGGGGCGTTCGAGACGGGCACAACCTCCGCCTGGGCCCCGGGAGACGGCATGTTGCGCCAGTAGCTGTAGGCGTGGGCGACGCCGCGGGCGCCGAGGATCTCCCGGTACTCGCCGGTGAAATACGCGCGCTCCCTGAGCTCGACCGCGCAGGAGAGCTCGCGCGGCAGCGCGCCGAGGAACGCGTCGAGCCGCTCGAAGAACGCGCGAGGCGGGAGCCGGTGGGGCGGGCCGACCGGGGGCAGCTCGAGCAGCACCGGCCCCGCGTGCGCCCGGAAGACCGTGAGCAGCGGCGCGGCGACGCGCGAGAGGAAGAGCGGCACCGAGAGGAAATCCGGGTTCGGCTCGAGGCGAGCGGGGCCCGCGCTGCGCCCGTCGTCCTCGCCCGGCGGGGTCTGCGATCGCTCCAGCGTCTGGGACACGACCGCGTGCAGCGCCTTCGACACGCAGCGGAAGCCGTCCGGCAGCTGCGCTCCGTAACGGCGGAAGTCGCTGTCGGGGACGGGGGCGTAGAAGCTGCGGTCGATCCCGACCGTCGTGAGCAGCGGGTGCCGGGCGTACTCGGCGAGGCCGTCGCGCGCGAGCTCCTCCGTGCTCTGCCGCGCGGCGTAGACGAGGCCCTGCCAGCCGGGGAAGCTCCACGAGCTCGTGCCGAGGTGGAGCCCCGGCGGCAGCTGCGCCGCCAGGCGGGCGGCGTCGTCGTAGACCGCCGCCATCGCGTCGCGCTCGCGCGCCGCCTCGACAGCGGCGGGCTCCGGCGCTGGACCGAACAGCGAGAGCTGCGACGGGTCGGCGCCTCGGCGCCCAGGGGAGCGGCTCACCCGGTCGAGTTTACTGCTTCCGGCGCGCTCCGCGACATCGGCCACGCGGGCGGGGAGGGCCGCTGCGCTGGCCAGCGCGGCAGGGGGGCGGGCGGCGCGCCGGGCGCCGAGCGGCAGCGCCGGCCTGCGCCGGTGGCGCACGCGCTTCCAAGGGGAGCATCCGGGCGGCGTGGGGTACAAGCACGTGGCGTGCTGCGCCGCTTCGCCCTCGTCCTGCGCGTCCTGGTCTCGACGGCCGGGAAGGACGCCTTCGCGCGCGCCATGCCGCTGTACATGGGCATGGGCCTCGTCGCGGCGGTCGTGTTCGGCGGCAACGGGATGCACCCCTCGCAGCTCACGGGCCTCGCGGGCGAGTCGCCCCTGTTCCGGGTCGCGCTGTGGGGAGCGTGGTTGCTCGTCGGGACGCCGGCGGCGCGCGCGCTGCTCCGGGCGCCGGCGACGTTCTTTCTCCGCGCGCTGCCGGTCCCGCGCCGCGAGCTGCTCTCGGCTCATGCGCTGCTCCTCGCCGTCGCCGAGCTCCCGTGGGCGGCGCTCTGGGCGGTCGGCGCCGGCGCGCTCGCCGGCTGCGCCGCTTGCGCCGCGGCGCTGGCGGCGCGCTGCATGCTCCTGGCCCGGCCGCGCGGGGCGCGCGAGCTCTCGGCGCTCGCGCTGCTCGCGGGCGCCATCGCGCTCGGGGCCCCGGCGTCGGTCCTGCTTGCCTGCGCCGCGCCCGCGCTCGCCGTCGGGCTGCGCGCGGCCGTCGTCCGCGCGCCGGAGGTCGCTGCCGGCCGCGAGCGCTCGATGATCCCATCGGCGGCGCCCGCGCTCGTCGCGCTCTCGTTCGCCTACCTGGCGGCGCTCCTCCGCGGCCACCGCGCGGTGCTCGTGCGAGGCCTCGCGCTCGCCGCGATCGGCGCGCTCGCCGCGGCGGCCTGGGCCCGGAACAGCGGGCGGCTCGGGGGCGAGCCGCTCGCGGCGGCGTCGCTCGTCGCGCTCGCGCCGGTCGCGCTCTGCGCGGGCGCTGGCCTCTCCGGTCCGGTCCTGCGCGAGGAGCGGCGGCTCGCGTGGCTCCTCGACGCGTGCGGCACGGCGGCCGGGCTCCGCGCGGGCGCCGTCGCCGCGGCGGTGGCCGCGCCGCTCGCGGCGCTCGCGCTTGGGCATGGCGCGGTGGTCGGCGCGCTCACCGGCGCGGCGCCGTCGCTGGCGCTGCGCCTGGTCGGCGGCGCGGGGCTCGCGGGGCTGCTCCTCGCCGCGATCGCGCTCGGCTGCGTCCGGTGGTCCGTTCGGCAAGACGGCCGCGACAGCAGCCGGGTGCTGCTCTCGGTGCTCGCCGCGATCGCGGCCTCGATCGCGGCCGCGTGGACGCTGGGCGAGCTCGCGCTCGCGGCCTTCGCCCCGGCGGCCGCGCTGCTCGCGGGGCCCGTCGGGGCGCGCTGGATCTCGCCGCGCCGCGGGCGCGGTGCGGCGGCAGGAGAGGGGAGGGCGCTGTGACGCTGGAGGCGACGGGGATCCACAAGCGGCTCTCGGGCAGGGACGTGCTCTCGGGCGTCGACCTCCGCTGCGGACCTTCGGAGGTGGCGGTCGTGATGGGCGAGAACGGCGCCGGCAAATCGACCTTGCTGCGGGTCGTCGTCGGGTTGCTGGAGCCCGATCGCGGCGCCGTGACGCTCTCGGGGGAGGCCGTCCACGGCGCCGCGGTCGCGGCGCGGCGCCGGCTCGGCTACGCGCCCGACGCGACCGAGGCGCTGCCCGATCTCCAGGTCGCGGAGCTCTGCGCCCTCGTGCGCGCGCTCAAGCAGGCGCCGCCGCTCGACGGCGCGTGGCGCGCGTGGATCGAGCGGCTCGGCGCGGCCGCCTTCTACCGGCAGCGGCTCTCTGGGCTGTCGTTCGGTCAGCGCAAGCGCGCGCTCCTGCTCGCTGCGCTGGTGGGCGATCCTTGGCTGCTCGTGATCGACGAGCCGACCAACGGGCTGGACGCCGAGGGGGCGCGCACGGTGCTGGAGCTCATCGAGCAACGCCGCGCGGAGGGGAAGGCGACGCTCCTCACGACGAACGACGCGGCCTTCGCGGCGGCGATCGGGGGGCACGTGCGCCGGCTGAACGGGGGGCGGCTCAGCGAGGAGTAGGGGGCGGGCGCCTCGGTCCGCGGGGCGACGCGCCCCCGGACGCCGCCTACGGGCTGGGCTGCCCCTCGCCGCGGTCCGAAGGGCGCGGCAGCAGCCGCAGCACCCGCGTCTCGCGCTGCTCGCGCCCTTCGAGGTCGAGCGGCGTGGGGACGAGGTACCGCGCGAGCTCCTCGATCGCCTCGGAGGGGCAATAGGCGCGGCCGGGATCGCCGACGATCACCGCGGTGGCGCCCGCGGCCTTCTGGCGCAGCCACGGGAGCACGCGGTCGACCATCGCGCGCTCGTAGCAGACGTCGCCCGCCACGATCACGTCCCACGCCGCCGTCGCGCCGCTCGCCGTGAGATCCTCGGTGATCACGTCGACGGTGACGCCGTTCAGGGCCGCGTTCAGCCGGAGCGCCGCCGCGGCGAACGGATCGATGTCGGCGGCGCTCACGCGCCCCGCACCGGCGAGCACCGCGGCGATCGCAACGATGCCGCCGCCGGAGGCGAGGTCGAGGACGCGCTTGCCCGACACCGTCGCGGGATGATCGAGGAGGTACCGCGCGAGCGCCTGCCCGCCCGCCCACGCGAACGCCCAGTACGGCGGCGGCACGCCCGCGCGCGCGAGCGCCGCCTCGGTCGCGTGCCAGAGCGGCGTGACCTCGGTCGCCAGGTGGAGCCTGACCTCGGGGACGAACGGCGGACAGGCGACGGCCGTCTCGCGCGCGACGAACGCCGCGGCGCGCTCGGCGGCGGAGGCGGCCTCCGCGTCGGCGTCGAGCTGCGGCGCGGGCGCGAGCTCCCCCGTCACGGCGGCGCTACCGCTTCGCGACGCGCGCTTCCGCGGCGCGCAGCGTCGTCGCGAGCAGCGAGGCTATCGTCATGGGGCCGACGCCGCCGGGCACCGGCGTGATCCACGCGGCCCGCTCCCTGGCGGCGTCGAAATCGACGTCGCCCACCAGCTTGCCCGCGTCGTCGCGGTTCATGCCGACGTCGATCACCGTGGCCCCTTCCTTGATCCAGTCGCCGCCGATGAGCTTCGCCTTGCCCGCCGCGGCCACGAGGACGTCGGCCTCGCGGCAGAGCGCCTTGAGATCGCGCGTGCGCGTGTGGGCGATCGCGACCGTCGCGTGCCGCGCGAGCAGCAGCTGCGCCATCGGCCTGCCGACGAGGTTGCTCCGCCCGACCACCACCGCGCGGGCGCCGCCGAGCTCGACGCCCGCCTCCGCGAGCAGGCGCATGCAGCCGACCGGCGTGCACGGCGCGATGGCGCCCGGGCGGCCCATCGCGAGCAGACCTGCGTTCATCGGGTGGAGGCCGTCGACGTCCTTCGCGGGGTCGATGGCGTCGAGCACGGCGTGCGCGCGGATGTGCGCCGGCAGCGGCAGCTGGACGAGGATCCCGTCGACGGTGTCGTCCGCGTCGAGCTCCGCGACGCACGCGAGCAGCTCGGCCTCGGTCGTCGCGGCAGGGAGCGCGCGGAGCCGGCCTCGAATGCCGACCTCGTTCGACATCCTCTCCTTGCTCCGCGTGTGGGTCACGCTGGCCGGGTCCTCACCGACGAGCACCACCTCGAGGCCGGGGGGCCGACCGTGGGCGGCCGCGAAGCGCGCCACCCCCTCCCGCACCTCGTCGCGGACCTTCTGCGCGATCGCCTTGCCGTCCAGGATCTTCGCCGCCATGGCCGCGGAGCTTAGTCCACCCGCGGCCGTCGCGGGGGCGGTGCCCGCAGCGGCCCGCGGAGCGAGCGTGAGGACGGCCGGCTCACCGCCTCACGTCACGCCATCTTCCGGTTGACCCGTACGTCCAGCGTCTCTAGCCATGATCTGTGGACGCCCTGCACACCGATCTGTACCAGCTGACCATGGCGGCGGGCTATTTCCACCGCGGCATGGCCTCGCGCGTCGCGACGTGCGAGCTCTTCGTGCGGCGGCTTCCCCGGCACCGGCGCTTCCTCGTCGCGATGGGCCTCGCGCGGGTCGTGCGATACCTCGAGGAGCTCCGCTTCACCGAAGAGCAGATCGCCTACCTGAGCGCGCTGCCCGCCCTCGCGGACGCGATGACGCCGGCGTTCTGCAGCTACCTGCGGGACTTCCGCTTCCACGGTGACGTCTGGGCCATCCCCGAGGGCACCGCGTTCTTCGCGAACGAGCCGGTGCTGCGCGTCACGGCGCCGCTCATCGAGGCGCAGCTCATCGAGACGTTCGCCCTGTCCGCCATCAACCACGCCACCGCGATCGCGTCGAAGGCCGCGCGGATCGTCCTGGCCGCCGGCGACGCGGGGGTCATCGAGTTCGGCACCCGGAGGGCCCACCCGGAGGCGGCGATCGACGCGGCGCGCGTCGCGTACGCGGTCGGCTGCGTCGGCACCTCCAACGTCGAGGCCGGGATGCGCTTCGGCATCCCGGTGCTCGGGACGGCCGCGCACATGTGGACCATGGCCCACCCGACGGAGCAGGCCGCGTTCGAGGCCTACGTCGCCGTCTTCCCGAGCGCGGCGATCCTGCTCATCGACACCTACGACACGCTCGTCGGCGCGGCGCGCGCCGCGGCGATCGCGCGCGACAAGCTGAAAGGCGTCCGGCTCGACTCCGGCGACCTCGGCGCGCTCAGCGTGGCCGTGCGCAGGATCCTGGATGACGCAGGCTGCACGTCGGCGAAGATCGTCGCCTCGGGTGATCTGAACGAGCACCGCATCGCCGAGCTCCGTCGCGCCGGGGCGCCCATCGACCTCTACGGCGTCGGGACGGATCTCGTGACGTCGATCGACGCTCCGGCGCTGGGCGGCGTCTACAAGCTCGTGGAGATCGGCGACGTCGAGCGGGGCGCCGGCGGAGAGCGCACGCCCATCGCGAAGTTCTCGGAAGGGAAGGCGACCCTGCCCGGCGCGCACCAGGTGCACCGCTTCCGCGATCGATCGGGGAAGCTGGCCCGCGACGTGATCGCGCTCGACGGCGAGCCGATGAGCCCCGACGCAGAGCCGCTGCTCGCGCCCGTGATGGCGCGCGGCGCCCGGGTCGCGCCGCGCGAGGCGCTCGACGCCGTCCGGCTGCGCGCACGCGCGGAGCTCGCCGGGCTCCCGGAGGCGCTCCTCTCCATCGACGACGAGCCCGAGCCGGGCGCGCCCTTCGCGGCCGAGGTGTCGCCGCGGCTCGGCGCGCTCGTGGAGGCGGTGCGCGCCCGCGTCGTCTCCGGCGCAGGACACCCGTAGCGAGCGAGACCCCTGGCGTGCGCGGCCGCGAGGCCGCGCGCTCCCCCCACGACAGGAGACGAGCACATGGCGAGCGGTAAATGGACGCGGCAATCATCGCCCCCGAGGGTGTTCGTGGACGTCGACGTCCAGCGGGACTTCTGCGAGGAGACCGGCGCGCTTTACGTGCAGGGCTCGCCGAACGCGCTGTTCCGGAGGCTCACCGAGCACGCCGTCGCGCACGGGATCCCCATCGTCGGCTCGGTCGACTCGCACGCGTGGGACGCGTGGGAGTTCGCGTCGAACGACACGCCGGCCCCCGAGGGCGGCAAGCCGGGCTTCCCCGACCACTGCGTGAAGGGGACGCCGGGCTGGCTGAAGGTCGAGGGGACGCTGCCGCCGCGCTTCCGCTTCCTCCCGAACGTGGAGCGCGCGCCCATCGACGCGGCGGTGCGCGAGCTCGCGGCGGGCAAGAGCCAGGCGGTCTACTTCGAGAAGGAGGTTTACAGCCTCTTCGCGAACCCGCTCGCCGAGGCGTTCCTGCGCGACCTCGCCGCGGCGCTCGGCGACGCGCCGGAGCTCGTCGTCTACGGCGTGGCGACCGACTACTGCGTCCGCGCCGCCGCCCTCGGCCTCGCCCAGCGCGGCTACCGCACGGCGCTCCTGACCGACGCCGTCGCCGGCATCACCGAGGCCGGGGTCGCCGCGGCGCTCGCCGAGATGCAGGCCGCCGGCGTCACGCTCACGACATCGTCGGCGCTTCTCTTCTAGGTAGGATCCAGCGGATCGCGCGGCGAGACCGGCGCGTGGCGCGGCCGGTCTCGCCGCGATCGCGTCAGCGGCCTTCCGGCGAGCCGCTCGTGTCCGGGATGCTCGGCTCGCCCTGGGCGCGCAGGGACCCGCAGAGGTCCACGAGCGGCTGCGGCTTGTCGAAGTGCCACCCCTGCGCGTAGTGGATGCCCATCGACGTGAGCAGCTCGGCGATCTCCTGGTTCTCCACCTGCTCGGCGACCGTCTTGATGCCGAGCGTGTCGCCGATGCGGTGCACCGACTCCACGATCGCGCGGTGGAGCGAGTTGTCCTTCAGATCGCGCACGAACATGCCGTCGATCTTGACGTAGTCGACAGGCAGGCTCTCCAGATAGCCGTACGACGCGTGCCCGCTGCCGAAGTCGTCGATCGCGAACCGGCACCCCATGGCGCCGAGCTCCTGCATGAACCACAGCACCTCGCCGAGGTTGGCGAGCGCCGCCGTCTCGGTGATCTCGAAGCAGATCTTGCTCGGCGGCACCTGCGCCCGGTGCAGCTGCTCGACGAGGAAGTCGAGCAGGCCCTCGCGCAGCAGCGACACGCCCGACAGGTTGATCGAGCACGTGTCGAGGCGCCTCAGCGCGTGCTGCGGCAGCGCGCCGATGAGCCGGAACGCCTGGCGCGCGACGTAGCGATCGATCACGTGGATCAGGCCGCTCTGCTCCGCCGCCTGGATGATGCCGACCGGCGAGTAGAACCGGCCGTCCTCGCCGAGCTGCCGCACGAGCACCTCGAAGTGCGCGCCGCGGGGGGTGTGCGCCGCGCCCGGCTTGATGAGCGGGTGGATGCCCTGCGCGTAGAGCCGGAGCCGCCCCTCGGCGAGGTGGCGCTGCAGGCTCGCGACCCACTGCATCGAGCGCCGGCTCGTCGTCATCTGCTGGTCGTCGAGGTAGACCTGCAGCCTCCCGCGCCCGTTCTCCTTCGCGATCCGGCACGCGTGATCGGCGGCGCCGAGCACGTCGACCGCGCGCTCGAAGTGCGGTGTCAGCACCACGAGCCCGATGCTCGCGCCGATCGAGAACGTCTTCTCCGCCCACCCGAACCGGAACTCGAGCAGGCAGATCTGCAGGTCGCGCGCGATCCGCTCCGCTTCCCGCTCGTTCTTGTCCGCGAGCAAGAGGACGAACTCGTCGCCGCCGATCCGCCCGGCCGCGTCCTTCGGGCCGACGATCTCGTGCACGCGCGTCGCGACCCACTGGAGCAGATCGTCGCCCGCCTCGTGCCCGCACGTGGCGTTCACGAGCCGGAAGCGATCCAGGTCGATGTAGCAGAGCGCGTACGGCGTGTTGTTCGCCCTGCAGTCGTTCAGCGCCTCCTCGATGCGATCGATGATCGCGTACCGATCGAGGAGCCGCGTCAGCGCGTCGTAGCGGGGCTTGGCCGGGTGGATCGGCAACGGCCCCGGCGCGCCGAGCTCGCGGAAGAGGATGATCTGTCCGGGCGGGGGCGGCGGCGGCCTCGAGTCGCGCTGGCTCTCGCGCGTGGGGCGCCCCGCGAGCGTGCCGATCGTGTGGAGCACGGGGATGACAGAGCCGTCGCGGCGCTCGAGCAGCGCGGTGTACCGCGCGGACGTCGGTCTGCCTGCCGCGGCGGCCTCCGGCGCGCCGAGCGGCGCGCCCGGCGTGCGCAGCGCGCCCTCGTCGATGATCACCGGCGCGAGCGGCGCCACCGGCTCGCGCCGCGGCGTGAGCGCGAGCGGCGGAGCGGCCTTCGCCGGCGCGCCCTCGTCGAACAGCTCGGTCATCTCTCCGACGTCGATGTCCGGATCTCCGCTCGTCGTCCCCGCCGCCGGGATCAGCCGGAGCACGCGATCGAGCAGCGCGCCGCGCGCCTCGACGATCGACCAGCCGGTCAGCCGCTCCGCTGCACCGTTGACGCGCACCACGCGCTGCTCGGCGTCGACTTCGATCACGCCGACGTCGAGCTCGGACAACCACGCCACGAGCTGCTTGTCCGGCGAGCCGCGGTGCACGTCCGAGCGATCGAACGCGGCGTGCAGGCTCGACTCCGGCCGGTCATCGATCTTTGCCACCACCCAGTTATGGTAGTTGCATTCCCGGAGAAGCGGACTTCTTAAGCGCCGACGGCGAGGAAACTCGACGGTCGCAGACCCCCCTTCGAGGTAGGCTGGGGTCGTGGTGGTCACGAGGCGAGCAGGCGCTCCGGGCAGACGTGGGCGCCGGCGCAGGTCGCACGTTCCTTTGACGCCCGCCGCGCTCGACCTTCGGGACGATAGGGTCAGGTTTAACGCTATGCGTTATGACGCTGGGTCGAGATCAGACAGCGGAGAGGCGTGCCGGTCGCTCCAGGGAGGGCGGTGAGGCGGCCATGGGGATTGTCCTGTTCGGGCTCACGGGCGGCCTGGGATCCGGCAAGAGCACGGTGGCGGCTCACTTTCGCGCGCGGGGGCTTCCGGTCCTCGACGCCGACGCGCTCGCCCGCGAGGTGGTGGCGAAGGGAACCGAGGGGCTCGACGCGGTGGTGCGCACCCTGGGCCCGGAGGTGGTCTCGCCGGACGGCTCGCTCGATCGCGCGCGCGTCGCCGCTGTGGTGTTCGCCGACCCGGACAAGCGCCGCCAGCTGAACGCGATCGTGCACCCGCGCATCACCGCGCTCACGCTGGAGCGCGCCGCCGAGCTCCAGGCGCAGGGCGAGCCGCTGGCCTGCTACGAGGCGGCGCTCCTCGTCGAGAACGGGGTCGCCGACGCGTTTCGCCCGCTCGTCGTGGTCGCTGTGCCCGAGGCGGTCCAGATCGCCCGCGCGATGGCGCGGGACGGCGCGACCGAACACCAGGTGCGCGCCCGGCTCGCCGCGCAGCTCCCGCTCGCCCGCAAGGTCGCGGTGGCCGACTACGTCATCGAGAACTCCGGCGATCGCGCCGCGACCGAGCGGCAAGCCGACGAGGTGCTCGCCTCGATCCGGGCGAAGCTCGGTGTCGGTCCCAGCGCCGCGCGCCAGGGATCGGGCCAGGATCCCTGATAGGCATCCGCTGGACCACTGACTTGATGCGCAGTGCCCGGCGTGGAAACCTCGCGACTGGCCGATGACGTCGTTCAAGTCGAAGCTCGCGCGGCTCGGGCCGCTCCCGGCGGAGCGGCGCGGCGCTGCGCCGCTCGCCCCCGCGCCGGCGTCGCTCGACCGCGGTCCCGCCGTGGACGGCGTCGGCCCCTCCGATGCTCCTCCCGCACCGCCGCCCGCGGCGCCGGCTCCGAGCGACGCGGCGCCGGCCGCGGCGGTTGCGTCCACGGGCGTCGCTCGACCGTCGCTCGACGATCTGCGCGAGCGCATCTCCCGCATCGTCGCCCGGGGCGCGCCGCCGACCCCCAGGGCCGATCCCGCGCGCGGCGAGCTCCCCTTCCATGTCGAGCAGACGCCCGGGGGGCCTCTCTATGCGAGCCGCACCCGCTCGCTCGCGGCGGCCCGCGTCGGCCGCGCGCCGCTCGTCGCCGCGCGCGACGCCGATCCGGCCATGCTCGCGCTCCTGTCGCTCGACCCGGCGCTCGCCGGCTGCGATGTGCGGCGGGCGCTGTTCCTCGACACGGAGACCACGGGCCTCGCAGGCGGCACGGGCACCGTGCCGTTCCTGATCGGCCTCGCCTGGTTCGACCCCGGGGCGGACAGCGCGGGGCCGCTCGGCGAGCCCTCGTCCGACGGCTTCGTCATGGAGCAGCTCCTCCTGCGCCGCCTCGGCGAGGAGGAGCCCATCCTGCGCCGCCTCACCGAGCGCCTCGCCGGCGCCTCGATGATCGTCACGTACAACGGCAAGGCGTTCGACATGCCGCTCCTGCGCACGCGCTACGTGATGAACCGCCTGCCGCCGCCGCCGGAGCTGCCGCACCTCGATCTCGTCCACGTCGCGCGCCGCATCCACAAGGCCCGCCTGAAGAGCCGCACCCTCATCGCCCTCGAGCACGACGTGCTCGGCCGGGTGCGCGTCGGGGACGTGCCCGGCGGCGAGATCGTCGCGTGCTACGCCCACTTCCTGCGCACCGGCGACGAGGAGGCGCTGCTCGGCGTCGTCGAGCACAACGCCGCCGACGTCCTCGCGATGGTCGCGCTGGTCGGCCTCTACGGCGAGCCGCTCGGCAGCCTCGCCGCCGGCGATCTCGCCGGGGTGGCCGCGACGCTGCGGCGGGCGGGCGCGCTCGAGCGCGCGGCCGAGCTCGCGGACGCGGCCGTCGAGCGCGGCGGCGGCGCGGTCGCGCGGCGCGCGCGCGGCGACATCGCGAAGGCGCGCGGGGACAAGGCGCGGGCGCTCGCGGACTACGAGGCGCTCGCCGCCGAGATCGACGACCCCTCGGTGCGCCTCGAGCTCGCGAAGCTCTACGAGCACCACGTGCGCGCCTTCTCCCGCGCCCTCGAGCTGGCCGACCAGGGCACCGCGGAGCCCGAGCCCGCGCAGGCCCGCCGCCGAGCCCGCCTGCAGCGCAAGGTCGATCGCAGCGCCGCCGTGCTCGCGCTGCCGTTCGGGCAAGCCACCGGCGCGGGCGCGGGCGCGGTCGACGGCGCTGCGGCGCGCCCAGGCTCCGAGCCAGCGGCGCCGCGGCGCGAGGGCGAGGAGTGAGCGGGCACCCACTGCGACTGCGTCCTCGCGCCCGCGACCTGGCCGCGCGCCCCGTCTCGTTCGGGCATCCGGGCGAGCCGAGCGAGAAATCCATCGCTCTGGCTTCTCGCCAGCGCGCGCGTGGGCTAGGGTGGGGGCGATGATTACCGTCGGCTGCGCCGGTTTTCCCGTCCCAGCGACGCGCTATTTCCGCGAGTTCATGTTCGTGGAGGTGCAGGAGACCCATGTGTCCCTTCCGGGACCTGGAACGATCCGGCGCTGGCGGCGCGAAGCTCCAGGCGGCTTTCGTTTCGCCCTGCTCGGTCCGCGCGAGATCGGGCAGGAGGGGTTTCGGGACGGCAAGGTGATCGAGACGGCGCTCAAGAGCATCGAGGCGGTCGCGGACGAGCTCGAGGCGAAGCTCGCCGTCTTCGTCGGCCCCCCGGAGTTCACGCCGACGCGCGCGAACAAGGCCATCCTGCGCGACTTCCTCGTCAACGTGAAGAAGCGCTTCGAGCGCGTCGTCTTCGAGCCTCCGCCGGGGTGGGATCCGGACGAGTGCGACGAGCTCACCCAGGAGGTCGGTGCGCTCGCCGCGCGCGATCCGCTGAACGCGGGCCTCTCGCGGCTGAAGGTGGCCTACTACCGCCTGCACGGTCCCGCGGGGCACAAGTCGCGCTACGAGGATCCGGCGATCGAGCGGCTCGCGGAGATCGCGCGCGGCGCGAAGCACGACGACGCGACGTACGTGTTCACGAACGTCGACATGTTCGCCGACGCGAAGCGCTTCAAAAAGGCAATGAAGCTCTAGAGCGGCGGTCATCCGCTTCGGAGACGGGCCCATCTCGACGTTTTCGGTGCTCAGCGTACGTGAGTCTCAGGATCCTACACATCTCGCTTGATGTGTGCTGGGCGACGTGATCAAAGCTGCGGATGGGTTCACCCGCAGCAGAGAACGCGGCCGCACTCGCCGAGGAGATGAGCGACGCGCCCTTCGGCGATGTGCGGCTTTCGAAGCGCCAGAGCAAGCTGGTGCAAAAGCTGGCGCAGGCGCCGGACAAGAGCTTCCCCTCGCTGCTGTCCGACAGCGAGCTGGAGGCTGCGTACCGTTTCTTCGGCAACGACGCCGTCACGCCCGCGGCGATCCTGGCTCCGCATGTGCGCGCCACCCTCGCGCGCATGGAGGCCGAGCCGGTCGTGCTCGCCATCCATGACACCACGACCCTCTCCTTCCGCTCGGACGGCCAGCGGCAGGGGCTCGGCCGGCTGCGCTCCTCGGGGCAGACGTTCTTCGCCCACTTCACCTTGGCCGTCAGCGGCGATGGGGTGCGTCGCCCGCTCGGCGTGCTCGCTCTGAGCACGCACGTGCGCGACGAGGACACGACGGGCAACGAGCACGACCGCTGGGGAGAGCAGGTGGAACAGGTCGCTGCCCTGGGCTGTGCTCCGCACGCCTTGGTGCATGTCATGGACCGCGAGGGCGACGACTACGGCCTGTTCGCGCAGCTGCTGGGCGCAGGGCATCGGTTCGTGATCCGGCTGGCACACAATCGCCTCGTCGAGGCCGCCGCCCTCGGAGAGGAGGCGAAACTTGAGCACGCGCTCGCGCAAGTTCAAGCGGTCGCTGTGCGCGAGGTAGAGCTTTCCCCACGGCCGGCGGGCAACCGTAGCCCTCAACAGAAACGCCTGCATCCCACCCGTGCCGGACGCCTGGCGAAGCTCGCCCTTGGCAGCACGCGCGTGACGCTGCGACGACCCAGATCGCAGCCGCGTGAGCTGCCGGCGACACTCTCGCTTCAGGTCGTGCGTGTCTGGGAGCTCGAGCCGCCGCCGGGCGAAGCGCCGGTCGAGTGGGTGCTGCTCACCAACGAGCCGGTCGAGTCCGGCGAGCAGCTGACGCAGCTGGTCGACTGGTACCGGGCGCGCTGGATGGTGGAGGAATTCTTCAAGGCCCTGAAGACCGGGTGCGCCTACGAGAAGCGCCAGATCGAGGACCTGCACGGCTTGCGCAACGTGCTGGCGCTCTTCGCGCCCATCGCCTGGCAGCTATTGCTGCTGCGCAGCGAGGCTCGGCGCGCTCCGGAGCAGCCCGCGACCGCCGTGCTCACGCCCACCCAGCTCGCGGTGCTGCGGGTCTTCGCGCGCAAGCCCCTGCCCGAGAACGCCACGGCCCGCGATGCCTTCCTGGCGATCGCCGCGCTCGGCGGACACCTCCGGCGAAACGGCGAGCCCGGCTGGCAGACCTTGGGCCGTGGCTACGAGCAGCTCCTCACCCTCGTTCAGGGCTGGAGCGCCGCGAGGGAGGTGGGGGAAATATGATCAATCCTGAGACGTGAGTACGCTTCCGCGCCGAAAACGCCGATCTGGGCCCGTCTCCTGTGCGGGTGACCGTCGCTCTCTGGTCGCTCCGGCGTCAACCGGGCCGCGCGCGGCGTCGGCGAGTACGACGCGAACGCGCGCGCAGCTCAGGCTTCGCCGCGCCGGGGCCGTCGGCGCTTCGGCCGCGTGAACAGCGCCATCGCGGCGCTCGCGGCCGCGGCGACGTACCACGGGATGTCCTTCACGGTTCCGTAGACGGTCTGCCCGTGCATGAACCGGGCTTCGCCGAGGAGCGACTGCTCCTTGAACGTGTCGCTGTGCGTGACGACCCGCCCGACCGGGTCGACGATCGCGGAGACGCCGCTGTTCGTGGCGCGCACGAGGTAGCGGCGGTGCTCGATCGAGCGCATCTTCGCGAGCGCGAGGTGGATCCACGGCTCCGTCGAGTCGCCGAACCAGGCGTCGTTCGTGAGGTTGACGAGGAGGTCGGGGTCGCCCTGGGCGACCAGCTTGTTCACGAAGTGGGGCAGGATGTCCTCGTAGCAGATCATCGTCGCGAGCCTGTGGCCTTCCCACTCGAGCGGAGCGAACGACGTGCCGGAGCTGAAGCGGCCCGAGTTCGGCGACAGCTTGTAGAGGTACGGGACCATCTCGCCGAACGGGAGGTACTCGCCGAACGCGAGCAGGTACTGCTTGTCGTATCGACCGAGGATCTCGCCGTCCTTGCCGGCCATGAGCGCCGTGTTGAAGCTCACGCCGCGCTCGTTCCGGTCGGCCGCCTGCCGGTGGATGACCGTGCCGACCACCGTGGGGACGCCGAGGCGGCGCGTGAGCGACCGCTGGACCTCTCTCTGGTAGGCCGACTCGCGGAAGGCTTGCGGCACGCCTGCCTCGCTCCACACGACGAGCTCCGCGCCCTGCTGCGCGAGCTCCCGGGTCCGGCTCACGTGGATCTTGAGCGCGTTCCCACGGTCGAAGAGCGCGAGGTTCGGCTGGACGATCCCGATCTTGATCGGCTCGGCCGCGGCGGCGGCCGCGTCCACGGCGCGGATCCGGAGGACGCCATACACGGCGGCGAGGGCGGGGGCGGCGATCCCCACAGCGAGGACCGCGCGGTTCAGCGGGCGGCCGCGCCGCGCCGGGCCGGCGTCGCCCGGCGCAGGGCTCGGGGGCGCGCGATCCAGCTGGTGCATCACGAGCTCGGCGATCGCGAGGTTCGCGGCGACCAGCACCAGGCCGACGAGGTAGGGGCCGCCGAGATCCGCGACCTGGCCCATCACCGGCGCGTTGTGGACCGAGGCGCCGTAGTACCAGGGGAAGAGCAGCGGGTAGACGAGCTCGCTCGTCACGAACGCGAGCGCGAAGGCCACCGAGCCAGGCCATCCGCGCGCCTCGGCCCGCCCGTAGAGCCAGCCGCACAGGGCGATCCTCCCGGCCTGGTAGCCGCAGAGGATGGCCATGAAGAGCGCGCAGAGGACCGTGGGGAATCCGCTGAACACCCGCAGCATCTCGAGCAGCCAGTAGAAGCCGGTCATCGTCATGACGAAGCCGGCGATCCAGCCGAGCAGCGCCGCGCGCGCGGGCGTCTGTCCGCGCAGCGCGACGATCAGCGGGACGAGGCCGAAGAACGAGATCGGCCAGAGATCCACCCCAGGAAACCCGAGGAAGTAGAAGAGCCCGCTGAGCGCCGCGAGCGCATAGGCGAGGCGGGCGGGCAGCGCGCGGGCAGCGCTCCCCGCGCTCGCGGGGGGGTCGCCCGCGCTGCGCGGCGCGTCCGGCAGCGGGAGGCTGGCGGTCTCTCCACCCCCGGCGTCTGCGACGGCAGCCTCGCTCTCTTGCTGGTGCGCGGTCGTCATCGGGAGCGCCCGAGGAAGGGAAGGCAGCGCGTCGTCGTGACGGCGGCGCGGTGGAACCTGGAAGGGCCGAGCATGGCGGCCCCCGTATTGAAGGGATGCTGCCCCTCCGTCAACCCGCTCGGCGCGAGCCTGGCAACCCGCTCGGCGCGAGCCTGGCAACCCGCTCGGCGCGAGCCTGGCAACCCGCTCGGCGCGAGCCTGGCAACCCGCACCGCAAACGAGCGCTACGAGCGGACGATCCCGGCGCCGGGCGCGCCCGCGCGTCCCGGCCAGGCGGTGGAAGTTCGCGCAGAACGTGCCTGAACCCCCGCGATCGCGACTACTATGCGCACGCAGAGCCCATGTCGAAAATCCTTCACATCGAGGACGACCCCGCGAACCGCCTGCTCGTCCGCAAGCTGCTCCAGAACGCGGGCTACGAGGTCCTAGAGGCCGCCGACGGGCTCGAAGGGGTACGTCTCGCCTGTACGCAGCACCCCGACCTCGTCCTCGTCGACCTGAACATCCCGGGCCTCGATGGATTCGAGGTCACCCTGCGCCTGCGCGGCGAGGCGTCGCTCGCCGGCGTCCCCATCGTGGCGATCACCGCCGAGGGCGACCGGGACACGAGCCTCGCCGTCGGCTGTGACGGCTTCCTCCAGAAGCCGATCGACGCGCGCTCCTTCCCGTCGATCATCGCCCGGTACCTCAGCGGCGCGCGCGAGGAGCTCCCCGCGTCCCAGGGGCCGCTCCGGCTGCGCGAGCAGAGCCAGCGCATCGTCGCCCACCTGGAGCAGAAGGTGGCCGAGCTCTCGCGCGCCAACGCCCGGCTCCGCGAGCTCGACGCCGCGCGCACCGAGTTCTACCGCAACATCTCCCACGAGCTCGCGACCCCGATGACCCCGATCGTCGGGTACGTGAAGCTGCTCGCCGACGAGGAGCTGGGCCCGCTCAACAAGGCGCAGAAGAAGGCGCTCCTCGCGATGGAGGACTGCGTCCGCAGGCTCCGCTCGCTCATCGACAACCTCCTCGACGTCACCGGCATCGAGACGGGCCGGATGCGCTTCATGCACTCCGAGTACGACTTCCTCGACACCACGCGGCGCGCCCTCGCCCAGGTCGCCGACCGCTTCGCCGAGGGGAAGGTCCAGCTCGTCGAGGAGCTGCCGCGCGGCCCGCTCCCCGCGTGGGGCGACGCGGGCCGCCTGCAGCGGGCGATGATCCAGCTGTTCGAGAACGCGGCGAAGTTCACGCCGGCCGGCGGCACCGCGGGCGTGCGGGTCATCGTGCTCCAGTCGGGGCACTACGAGCTCTGCGTCGCCGACACCGGGCCCGGGGTCAAGGCGGACCGCCAGTCGCGCATCTTCGAGCCGTTCTACCAGGTCGACGGCTCGGCCACGCGCGCCTACGGCGGCGTCGGCGTCGGGCTCGCGATCGCGCGGCGCACCGCCCGGGGGCTCGGCGGCGACGTGCGCGTCGCGTCTCCCAGCAACGAGATCATCGAGGGGGAGACGCTGACCGGGGCCGCGTTCTACCTGACGGTCGCCCGGCGAGCGCCCTTCCAGGACGATGGCAGCTCCCCCGGCCGGCTCGGCCCGCCCTCGTCGCCGCCCACCGATCCCTCGTCGTCCATCTGATGCACCCAGCCGCTCGCGCCATCTACCTCGACTGGAACGCGACGACGCCGCCGCACCCCGAGGTCCTGGCGGCGATGCAGGCCGCGGCCGAGGTGGCCTGGGCCAACCCCGCGAGCGTCCACGGACCGGGGCGTCGGGCGCGCGCGTTCATCGAGCAGGCGCGCGAGGCGGTCGCCCGGCTGACGGGCTTCGACGCGCGCGACGTGGTCCTCACCTCGGGCGGCACCGAGGCCAACAACCTCGCGCTCTGCCACGCGTTCGACGAGCGATCCGGGGCGCTCGTCGTCTCGCGGATCGAGCACCCGTCGGTGACCCGCGCCGCCGAGGCGCTCGCCGGCCGCGGCGTGCACGTCGCGTGGATCGATCCCGAGCCGTCCGGCCGGGTCGCGCCGGAGGCG
Organism: Sorangium aterium; assembly: GCF_028368935.1. NCBI lineage: Bacteria > Pseudomonadati > Myxococcota > Polyangiales > Polyangiaceae > Sorangium > Sorangium atrum. The sequence goes on along the minus strand of NZ_JAQNDK010000003.1, from coordinate 1,440,123 downwards.
ATCGCTGCCGCCGTGGATCGAGCGGCGGCCGTCGCGCCCGTGCGGCTCGTGAGCCTCCAGGCGGTGAACCACGAGACGGGGGTCATCCAGCCGATCGCCGAGGCAGCGGCGATCGTCCACGCCCGCGGGGCGCGCCTTCACGTGGACGCCGTCCAGGCCGTGGGACGCCTCCCGCCGGAGGCGTGGGCCGGGGCGGATCTCGCGTCGGTCGCGGCCCACAAGCTCCGCGGGCCGAAGGGGATCGGCGCCCTCGCGGTCCGGCCGGGCATCCGGCTCCGCCCCGTCCTGCTCGGAGGCGCGCAGGAGCGCGGGCTGCGGCCCGGGACGCAGGACCCGCTCGCGGCGGCCGGCTTCGCCGTTGCCGCGCGGCGCGCGATCGGCGGTCCTGCCCGCTACGCAGCGCTCGCCCCGCTCCGCGATCGCCTCGAGGCCGAGCTCGTCGAGATCGGGCGCGCGGCGGGCGCCGCGCCGATCCGCAACGGGGACGGCGACCGCGCCCCCCACGTCACGAACCTCTCCTGGCCCGGCTGGCGCGGCGACGAGCTCTGCGCCGCGCTCGACCTCGAGGGCGTCGCCGTGTCCAGCGGCTCGGCCTGCAGCGCCGGGACCGCCGAGCCTTCCCCGGTCGTCACGGCGATGCTCGGACCAGAGCGCGCGGCGTCCGCCGTGCGCTTCTCGATCGGCGAGGACACGACCGAGGCCGACCTCGTCGAGGCCACGCGCCGCGTGGCCCGCGTGCTCTCCCGCCTGCGATCGCTTCGAGCTGGAAGCTGAGCCGATCCCGTCGCTTACCGGGAACCCGTCGATTCTTGAACCATCCCTCGAGCCATTCCGGATTAGCGCGCAGAGAAGGATGAGTCCACAGGGGTATCTATTCGTAGCGATTGAGCTTTTTGAGGGGGCTGTGGATTCTTTAGGTCGATCCATTGAATGGATCGAATCGGTCGTCTTGCTGTGAACCTGTTCAGCGTTCGACGAGGTGCTCGATTTTGCTTCAGGTTTCGTTTGTATCTGTTCGAATTTATTGTCAATTTTGTTGATGTAAAGGGGCGGCCTACGGCGCTGCCCGACGAGCTCGCGGCGCGCGATCACGCTGGCTCCGAATGCATCGATCGAGGGGCGTCCAGGTCAGCCCTCGGGTGAGCTCGCGCTCGACGTGCAGCGCTGCCAAGCGACGTCACGGCGCGCGAGCGCCCGGGTCACCTTCACCTGGAGGCGCCTCGCGAGAGGCCGAGCTTGCTGTCCGAACTACGCGCTCGATGCGCGGCGCTGCCGGACGACTTCGTAGAGCGCTATCGCCCCTGCGACCGAGGCGTTCAGCGAGGCGATGGGGCCGGTCATGGGGAGCCGGGCGACGTGCTGGCAGACGCGGCGGACCGAGCGGCGCGTGCCCTTGTCCTCGGCGCCGATGACGATCGCGACAGGGCCTGTCAGGGGCAGCTCGCCGAGCTCCACCGGACCCTGGGCATCGAGCGCTATCGCGGCGACGCCTCGGGCGGCGAGCGCCTCCAGGGCGTCGGGCAACGAGGGGACGCGGCACAGCCTCGCGTGCTCGATCGCGCCCGCGGACGCCCGGAAGGTCGCCGGGGTGAGCGGCGCCGAGCTGTGCTCGGGCCACAGGATGGCCCGGGCGCCCAGGGCGACGGCGCTGCGGATCACAGCGCCGAAGTTCTGCGGGTCCATGACGCCGTCGAGCGCCACCGTGATCGTGCCGGCGCCGGGCTGGCCCTCCTCGACGACCGGGATCTCGTCGACACCGACGATCCGGAGCTCGGGCGCCGAGGCCACGGCCCCCTGGTGGCGGCCGCCGGCGCTGCGGCGATCGAGCTCGTTGCGGGGCGCGCGCTCGGTCGGGATGCCCTGGCCCTCCGCGAGGCGCGCGAGCGCGTCGAGCTTCGGGCCGCCGTCGCGTTGGACGAGGACCCACCCGACCCGCGCGCCGTGCGCGCGGATCGCCTCACGAACCGGCTGGAGACCGTAGACGAGGCGGCTCACGTCAGCGCGGGGGGTGGAGCGTGTGCGCGATCTCCTGGACGATCGAGCGCGCCGTGGCGAGCGGATCGGCCGCGTCGCGGATCGGGCGGCCGACCACGAGGAGATCTGCGCCGGCCGAGATCGCGGCCGAGGGGGTGGCGATGCGCTTCTGATCATCGCCTTGCGCGCCGCCCGCGCCTGGGCCGAGGCGGATGCCCGGCGTCACGATGAGCTCGCCCCGCCCGAGCGCCTCCCGCAGCGCGGGCACCTCGTGCGGCGAGGCGACGAAGCCGTGGACGCCGGCGCCGCGCGCGAGCTGCGCCAGCCGGACCACGTGCTCGGACGCGCTGCCCTGCACGCCCTGCGCGGCGAGATCGCCGTCGTCGAGCGACGTGAGCACGGTGACGGCGAGCAGGATCATGTCCTGAGAGCGCGCCGCCTCGAGGGCCGCGCGCCTCAGCATCTCGGCGCCGCCGGCCGCGTGCACCGTCAGGTACCGGACCCCGAGCGCGGCGGCGCCCGCCACCGCCCGCGCCACCGTCTCGGGGATGTCGTGCAGCTTCAGATCGAGGAAGACGTCGAGCCCGAGCGACTTGCCGAACTCGACCGCCCTCGGCCCCTCGCGGACGAACAGCTCCAGACCGACCTTGAGCACGCCGATCGAGGGGGCGATGCGGGTCGCCGCCGCCCTGGCGTCGTCGAGGTTCGCGTAGTCGAGCGGGAAGACGAGCCTGCGGCGCGCCTCGTCGAGCGAACCGCTGCCGAGGCTCGTTCTCTGCCTGACGGAGCTGAAGTTGACCATGCGGGGACCCCGTTCCGCGTCAGAGGCAGCTGCAGAGCGGATCGCCAGGCGCACAGTTGCAGGGCGCCTTGGTGCCGCCGCCGCTCGCCGGCGCGCCGCCCGCGGCCGGGCGTCCACCGCCGCCGCGGCGCAGCTGCTCCTGCTTCTGCTGCTCGGCCTCGAGCTGCTTCTGCAGGGCGAGGCGCGTCGCCTCGTCCTTGGCGGTCGCGAGCTGATCGCGCAGCCCGGCCATCTTGCCTTCGGACTCCTTGAACTGCGCCTCGAGGCGCTTGTTCGCCTCCTCGAGCTCGCGGGCCCTCGCGGCCTCGGCCTGGATGCGCGCCTCGTTCTTCTGCGCCGAGTCGACGGCGACGACCGTGACGATGCCGATCACCAGCACGCTCGCGATGGCGCCGCCGATGAGGAGCTTGCGCAGCTTCTTCTTCCCTTCGTCCTGCTGCAGCGCAGCGAGCGAGCGCTCGTGGTGCTGCTGCGCGGCCATCGCCTCGAGCCGCGCCTTCTGCTCGGCCTCGACGCGCGCCTTCTCGATCTCGGCCTGCCGGATCGCCTCGAGCCGCGCCGCCTCCTCGCGGGACCGGCGCTCCTCGTTGCGACGGCGCTCCTCCTCGGTGCGGATGCGATGCTCCTCGGCATCGCGCGCGGCGCGCTCCGCCTCGACGCGCGCCTTCTCGGCGGCGGCGGCGGCGGCGGCCTTCTGGGCCTCTTCGCTCTTGATGCGATCCTCCTCGAGGTTCATCAGCTCCTTGAGCGAGAACAGGACCGAGCTTTCCTTCTGTTCCGACATGACCTCGTGGCTCCTTCGATCGAGCGCGTGCGGTTTGGCTACCAAGGGGCGGTGCGGGGACCTGCAGGTCGCCCTCGGAGGGCCACCGAGCAGGACGATTCTGACCCGCAGAGCGGCTTTGACGCAATTATTCGCGAACGCCACGACCCTCGTGATGTCGAGGCGCCGCGGAGCCGCCAGCCAGAGTATCGCCGTGGTGCACCGCAGGTACCAGCGGAAATCGCTGCGCTCCGTCCCTTCCACCTCACCTCCACGTCGGTCACGTCGGTCACGTCGGTCACGTCGGTCACGTCGGGCGCCCTCGGTCCTCCTTGGCTCACCTCCGTTCCCCCCGTCGTCGCCGCGCGCCTGCGCCGCCAGACGAACTGGTCCGTCGTGGAGGGCGCCCAGGGCATCACCGAAGAAGGGGCCGCCCGACGGAGGGCACCGTCGCTCACAACGGCCCCGTTGGATTCTCGGTGGCTCTCCGGTAGCGTCGCGCGCCCATGGCGAAGCTCATCAAGGCGCACATCACCGGTACGGTCTGGAAGATCGAGGTCAAGCCGGGCGACGAGGTCGAAGAG